>NZ_CP157874.1:2679423-2990769 GCF_040214835.1 Pseudomonas asiatica | reverse complement strand
GGGTGAACCCGCTCCCACATGGATCCCACAATCTTCGAGTTGGTGGTGATCCTGTGGGAGCGGGTTTACCCGCGAATGCCTCAACTGGCCCTTGCAGTACTCAGCGCACCAGCCCGGGTAACCCGCAAGGCCACCAGGCTACCCAGCACGATCAACGCCGCCAGCGAATACAGCGCGGCATCGGTCGAGCCGGTCTGGTCCTTGATGAAACCGACCAGGTACGGGCTGAGGAAACCGGCCATCTGGCCCACCGAGTTGATGATCGCCAGGCCGGCGACAGCCGCGCCGGCGCTGAGCAGTGCAGTGGGCATCGGCCAGAACATCGGCAGGCCGGTGAGCGCGCCCATGGTGGCGATCGACAGGCCGAGGATGGCGATGGCCGGGTTGCCGGCGAAGTTCACCGCGATCAGCAGGCCGATGGCGCCCATCAGCATCGGCACCACAAGATGCCAGCGGCGCTCGTTGCGCAGGTCGGCCGAACGCCCGCACAGGATCATGAACACGCCGGCCAGCAGGTACGGGATGGCGCTGAGCCAGCCGATCAGCAGCGGGTTGTCGAAGCCCATGTTCTTGATGATCGACGGCAGCCAGAAGTTTATCGCGTACACACCGCTCTGGATGCAGAAGTAGACAAAGCCGAAGGTCCAGATCAGCGGGTTGGTCAACACGGCGAGCACGCCGTCGCCGGTGGTGCTCGGCTTGCTGGCGGCATCGGCCTCGAGGTCGGCGGCGATCAGCTGGCGTTCGGCCGGGCTCAGCCAGGCGGCTTTCTGGTAGCCGTCACTGAGCAGGAACACCGCCAGTACACCCAGGGCAACGGTCGGCAGGCCCTGGATCAGGAACATCCATTGCCAGCCGGCCAGGCCGTGCTGGCCGGCGGCGAAGTGCTGGAGGATCCAGCCGGAGAACGGCCCGCCGAGCAGGCCCGAAACCGGGATCGCCGACATGAACAGGGCCATGATGCGACCGCGACGGGCCGCCGGGAACCAGCGCGAAAGGTACAGCACCACGCCCGGGAAGAAGCCGGCTTCGGCGGCGCCGGTCAGCAGGCGCAAGGCATAGAACTCGGTGGGTGTTGTGACGAACAGCAGGCAGGTGGAGAGGCTGCCCCAGGCGATCATCATCAGCGCGATCCAGCGCCGCGGGCCGAAGCGGTTGAGTGCCAGGTTGCTCGGCAGGCCGCAGAGCACGTAACCGATGAAGAAGATGCCGGCGCCAAGGCCGTACACCGTTTCGCTGAACTTCAGCGCGTCGAGCATCTGCAGCTTGGCAAAGCCGACGTTGACGCGGTCCAGGTAGTTGAACAGGTAGCAGATGAAAATGAACGGAATCAGCCGCAGGGTGATGCGCCGGTACAGCGCGTTGCGGTTGGTGTCCGTGCCTTGGTCAGGGGCGGGGCTGTATGCCATGATCGGGTTCTCTGTTGTTATGGTTGTCGCCGCGTCGCCTGTTCCGGCGCTCGCCCTGACGAGTCTCGGGGACTGCGGCGTGCCTGTCTTTGTGCTTTTGCACAGCACTTGCACCGGGCTGCTGTGCCCGAGCCCAAAACCCTGACACCCAAAGGACCGTTCAATGTTCGAACTCGACCATGACCTGGCGCAGGATATCGTTGACCGCGCGATGGCCATTCTGCCATGCAACGTCAATGTCATGGACAGCCAGGGGTTGATCCTTGGCAGTGGCGAACCGGAGCGTATCAACACCCGCCACGAGGGCGCGCAACTGGTGCTGGCCAACGGCCGCATCGTCGAGCTGGATACCGACGCGGCCAAATGCCTGAAGGGCGTGCAGCCCGGGGTGAACCTGCCGCTGATGCTGGATGGCCGATTGATGGGCGTACTCGGCCTGACCGGTGACCCGCAGCAAGTGCGTACCTATGGTGAACTGGTGCGCATGACCGCCGAAATGCTGCTGGCCCAGCGCCATTTGCAGGCCGACCAGCAATGGCGACGGCAGCGCTGTGACGATTTGCTGGCCCTGCTGCTGGGCGGCAGCGGCGATTCTCCACGGTTGCTCGACGAGGCCCGGCAACTGGGCCTGAAACCCCAGTTGCCGCGGGTACCGTGCCTGTTCGAACTGGCCTCGGGGCCAGCCGCCGAAACCCTGGCGGCATGGTTGATGAGCCGCTACCCGGACAGTTGGTGCGTAAGCCCGGCCCGCCAGTCGTTGTTGTGGTGTCGCCCGGCAGGCGTGGTGCTGGACGAACCTCGCCTGCTGGAACGCCTGCAGCGCCATGGCTGGGAAGTGGAGCGGCTGGCCCTGGGCAGTGCCGCGCAAAGCCTGGAGCAACTGCGCCGGGGTTATCGCCGGGTGCGCGACCTGCTGGCCTATGGGCGCGAGGTACTGCCCGGCGAGCGCCTGCTCAGCCTGCAACGCTACCGGTTACCGGCATTGCTGTGGCGGCATCGCAACGATGATGCGCTGGATGAATTGCTGGAGCCGTTGCAGCGTATTCGCAGCAAGGACAGCAGCGGGCAGTTGCTCACCACCCTGCGCGCCTGGTGTGCCCATGACGGCCAGAGCCAGGCCTGTGCCGATGCCCTGGGCATCCACCGCAACAGCCTGCGCTACCGCCTGGAGCGGATTGCCGAGCTGGGCGAGGTCGACCCGCTGCGCATGGAAGGGATGCTTAGCCTCTACCTGGGGTTGCAGCTGCTGCCTGCCGACTGAAGGGCTGCCTGCACCAGCCCTATCGCCGGCAAGCCAGCTCCCACAGGATGCATGATGCTCTCAGGCCTGTGTTGAACCTGTGGGAGCAGGCATGCCGGCGATAGGGCCAGTGCAGGCGAAAGGCATCTGCCCAAACAACCCGCCCGGCGTTTTGTGCATTTGACCGAGGCCTCCTTGGCAGCCACCTGTCAGCATGCCGCTCATCAGGACAGGAGAAACCCCATGAAGATCGTCATTGCCCCCGACTCGTTCAAGGACAGCCTCGACGCTGCCGGTGTCGCCCGCGCCATTGCGGCGGGCCTGGGCGAGGCCTGGCCGGAGGCCGAGCTGGTCGAGTGCCCGATGGCCGACGGTGGCGAAGGCACCATGGATGCGATTCTCGCTGCCAGCCACGGCGAACTGCGTCGTCAGACCGTGCGCGGGCCGCTGGGGCAAAGCGTGGAGGCGGGCTGGGGCTGGCTGCCGCAAAGCCGCACGGCGATCATCGAAATGGCCCAGGCCAGTGGCCTGCAGTTGGTGCCGCCAGGCCAGCGCGATGCCTGCCGCAGCAGCACCTGGGGCACCGGCGAGCTGATTGCCGCCGCCCTGGCCGCCGGCGCGCAACGGGTAGTGCTGGCCATCGGCGGCAGCGCCACCAACGACGCGGGCAGCGGCATGTTGCGGGCGCTGGGCCTGCGCCTGCTGGACGCCGATGGGCAAGCGCTGGAAGAGGGCGGCCTGGCCTTGGCCAAGCTGGCCCGCATCGATGCCAGCGACCTCGACCCGCGCCTGGCCGAGGTGCAGTTCGAAGTCGCAGCAGACGTCGACAACCCGCTGTGTGGCGCCAATGGCGCCTCGGCGATCTTCGGCCCGCAGAAGGGCGCCAACCCACAGCAGGTGCAGGCGCTGGACCAGGCCCTGGGGCATTTTGCCGACCATTGTGCGCTGCTGCTGGGTGAGGATGTGCGGGACTACCCTGGCTGTGGCGCTGCCGGCGGCATGGGGTTCGCCGCGCGTGCTTTCATGGGCGCGCAGTTCCGCCCAGGGGTGGAAGTGGTGGCCGAACTGGCCGGCCTGGATGCCTTGGTGCAGGGCGCAGACCTGGTGGTGACTGGCGAAGGTCGCTTCGACGCCCAGACCTTGCGTGGCAAGACGCCGATGGGCGTGGCCCGGGTTGCCAAGCGCCACGGGGTGCCGGTGGTGGTGCTGGCCGGGACCTTGGGTGAAGGCTACCAGCAGCTGTATGCCCATGGTGTCGATGCTGCCTTTGCCCTGGCCAGCGGGCCGATGAGCCTGGAGCAGGCATGTGCCAATGCCGCTGAGCTGCTGCGGGCGCGGGCTTGTGATATCGGGCGGCTGTGGCGCTGCGCAACGCAGAGTCCCTTGGGCTGCGCTGTTGCGTAGAGAACTGAATTCGCAAGCGGTCCGCGTACCCTGTGGGAGCGGCTTTAGCCGCGAAGAATTCAACGCGGTGCATGGCACCGGCTGCGCCGGTGTTCGCGGCTAAAGCCGCTCCCACAGGGACTGCACGGATTCAGCATTTGCGGTGATCCTGTGGGAGCGGGTTTACCCGCGAAGAGGCCAGTACAGGCGACACAAGAAGGACAGGTATGAACGCGATCGTATCCATACCAAACACAGTGACCAGCAGCTCCCACAGGGCCCCTGCTAATTCAATGAGTCATGTGCCGTTCTATGAGAGGGGGTTATGTGGTGCTGTTCCTGGACAGTGCCCCTGATGCCCAGCGACGCCCGGGTTCTCGAACATGGCAATGAAGTTGGCCAGCGCCGGTGAAGCATTCCGGGCGTTCCATTTCATGTACAAGCCCAGGCCCGGGGTGGGCTGGTCGTCGATTGGCAGGATTGCTCGGAACTGCACGCGCTCGCGCGGTATGGAGCCGATGAACGAGGCCGGCACCAGGGCCACGCCAAAACCACAGGCCACCAGGCCGAGCAGGGTGTGGACCTGTGCCGCTTCCTGCACCACCCTGGGGTAGAAACCCGCCGCCTCGCACAGCGCCGTCAACTGCGCGTGGTAGCCGCTGCCCAGGGCTTGCGGGGTGAAGACGAAATCCTCATCAGCGAACTCGCGCAGGTCTACCGCCCCCTCCCGTGCTTTGGCATGGCGGGTGGGCAGGGCCATGACGATTTGCTCGTCGAGCAGCAAACGTGACTCTAGGGTGCCTGCCGGCAACGGCAACCTGCGCATGAAGCCGATATCCGCCTCACCGGCCAGCAGGGCCTTGGCCTGCGAGGCCGATGGCATCTCGCGGATGGTCAGCTGCACGTTCGGGTACGCCTCGCGAAAGCGGCGCAAGGTGGTGAGCAGCGACTCGTAATAAGCGATGGAAATGGCGGTGATGTCCAGCTTGCCGCAGATGCCGGCGGACACATTGCGCGCATACTCGATGCCCTGTTCCAGCTCGGCCAGCGTGCGGTAGGCGGTGTCGAGGAAGGCCGTGCCCGCAGCAGTCAGCCGTACCCCGCGCTTGTTGCGCAGGAACAGGCTGAAACCGAGCTTGTCCTCGAGGCGACCAATCGCCTGGCTCAGCGGTGGTTGCGCCATGTGCAGGCGCTCGGCGGCCTTGTGGAAGTGCAGCTCTTCGGCCACGGCAACGAACTGCCGAAGCAAACGTGTCTCGATCATCCTGCGGTCCTTCGGCCCGGTGAACCGGCGGTGATATCCATGAGATATCAAAGTTACATGCTTTTAATATTAAGTCATTGATTTTTTTGTTGTTATCGTAGAAAGGAGAATCGAAGGTAGCCAGCAAATGCCCGTCACAGAGCCTTTCCACGACAACGTTGCGGTCTTCACCGATGCCGCACAGGGCCTGGGACTGGCCTGTTCCATGACGCTGGCGGAGGTGGGCGAACTGCGTAACCGCCTCAAGGCATGCAGCCATGTGCCAGTCAACGTCGCCAACACCCGCGCCGACCTGGGCGAAAGCCTGGTCTGGGATGAATGCAGCGGCGCGTTGTACTTCGTCGATATCTCTGGCGGCCGTATCAACCGCCTGACGCCCGATGGCGAAGCCGAGTGCCTGTACGAATCCGCGGCACGCATCGGCGCGTTGGCGTTGACCGACCAGGGCAACCTGATTTTCACCGAAGACGCCAGCGTGGCCATCTTCGACGTGCCGCTGCGCAAGGTACGCCGGCATTCGGTCTCGGTTCACCCACGTTCGACCTACCGTTTCAACGACGGCGCCTGCGACCCGCAGGGCCGCTTCGTAACCGGGCTGATGGACGATGCCCTGAGTGGCAACACCGGGGCGCTGTTCCGCTTTGACGGGCAGTTGAGCGACCAGGTGATCCACGACGACATGGCGTTGCCCACCGGCCTGGCCTGGTCGCAGGATGGCCACACGGTGTACTTCGTCGATTCGGCGGCGCGCTCGATCTACCGCGCCAGGTACCTGGCCGAAGGCCGTCTTGGTGCGGTCACCCTGTTTGCCGAAACCCCTGCCGAACTAGGGCGGCCGGACGGCCTTGCACTGGACCGCGAAGGCGGCCTGTGGGTGTGCCAGTACCATGGCAGTTGCCTGCTGCGCTATGACCGCCACGGCCACCTCACCGACCAGGTGCTGATGCCAGTGCCGTGCCCCACCAGTTGCTGCTTTGGCGGAGCGGGGATGAACACCTTGTTCATCAGTACCGCGCGCTTCGGCATGAGTGCCGAAGACCTGCACCATTACCCCGACGCTGGCGACCTGTATGCCATCAGCCCGGAAATTGGCGGCATCGCCCGGCACACCTTCAAGGAATGAGCTTTTGCGCCTGGCTGGCCGGTAGCACGGCCAGTTCGCCAAAGCGCTGCGCCGCGTCGATGTAGCGCAATGCCGACTTGGCGTCTTTCCAGCCCACATAGCTCATCAGCGCCTTCAACTCCCAACCGTTGGCCGTGGCCCAGGTGGCGAAGCCACGGCGCAGCGAGTGGCCGGTATACAGCGCCGCCGGTACCCCGGCGCGCTCCAGCATGCGCCGCAGCAGGCCGACCAGGCTGTTGCTGTTGAGCGCGGTGTCGCCGAGGTTGCCCCAGCGGTCGAGCTTGCGGAACACCGGCCCATGGGCGATGCCGGCGACTTCCAGCCATTGCAGGTAGGCCATGACCGGGCACAAGGCCTTGAGGGCCGGGGTGCGGTGTTGTACGCCCTGGGCCTCGCGGTCGCCCTTGCTGCGCGGCAGGAACAGGGTGATGCCGACACCAGCCTCGGCCTGGATGTGTTCCACGCGCAGGCGTGCCAGTTCATCACCCCGAAAACCGCGCCAGAAACCCAGCAACAGCAGCGCAGCGTCGCGACGCGCCCGGCGCAGGGTGGCCAGGTCATGCTGTTCCCGGGCCTGGCGGGCTTCTTCTTCGAAACATTCCACTGCGCTTTGCAGGTGCTGCAGCAACAGCGGCGCGGCCTGCCTGGGCGGGGTCGGGTGCAAGGTGCGGATGCCGCGTAGCACCTGGCGCACCAGCGGCGCCTTGGTCGGGTCGGGGAAACCTTGGGCGACGTGCCATTGGCTGAGCGCCGCCAGGCGCTGGCGCAGGGTGCTGACGGCATGCTTATCGGCGTGGTCGGCCAGGTAGCGGGCGATGCTCTCGGCCGTGGCCGGCAGAAAACCGCCCCAGTGGGTTTCGAAATGCTCGATGGCGGCCTGGTAGCTGCGCCGGGTGTTGTCACGGGTGGCGGCGCGGAGGTAGCGCTCGATGTCGGTCATGGTGCGGGTGCGAGTAGATGATGGGCACACGATAAACCGAAATGGGTTGCCTGTCCTGACTGCGATGCTGGCGGGATTGTCGGGGGCGCTTTGCGCCCCTTTCGCGACACAAGGCCGCTCCCACAGGGTTGCGCTGCCTGCAGGTCCAGCGCTGTACCTGTGGGAGCGGCCTTGTGTCGCGATGGGCTGCGAAGCAGCCCCGATCTGGCTTGCGTTACACGCAGGCCTTGTCCTCGACACCGTTGAAGAGCGGGTAGTCACGCATCTGCGCCG
This sequence comes from Pseudomonas asiatica, assembly GCF_040214835.1. Lineage (NCBI taxonomy): Bacteria > Pseudomonadati > Pseudomonadota > Gammaproteobacteria > Pseudomonadales > Pseudomonadaceae > Pseudomonas > Pseudomonas asiatica. Next base: position 2,983,137 of record NZ_CP157874.1, on the reverse strand, counting down.
GCGACAGCGGCCGGCTGAAGTGGTAGCCCTGGGCGATATCGCAGCCGGCAAGCTTCAGGCACACCACTTGTTCGCGGGTTTCCACGCCTTCGGCCACCACTTCCAGGCCCAGGCGTTTGGCAAGGATGATGGTGGACGACACGATCGGGCTGTCGTCGTGGCTGTTGGACAGCGGCGCAATCAGCGAGCGGTCGATCTTCAGTTTGCTCAGCGGCAGCGAGTGCAGGTGGGCGAAGCCGGCGTAGCCGCGGCCGAAATCGTCCAGGCTGATGCCCAGGCCAGCGTCGCGCAGGGTGTGCAGGTGCGCCACCGCCGTGCCTTCGGGGTCGAGGATGGTGGTTTCGGTGATTTCCAGCTCCAGCCGCTGTGGGGCGATGGCGTACTGCTGCAGTTTGCTCAATAGCCGTGCAGCGAAGTCCGCCTGGCGTAGCTGCAGGGCGGATACATTGACCGCCAGCCGCGTCTCCCGGCCCTGGGCGTCCCAACCCGACAAGGCCTCGCAGGCCAGGCGCAGCACCTCCCAGCCCAGTTCGACAATGAAGCCGCTGCGCTCGGCAAGGTCAATGAACCGGTCCGGGTACAGCAGGCCGAACTCGGGGTGGTCCCAGCGCACCAGCGCTTCGTAGCCCAGCACCTGCTGGGTGTCGAGGCGGATCTGTGGCTGGTAGTGCAGCACGAACTGGCGCTCGGCCAGGGCGCTGCCGAAGGCCTGTTCGAGGGTGAAGGCGTGGATGTCGGCCAGGTTCAGCGACGGGTCGAAGAAACGGTACTGGGCGCGCCCGGCCTGCTTGGCCGAGTACATCGCGGCATCGGCACTGCGGATCAGGCTGTCGATGTCCTGGCCATCGCGCGGGCAGATGCTCACGCCCACGCTGGGGCTGGTGTTGACCTCCTGGCCGTCCAGCGCGTAGGTGGCCGACAGCTTCTGCACCAGTACGCGCACCCAGGCATTGATCTGTTCCTCGCTGCGCTCGCCGGCCAGCAGCACCACGAACTCGTCGCCACCAAAGCGCGAAGCCTCGTCGCCTGGCTCCAGCAGACGCTGGATACGCCCGGCCACGGCCTGCAGCAGCAGGTCGCCGATCTTGTGCCCGAGCGAGTCGTTGATCGACTTGAAACGGTCCATGTCGATGAACAGGATCGCCATCAGCCGGCGCTTGCCGCGTTGCCGGGTCAGCGCCTGGCTGGCCACCTCGACGAACTGGCGCCGGTTGTGCAGGCCGCTGAGGTGGTCGGTAGCTGCGGCATGGCTGCTGCGCCGGTGTTCGTCCTCGAGGCGGCCGATCAACTGCTGGTTGACCTGCTGGGCCTGTTCCAGCGCGTTGAAGGCCTCCTGGCGCTTGCGCAACAGGCGCAAGGTCCACAGCAGGCTGGCGAGGATCATCAGGGTCATGCTCAGGTTCAGCCAGAACTGCCGGGAATAGGCCAGTGTCGACGGCGCGAGGATTTCGTCCTGGCGCTGGCTGACCACCACGCTGAAACCCCGCTCGGGCAGGCGCCGGTACAGGCTCTGGTACGGGTCGCCGGCCGCGTACTGGGTCAGCATGCCTGCTTCACTGCCGCTGTCCGGCAGCCCGGGCAGCAGGGCGTCGCCGGCCACCACCACGCCGCTGCTATCGATGCGCAACCGCTCCAGGCCGTCATCCTGCAACAGGCGCACCAGCCCGCTGCTGCCCAAGTCGATGTGCTGTAGCAGCACCGCCAGGTAGCCGATGTCCAGCTGCACCACCAGGATATTGTCGATTTCGCGGCCGGGCAGGTTGGTCAGCGGCAGCAGGAAGGGCAGGTGCCAGTTGGGCAGGGTGGCCGGTTGGCCGGGGGGCTGCACGCTGGGTAGGAACGGTTTGAAACCGTAGCGGGCAACGTGCCGCTGCAGCTGGCGCAACCAGTCTTCGGGCAGCTCGGCGGCCTCGTCGGCATGGCTGGCAGACAACAGCCGGCCTTGCCGGTCGTACAGGCTCATGCGCTTGAAGACCGGGTCTTCGGCAAGCATCCGCGCCAGGCTGACGCTACCCTGGCGCAGCACCTTCATGTCGTCCTGGGTGACCCGGCCCACGGCCTGGGCACGATCCACCAGCTGGCGCAGGCTTTCGCCGACGATACTGGCCAGGTTCAAGTGCTCGGCGGCCTTGGCCGACAGCGCGTCCTGGCGGGCGGCGGCCTTCTGCGAAACGTGCAGCCCCCATAGAAAGGCCAGGGTGGCGGCACAGAGCATCAGGATCAGCAGCCGCAGAAGGCTGGCGGATGAAAGCGAACGGCGAATCACTGCTGATAGTTCCCGACCCTGGGTGATGGTCGAAAAATACGACAGTAAGATGACAGCCTAATGACTGATGGCTAATTGCCTTTAAGGATTTCCCTTATCGGCCAGCGGCGTCTGCAGGCGCGCGGTTTCTTCCTCCATGTAGCTCATCAGCGCGCTGACTTCGGCATCGCCCAGGCGCATGTTGGGCATGGCCACACGGTTGTACTGTTCGTACAGCAGCATGGCCAAGGGGTCTTTCTGGGCCAGCATCAGGTCGGGCTCCTTCAGCCAGCGGGTCAGCCAGTTGGCATCACGCTGGCGGGTCACGCCCAGCAGGTCGGGGCCGATGCCGGGCTGCCCTGGTTCGGCGTTGCCCAGGGTGTGGCAGGACGAGCAGCGGGTACGGAACAGCTGCTCGCCACTGCTGGGGGCGCGCACCTCGGGAGCCTGCGCGTAGTCGTTGGCCATGGCGCTGGCCTGTTTCCAGTTGTGCAGGCTGTTGCCCAGGCGGTCGGCGAGGATGTACGGGCTTTCGAAGGGCGAGGCTTTCATCCAGCGGCCGGTGGCCTGGTTGCCGATGATCAGGCTGAGGTTGTGGTCTTTGGAGCGGCCGTTTTCCAGGCCATCGATGTACAGGCCCAGGCTGCGGCGCAATTGTTCGATATCGGCTGGCTCGCCGGTGAGCAGCGTCCAGCCGGGGCCGATACCGAACTTTTCGGCGTAGCGCTTGAGGGTGGCGGGGGTGTCGTTGTAGGGGTCGATGCTGATGGAGTAGAGGAAGATGTCCTTGCCTACCCGGTCACCGAGGATTTTCTGCACCTGGCGCAGGCGGGCGGTTTCCACCGGGCAGGAGTCGGAACAGCCGGTGAAGATGAAGTTGATGGCGACCACCTTGTCCTTGATCAGGTCGTCGAAGAAATGCACCTTTTCACCGTCCTGGGTGAGCAGCGGGATGTTGGGGAAGTAGTCGGCACCCCAGGGCGTTGCAGCTTCCTCGGCCACGGGGTGCTGCGGTTGCAGCGGCCAGAACGGGATGCTGGCGGCGAACAGCGAGAGCACCAGCAGGAAACGCCATGAGCCGGACATGATGCGGTCCTCGTCGATAACGGGATCGGGGCTGCCATGCAGCCCATCGCCGGCAAGCCAGCTCCCACAGGGACTGCACATGGCTTGCCGGCGATGGGCCGCATGGCGGCCCCCGCTTTACCCTCACTTGTATCTGACTGGCGCGGTCACGCTCTGCCCCAGCGCCGACTTCACGGCCACTGTCGCCGGCGTGGCCGGGCCGTAGCCGGAGGTGGTTGCCACCAACCGCCAACTGGCACCGCTGCCCGTGGCGGTCATCGTGGCGGTGCCCAGGTTCACCGGGCCGCCGGTAGTGGCCGCGGTCACCGTGATGCTGTTGCCCGTGGCCACCGAGGTAGTGCCAGCAATTTCCCAGGTGAAACGGTTGCTGCTGAGCACCTGTACCGTGGCACTGGTGACCTGGATCTGGTCGACCACCGCTGCCGAGCCTACCGCGATGCTGACCGTGGCCGGTGCCACCGATTCGGCGCCCTTGGCGTCACGCGCCGAGTAGTTGAAGCTGGCGGTGAACGGCGTGGTGACAGTGGCCGGCGGGGTGTAGGTCACCTTGGTGCCATCGGTGCTGGTATTGCCTTGGCCGGAGTCCGGCTGGCTGAGGCCGACGACGGTCAGCGGCAGGTTGCCTTCCGGGTCGGTATCGTTGGCCAGCACGTTCAGGGTGATCGGCTTGCCGGCCGTGGTAGCCGCGCTGTCGTTGGCCGCGACTGGCGGTTTGTTGGCCGCGTCGTCGTCGTCATGGTCTTTGGTGCGGAAGGTCGGCAGGCCAACCGAAGCGACGTACTCCACGCCATCCCAGCCTGGCAGCGGGGTCGGCATCACCTGGAACTGGCCTGGGTGCTCCAGGTCCCAGCGCAGCAGCATCGACGAGTCTTCATGCTGGGTGTTGTGGCAGTGTTCCATGTAGGTACCGGCAAACTCGCGGAAGCGGATCGCCACTTCCACCTCTTCCGAAGAATCGATGTCCGGCCCGATGCGATACACGTCCTTGCGCGCCCATTTTTCCCATTCTGGCGGTGCCTTGCCGTCGCGGCTGAGCACCACACCTTCCTCGAAGTGCACATGCACCGGGTGGCTCCAGCCATTGCCGCCGTTGATGATCTTCCACACTTCCAGGGTGCCGTCGCCGCTGAAGCCGGCATCGGTGGACTGCTGGGCCAGCTGTGGCGCCGCGCTGATGCGCCGTGGGTCCATGCTGTAGCCAAAGCCGCCATCGGTCTTGATGGTCCAGGGCTGGGTGTCGGTGCCGTCGGAACGACCGAAGATGAACTCGCGGTGGCGGGCAGCCTGGAGTTTGGCCTGGTCGCTGGCAGAGTTGCGGTCGATCGGCAGCGGCAGCATCTTCATGCCTGCGGCCTTGCCCGGTTTGGCCGGTTCATAGGCTGCCGGGTTCATGCTCAGGTCCTGGCCGCTGTAGGGCTGTACCACAAGCTGCAGGAACTTGCCGATCCCTGGGTCGCCGTTTTCCCAGCGTGGGCCTTTGCTGGTCTGCTTGATCACTGGCTTGTACTTTTCCGACAACACATCGGCCAGCGAGATGGCGCCTTCCGGGCCCTTGCCGCTCTGGTGTTCCTCAAGGTTGACGAAGTAAAGCTTGTCGCCGACCTTGATGCCGTTCTTGGCGAAGTTGATGATGATGTCGTAGCGCTCGGCGATGCCTTGCAGCGGCAGGATGCCGTTGTTGTCCTGCAGGTTGCCGTCACCGTTGAGGTCCATCGTCCCGTCGAACGGCACGGTGTGTTCCATGATGTTGCCGTCGTTGGCGATCATGTGGAACGGCACCCGCGCATACGACAGGTTGGAGCCGGTCGGGCCTTTGAACTCGCCACTGGTACCGGCAATTTCACGCACCACGGCGAACTTGAAGTAGCGCGACACCGAGCCATTCAGGATACGGAAGCGGTAGCTGCGCGCGCGTACCTTGAGCGTGGGCCGGTACTGCCAGTTGACCAGTATCTGGTCGCCGAGGAAGCCGTCGGTGTTGAACGGGTTGAACCACAGCTGGCCGTTGGCATCCCAGGCCTTGTCGGCGATCACCAGGTTGACGTCGTAGTCGCGGTTGCCCCACGGCATGCCCGAACCGCTGGGGAAACGCAGGTTGACGCCATCCTGCAGCGCCTCATTGCCGCGGTCCAGGGCGCTGTAGTAGTTCATCATCACGGCGTTACCTTTGTAGACGTTCTGCGCCGTGAAATCCATCATGTGGTCGTGGAACCAGTGGGTGCTCATGGTTTCGCGCCAGTCACCACGGATCTTGATGCTGCCGTTCTGGCAGGTTTTCAGGCCTGGCGAGGCGTCATTGACGAACAGGGTTTCGCCCGGCGAGCAGGGGAACGCCGCACGTGCGTCCTGGGCGCGGGTGTTGATGGTGTCGTAGCCGGCCAGCTGCAACGGCCAGCGGTAATCGTAATACTGGCCGGGGAAGAAGTAGGCATTGGCATAGCCATCGCTCTCGGCCGGCGAATGGCCGTTGTGCTCGTGGGTGGAAAGGGTGTGCAGGCCAAAGCCGTTGTTGGCCGAAGGGTCGATCGGCAGGGCGTTGTAGTGGCGCATCAGGATCGGCTGGCCATAGCGCGCCATCAGCAGCTTGGGCGGGAAGGTGCCGTCGAAGGTCCATACCGATTTGTGGTTTTGCAGGGGCATCCTCGGATGGAAGCGGGTGTCGATGCCCTTGGTGGTGCCCAGCGTGTTCGGGATGTCAGAGGTCTGGTAGTACAGGCCGCCCGGGGCGAACTCGCCGACCGCATAGTTGTGCAGTTGCTTGCGGTCACGCAGGCCTTGATTGATGCGCGCACCGGCCTGGGCGGTCTTGAAGCCCGCCTGCGGGTAGAACTCGTTCCAGCGCTGGTGCGACCAGCCTTTTCCTGGTGGCCGGCCTTCCGCCGGGGAGCCGACCGGCTGGCGGTTGAGGAACATCTCGATCTGCGCCTTCCACGGGTTGCGGTCGAGCACGTTGGAATACTGGGTCGGGAACGGGTACAGGCCCGGTTGTTTGAGGAAGGCTTCCAGGGCCGTGCCGCTAGGGCCGCTGCGCGCCACCACGTTGGGGTCCTGCGCCGGTGCTGCGCCCAGGGTGGGCACCGGGAAGGTCAGGGGCGGCTGCGGCAACGTGGGGTCGAGTTTCTCCGTGCCGAATTCCTCGAATAGCAGTAGCTGCTGGGTAAACGGCAATGCCCCGAACAGCGGGCTGGGCTTGCCATTGGTGGGGTATTTGTTGTCGGTTTGCAGGGCCGGCGGCAGCACGTTGTTGGCGCGTACAGTGTCGCGGTCGCCGTACACGCCATTGGTCAGCTCCAGCGAACCTTGGTTGGCCGGCGGCATGTTGAACAGGTCCAGCAACGCCTGGGTCGGGTCGGCTGGCTGGTCAGTGTAGGCCGACGGGTCGGTCGGCGGTGGCATGCTGTTGTCGTCGAGGGGAGCGGCGGTAGCCGTGACCAGCCCGAGGCCGAGCATCAGCGTGGTGAGGGTGGACAGCTGGAATGCATGCCTGGCAGGGTTGATCACGGCAGGTGTTTTCATTGCCTTATGCCTCGCTCGCGGCCTTATGGCTTTCAGCCATCAGTGGCGTTTTGCCCGTTTCTGGGGCTGGAGCAACGGCTGTGCCAACCCAAATGCGAGGAATGTGTTTCTAAACAAATCCTTGTGGCGCCTGATGCGCGCTAAATACAACGGCGTCAAAAATGGGTGAGGGGCCCCACTAGTGGGTCACCCATTGCCCACAGATTGGGTGGTGACAGCAGCGGCGCCCTGGGGTATACCTGAGCGCCACCAAGGGGAGCCCGGCAACGGGCTGAGAAACCGCTGGATGCTGCAGCGCGGTGACCCTTCGAACCTGATCCGGATCATGCCGGCGAAGGGATGGGACTTGAAACCTGCCTTTTTGCCGGCCTCACTGCGAGGCCCGTCCATGCCAACCATCGCGGTCTCGCTGTCACCCCCATCAAGGACAGCAACATGACCGAACGCTTCAGCCAGTCCCTGCGCCGCCGCAGCGAGCCGACCTGGTCGGCGGCCGTTGGCCACCGCTTCGTCACCCAATTGTGCGACGGCAGCCTGCCGGACCCGATCATGGTCGACTACCTGGTGCAGGACCACCGCTTCCTCGACAGCTTCCTGACCCTGCTGGGCGCGGCCATCGCCACCGCCGACACCTTCGAGGCGCGCCTGCGCTTCGGTCGTTTTGCCGGGATGATCTCCAGTGACGAGAACACCTACTTCCTGCGCGCCTTCGAGGCCCTGGGGGTAAGCCCCGCGCAACGCAGCGAACCGGCCGACACCGTGCCAACCGCAGGCTTCAAGGCGATCATGCGCGAAGCGGCGGCCACCCGGTCCTATGTGGCCGCGCTGGCGGTGCTCAATGTCGCCGAAGGCCTGTACCTGGACTGGGCGCTGAAGGCGCCAAAACCGCTGCCGGACAACTTCGTCCACGCCGAATGGATCACCCTGCACGACAACCCGGCATTCCAGGGCTTCGTTGCCTTTCTGCAAGCCGAACTCGACCGCGTCGGCCCGCAGGAAGCCGCGCTGGCGGCTGACTTCTACCAGCGCACCGTGGCGCTGGAGCTGGCCTTCTTCGATGCCGTCTACCCGGAGGACAAATGAGCATGGATATCTTCGACCGCCTCAAGGCTGCTGCCACGCCGCAGTGGAACAGCTATGTCGACCACGAATTCGTGCGCCAGATGGGCGAGGGTACGCTGAGCGAAGCCGCCTTCCGCACCTATCTGGTACAGGATTACCTGTTCCTCATCCAGTTCGCCCGCGCCTGGGCGCTGGCCGCCTACAAGAGCCGTCGCCCGGCCGACATCCGCGCCGCGCAGGCCGGGCTGGCGGCGATTCTGGATGAAACCGAGTTGCACTTGCGCCTGTGCGCACGCTGGGGCCTGACCCAGGCGGATATCGAGGCCGCGCCAGAGCGCCAGGCCACGGTTGCCTATACCCGCTATGTGCTGGACTGCGGTGCCGCGGGTGACCTGCTGGAGTTGCATGTGGCCTTGGCGCCTTGCGTGATCGGCTATGCCGAGATTGGCCGGGCGTTGTCCGAGCGCATTGGCGATCTGAGCAATCACCCGTACCGCGAGTGGATCGCCGAGTATGCCGGTGAAGGCTACCAGGGTGTCGCCACCGCGGCGCGCAAGCATCTGGACGAGCTGGCAGCGCGGAGCATGACCGAGCAACGGTTTGCCGAGCTGGTGGGGATTTTCGGCCAGGCGTCCAGCCTGGAGGCGGACTTCTGGCAGATGGGCTTGGTTAGCCAGTAACGCACTGCATGGCCCTGCGCGAGTTCTTGTAGGAGCGGCCTTGTGTCGCGAAAGGGCTGCGAAGCAGCCCCAGCAATTTGTGCATTTGCGCTGAAATCCTGGGGCTGCTTCGCAGCCCTTTCGCGACACAAGGCCGCTCCTGCAAAGGTCCGCGCTAACCGGGCAGATCAGATTTCGGCCACTATGCTGGTAGGGCCACCCGCAAAGCCCAGGGAGAAGCATCATGAACATCATCAACGCACGCCTGCGCGGCAAGCCCGGCCTGTTCCGCATCGAGCTCAGCGGCGAACGCATCGCCGCCATCGTGCCCCAGGCCGAAGGGGTGGCGACGCGCGCTGCCGATGACCTGGATGCCGGGCAGAACCTGGTGGTGGCGCCCTTCATCGAACCGCACATCCACCTGGACGCCACGCTGACCGCCGGCGAGCCGCACTGGAACATGAGCGGCACCCTGTTCGAAGGCATCGAGCGCTGGGCCGAGCGCAAGGCGATCACCACCCACGACGACATCAAGAACCGCGCGAAAAAGACCATCGGCATGCTGGTGGACCATGGCATCCAGCATGTACGTACCCATGTCGATGTCACCGACCCCACTCTGACCGCGCTGAAGGCCATGGTCGAAGTGCGTGACGAAGTACGCCACCTGCTCGACCTGCAGATCGTCGCATTCCCCCAGGAGGGTATCGAGTCTTATGCCAACGGCCGGGCGCTGATGGCCGAAGCGGTGGCCATCGGTGCCGACGTGGTTGGCGGCATCCCGCATTTCGAGAACACCCGCGACCAGGGCGTGTCGTCGGTCAAGTTCCTGATGGACCTGGCCGAGCGTACCGGCTGCCTGGTGGACGTGCATTGCGACGAGACCGACGACCCGCAGTCGCGCTTTCTTGAAGTGCTGGCCGAAGAGGCACGGGTGCGCGGCATGGGCGCCCGGGTGACAGCCAGCCATACCGTGGCCATGGGCTCGTACGACAATGCCTACTGCTACAAGCTGTTCCGCCTGCTCAAGCAGTCGGGTATCAATTTCGTGTCCTGCCCGACCGAGAGCATTCACCTGCAAGGGCGTTTCGACAACTACCCGAAACGCCGCGGCGTCACCCGCGTGGCCGAGCTCGACCGGGCCGGGATGAACGTGTGCTTTGGCCAGGACTCCATCGTCGACCCTTGGTACCCGCTGGGCAATGGCAACATCCTGCGTATTCTCGAGGCCGGCCTGCACATCTGCCACATGCTTGGCTACGAAGACCTGCAGCGCTGCCTGGACCTGATCACCGACAACAGCGCCCGCACCCTGAACCTGGGCGAGCGCTACGGCATCGAAGTGGGGCGGCCGGCCAACCTGTTGCTGCTGTCGGCGCCGGACGATTACGAAATGGTGCGCAGCCAGGGGCATGCGCTGGTGTCGGTACGCAACGGCAAGGTGCTGATGCGTAGAACGCCTGCCAGGGTTGAACGCTACACCTGACGCTCCCTGCGTCAGCATTCTGCAGCGCCCCGCCGGCTTGAAGCCGAGTGGGGCGTTTTGCTGTCTGGCGTACTGCTTTATTCCCTTGCGCGGCCTTCATGAACCACTAACATGCGATAAGCCGTGATTATTCCACCATAGGAAATGTTTGCATGGGCAATGGCCTGTCTCCATAATTGGTACGTAATTACATGGTACATAACACGGTACAAAATCGTAGGAGCAAGCATGGCCCGGGGCGGTATCAACAAGGTTGTAGTGCAGCAGGCGCGTCAGGCGCTGATTGCCCGGGGCGAGAACCCCAGCATCGATGCCATACGTATCGAACTGGGCAACACCGGTTCCAAGACCACGATTCACCGCTACTTGAAAGAGTTGAATGGCCAGCAGCCTGTGGCCTCCGAGGGCGGCATTGCGCTGAGCGACGTGCTGAGCCGAATGGTCGGGCAGCTGGCAACCCAGTTGCAGGACGAGGCCGACCTGAAGATCGAGCAGGCCGAAAGCGCCTTCACTCGACAGCGCGAACAACTGGAGGCGCAGCTGGCGATTGCCCAGCAGGCACTGGCTGCGGCGCATCAGCAGCATCAGATTGACGCGGCCGCGCTGGCGGCCGAATCGGAGAAACTGCTCTCCACCCAAAGCACCCTGCAGGCCGAACAGCTGCGCAGTGCCAGCCTCAACCAGTCGCTGGGCGAGCTGCAGGTGCGCCTGGCCGACAAGGACGAGCAGGTAAAGTCACTGGAAGACAAGCACCGTCATGCCCGCGACGCGCTGGAGCATTACCGCAACGCCAGCCGCGAACAGCGTGAACAGGAACAGCGCCGCCACGAGGCGCAGCTGCAACAGTTGCAGGTGGAAGTGCGCCAGCTGCAGCAGGGCATGATCGTCAAGCAGGACGAGCTGACCCGCCTGCACCGCGACAACGAGCGTTTGTTGGGCGAGCACCGACAGGCCACCAGCGCCTGTAGGGCGCAGGATGAATTGCTGGAACAGCGTGATGCGCAGATCCAGGGCTTGCGCACTATCCTGGCCCAGGCGCAGGGTGCCAGCGAGGAAATGCGTCGGCAGCTGGATGTACAGGCACAGAGCCTGGAGGCCAGGCGCGACTTGTGCACGGAACAGGCTCGCCAACTGCAGCAACTCGAGGAGCAACTGAAGCAACGTGATGCAGCGTTGGTTCAATGCCGTGCCCAGCTAGCGGTGGATACAGATTAATCAAACTTTTTCTGGCTGGTGATTTCTTCCCTAGACACTCACCGGAGATAGCCTCATGCCTGAACCACAACAGCCAGAAAAACATCCCCAAGGGCCCCATTCGTCCGAGCAGGCGAACGAACGCCAGGACTTGGGTTTCGACCCCGATTCGCCAGATGTGGAGGATCCGCAAGTCGACCCTCAAGGGCCTGCCAAGCCACCGCGGGACGTCGAAAAATCCCCGTGAAGGTGGCATTTGTCGCAAAGGGGCCGCTCAGCGGCCCCCGCGATCAACACGGTACTGCTTGGGGCGGGCTGTCTCGAGCCCTTGGCCAGGAAAGCTACGCTCGCTTGACTCAGGACTCTGCCTGCCTGGCTGCCTCCACGCCCGCAGCCGAGAGTTTGATGGGGTAGTTCACGCTGATCTGATGGTCGCTGCTCACCGCCACGCTGCCATCCTGGATCAAACCGGCCTCCTGCAGCGTCTTGAGCATACCGGCCACGGCTTTCTCGCCCCGGTAGTTGTCCAGCACTTCCTTGCCCAGCCCCTGGGGGTGAGCGTGCAGCAGGCGAGTCAGCACCTCGGCTTTCAATGCATCGTTACTCATGGCGGGCCTCACTTGCCGTGTTTGGCCTGAAGCGCCTTGGCATGCTCCAGATGCTGTTCGAGTTTGGGCAGGGTTTCGCTGGCAAAGGCCTTCAGTTCAGCCTTGTCGGACGATGCCGCTTCCTTCTTGAACAGCTCCACCGCCTTTTCGTGAGCGTCGACCTGGTTGTTGACGTAAGACTTGTCAAACGACTCCTCCCGCCATTCCAGGATCATTTTCTTGACCTTGTCGGTTATTGCCGCCTCATCGGGTACGGATATATCGAGCTTGCGAGCGATGTCGCCGAGTTTCTGATTGGCCTTGGTGTGGTCAGTGACCATCTGCTGGGCGAAGGTCTTGATTTCGGCATTCTGAGTTTTTTCCAGAGCCAGCTTGCCGGTGACCACTTCGGCAATACCGGCCTCGGTGGCCGCTTCGACGAAGTCATCGGAACTTGCCGCCATCGCGTGTACCGATGCCAGGCCCAGCACCATGGAGAAACCGACGCGCTTGATGAAGAGACTGCTCATGCTTCACTCCTTAAACCGTGGCGCGACCTCAGTGTCGCGTACGGTTGAGGGTGCACGGGCGGCAAAGGTTTAATCTTTTTCCTGGCCGGCTGCGCCCAGGTGGTGCTGAACTATAGTGAAAGGCGGCGAACGCGGTATGGCTAGGGATTTCAATGTGTGCAGCCAGGAAACAGGATGAAGACGGGTTCTTCGCGATAACAGGCGAGGGCCGCGCCGTGGCGCTGTTCCGCCTGGTACTGGCGTTCATGCTGGTGGTGATGCTGGCCTTCGTCGTGGTGGAAGGCTGGCGTATCTGGCGCGACTACCGGCACGCCTTCACCAACGCCGAAAACATGGTCACCAACCTGGCCCGGGCCACGGCGCAGCATGCCGAAGACGCCATCCGCCAGGTCGACGCAATTACCGCGGCGCTGGCCGAGCGCCTGGAAGGCGACGGCTTCGAGCACATCGACCGGCCGCGTCTGCATACCTTGCTGGTGCAGCAGAAAAGCATCATGCCGCAGTTGCACGGGTTGTTCGTGTATGGCCCGGATGGCAGCTGGATCGTGACCGACCAGGCGGTAGTCCCGCCCAATGCCAACAATGCCGACCGCGACTACTTCATCTACCACCGCGACCATACCGACCGTGGGGTACACATCGGTTCGGTGGTGCGCAGCCGTTCCACTGGCGACCTGATCATCCCCATTTCACGACGCCTGCAATATGCCGATGGCAGCTTCGCCGGGGTGCTGCTGGGCACCATCAAGGTGGAGTGGTTTGTGCGTTACTACGGCGACTTCAAGATCGACGAACGTGGCGCGCTGGTGCTGGCCAAGCGCGACGGCACCATCCTGGTACGGCGGCCGTTCGTCGAGCAGGTGGTGGGCCGCAGCCTGAGCAGCAGCGAGATCTTCCGCAAGCACCTGCCGTATGCAAGCGAAGGGGTGGCCGAGGCGGTCGCCGTGGTGGACGGCACGCCACGGCTGTATGGCTTTCGCGCGCTGGGCAGCTACCCGTTGGTAGTGGAGGCGGGCTTGTCGCGGGAGTCGATCGTTGCGCCCTGGCGACACGATGCGATCAAGTCGGTGGCGGTCTTGCTGCTGTTGCTGGTGGGGTTGGCGGCCTTTGGTGGCGTGGTGTTGCGCCAGTTGCGCGAGCGTATCGTCATCGAGCGGGCGCTGCACCAGGCACACCAGACCCTGAAGGCCCTGGCATTGACCGACAGCCTGACCGGCCTGGGTAACCGCCGACGGCTGGATGCCGTGTTCGAGCCGGAGCTGCGCCGGGCGCGACGCCAGGGCTATCCGCTGGCGCTGGTGATGCTCGACCTGGATTACTTCAAGGCCTACAACGACCGTTACGGGCACCCCGCGGGTGACCAGTGCCTGCGGCGCTTTGCCGAGGTGCTGCAGCAGGCACTGAAGCGGCCGGCCGACCTGGCTGTGCGCTATGGCGGCGAGGAGTTCACATTGCTGCTGCCTGATACCGATGTTCGCGGGGCGGAACTGCTGATGCAGGAAGTGCAACAGCTGTTGCGTCGGCAGCCGCTGGAGCATGCGGGCAGCCCACTGGGGCGGGTGTCGTTCAGTGCGGGGATTGCCGTGGGTGACCTGGCGCGGGAGGGAGTGACGGCCGAGCGCCTGATGGCGGCAGCGGATGCGGCGCTGTACCAGGCCAAGCGCCAGGGGCGGGATGGGTATTGTGTGGCAGAAAGTTCGGTGGTGAGTGTAGATGAGTGAAGGCTTGGGTTGCCTGTACCGGCCCCATCGCCGGCAAGCCAGCTCCCACAGGTAATGTGCATCTCTTTGGCAATGCGCGGTCCCTGTGGGAGCTGGCTTGCCGGCGATGGGCTGCAAAGCAGCCCCGGGGGTCTAGTTATCTACGCCAAGGCGCATCGCACAACGGCCCTCAAGCCCATGGGCACGCTCCTCGGCCAGAATCTGCTGCAAGCGTGCATCCAGCAGCCCCTCATCGATCACCTCGAACCCCAACCGCGCGTAGAACGGCGCATTCCACGGCACATCGGCAAAGGTGGTCAAGGTCAGCTCCCGCACCGCCGCCTGGCGCGCCGCATCGGCCACCTGCTGCAGCAGCTTGCGCCCGACACCTTGCCCCTGGGCCTCCCGGCGCACCGAAATTTCATGAAGATGCAGCGCCTGATCCTCGAACCGGGCACAGGCAAACCCCAGAATGCGCCCATCCGGCCCCTCGGCCACCCAGCTCCCGCCAGCTTCGACAAATGCCTGATGGGTGCCGCAGTCCATCACATCTCCTTGCGCCAGCCATGCCAGCGCCGGCCGGGCGGCAAAGGCCTGGGCAGCCGAGCGTTCGACGCCCGGCAGCCATTGAATGTCTTGCTCGAGGGTAGGGCGAATGCGCATGAAGAAGTCCTTTCGTTCTAGTCTGCCGCCAGCACCTGCGGCTGCAATTGCCAGCGCACCGAGCTTACACCTTTCTCCAGGCTGACCCGGCTGACCAACCGTTCCAGTTGCGCTGGTGCCTGCGCGGTGCCGAGCAGTTCGGCGCGCACTTCCAGGCGTGCGGGGTTCGCCAGGTCTTCGCTGTGCAGTGACTGCAGGCGCAGCTGCGGGTCGCCGAGGCTGTGCAACATCAGGCTGCGGACCTGGATCTCGTCCTCGGCGCGGCAGACGATGCGCACCTCGAAGTGCTGTTCCACCTCGCTGGCCGGCACCACGTCCTGGCGGTCCAGGCGCTGGGCAATGTCGCGCAAAAGGATATTGGCACACAGCACCACCAGGCTACCCAGCGTCGCTTCCAGCAGCAGCCCGAGGCTGCACAGCACGCCGACCGCGGCCGTGCACCACAGCGTGGCGGCGGTGTTCAGGCCACGTACGTTGAACCCGTCGCGCATGATCACGCCGCCACCAAGAAAACCGATGCCCGATACCACGTACGCGGCGATACGCGACGCATCGGTGGGCGCCATGCCCGGCACCGCCTGGGTCATCAGCACGAACAGGCAGGCACCGGTGCTGACCAGTGCATTGGTGCGCAGCCCGGTCAGGCGCTGGCGCAGTTGACGTTCGGCGCCGATCAGCGCCCCCAGCAGCAGGGCGATGCTGACACGCAGCAGAAATACTTTCCAATCCATAGCAAACCTCTTCCACGGGCACACGCCCGCAAGAACGCCATCAGCTGGCGCGGTTGAAAAACCAGAAAATGCGCAAGACCACGAAGGGGGAGGAAGAAGAGGGGGATTACAAGAAACCACCGTCTTGCCAGGCCGGCCAGACAGTGCAGGACACTGCCGGACTAGCGCGCCACGTGGGCCTGTCGCATGCGACTGGGGCTACTGTCCAATGCAGGTCTCCTGTTCAGGGATGCAAAATTGCGCCGCGGACCTTACGCCCCGTGGCAGGCCAGGTCAAGGGCAAAAACATGACAATGGCTTCATCCGCAATGGGCCTGCTACCGGTCACGCCTGCATGGAAAAAAATGCGGGCAATCGGTACTCTTGCGCCTTCCCTTGCCATCCCCCGGACCGTTCCATGCTGTTCAATCTCGCCGTGCTGTTCGGCACCCTGGTGGCCATGGAGGGCGTTGGCACGCTGGCTCACAAGTACATCATGCATGGCTGGGGCTGGTGGCTGCACCGCTCGCACCATGAGCCGCAGCTGGGCATGCTCGAAACCAATGACCTGTACCTGGTGGCCCTGGGGCTGACTGCCACGCTGCTGGTGGCCCTGGGCAAGGGTGGTTATGCGCCCTTGCAGTGGGTGGGCGGCGGGGTGGCGGGGTATGGCGTGCTGTATGTCGTGGCCCACGACGGGTTCTTTCATCGGCACTGGCCACGCAAGCCACGGCCGGTCAACCGCTACCTCAAGCGTTTGCATCGCGCGCACCGGTTGCATCACGCGGTGAAGGGGCGCAAGGGGAGTGTGTCGTTCGGGTTTTTCTATGCACCGCCGTTGAAGGTGCTGAAACAGCAGTTGCGGCGTAAGCGCAGCCAGTTGTGACAGGGACTGGCAGAGCAGCCCACGATGATGCAACTGCACATGACTCATTGAGTCAGCAGGGACCCTGTGGGAGCGGCTTCAGCCGCGAACACCGGCGCAGCCGGTGCCATGCACCGAGTTGGATTCTTCGCGGGTAAACCCGCTCCCACAGGGTACGTGGAAAGGCCCTCAATTCACCGTTTCACCCTTGGGCTGCGCCGCCACATGCCCGCGGCTCACCCACCAGCCAAACGCCGCCGCGGTGAAGAACATGATCAGGCTGTACAGCGCCGCCGGCACCGCCATGGTGGCGTTGTTCAGCAACGAAGGGCTCAATGCCAGGGCAATCGCCAAGGTGCCGTTGTGGATGCCGATCTCCATGCCGATGGCAATCGCCTGGCGCTTGGGAATGTTCAACAGGCGCGGCACCCAGTAGCCCACGCTCAGGCTCAGCAGGTTGAACAGCAGCGCGGCCAGGCCCACCACCGGCGCGTACGCAACCACGGTCTGCCAGTCCTTGGCCAGCGCCAGGACGATGGTGAACGCCAGGAACAACGCGGCCACCAGCTTCATCGGCTTCTCCATGCGCGCGGCAAAAGCGGGTGCGAAGCGGCGAACCAGCATGCCCAGCGCCACCGGTAGCAGGACGATGGCGAACACCTGCATCACCTTGGCAAATTGCAGCGGTATGGCCTGGTCCGATGCCATGAACCAGCTCAGCGACAGGTTCACCAGCAGTGGCATGGTCAGGATCGCGATCAGCGAGTTGACCGCCGTCAGGGTGATATTCAACGCCACATCGCCATGGGCCAGGTGGCTGAAAAGGTTCGCCGTGGTCCCGCCAGGCGAGGCGGCCAGCAGCATCAACCCCACCGCCAGGGCCGACTCCAGGCCAAAGCCGTTGGCAATCAGGAAGCACACCAGCGGCAGCAGCAGGATCTGGCAAACCAGGCCTACCACCACCGGCTTGGGGTATTTCACCACGCGGGCGAAGTCGGCCAGGGTCAGCGATAACCCGAGGCCGAGCATGATGATGCCCAGGGCCAACGGCAGAAAGGCGGTGAGCAAAGGTGATGCGGTCATGGGCGGTCTCTCGGGCGAAGGATCCCGAGGAGTGTAGGTCGGCCCTGATTGATAGCTAATTGCAAAGCGCCAGCCCTTGGTAACCGTTTGTTACCAAGCGCAGCGGCCAGCGAGGCTGTATGCCGCGTTGCAGTAGGCCTGCAGGCGCAGTAGCATTCCGGTTTTTACCGAGGATTAGCCTGTCATGCCGTTCCAGCAAGGTCTGCTTGCCACCCCGGTGCCGGCCCACGCCCGTCACCTGTTCTTCACCCTGCAGTCGCCAGAGGCCCTGCCTGCCGCCCTGGATGCCTTGCTGCCGCAGGTCGATGGCGAACAGCTGATCCTGGGTGTCGGCGCCCCGCTGGCCAAGGCCCTGGGCCGTGAAGTACCTGGCTTGCGCGCCTTCCCGCAGCTGGATGCTGCAGTGGAGAACCCCAGCACCCAACACGCCCTGTGGCTGTGGCTGCGCGGCAACGAGCGCGGCGACTTGCTGCTGCGGGCCCAGGCCTTGGAGCTGGCATTGGCACCGGCCCTGCGCCTGGCCGACAGCGTCGACGGCTTCCTGCACCGTGGCGGCCATGACCTGACCGGCTATGAGGACGGCACCGAAAACCCGGTGGACGAAGAGGCCGTGCAAGCGGCCATTGGCGCCGATGGCTCCAGCTTTGCCGCGTTCCAGTTATGGAAGCACGACCTGGAGTACTTCAAGTCGCTGCCCCAGGCCGACCAGGACAACATCATCGGGCGCCGCCTCAGCGACAACGAAGAGCTCGACGACGCCCCCGAGTCCGCCCACGTCAAGCGCACGGCCCAGGAAAGCTTCGAACCAGAAGCGTTCATCGTCCGTCGTTCGGTGGCCTGGGCAGACCAACGTGGCGCTGGCCTGGCCTTCGTGGCCCTGGGCCACAGCTTCGATGCGTTCGAGGTGCAGCTGCGGCGCATGAGCGGCCTGGAGGACGGCATCATCGACGGCCTGTACCGCTTCAGCCGGCCACTGACCGGTGGTTACTACTGGTGCCCGCCCATGAGCGAGACGGGTGTCGACCTGAGCCTGCTGCTGCAAGCCTGATCGCTAAACATCCAGATACAGAAACACCGGACGCAGCGGGGTACAGCGGCTAGCCTTGAAAGTTTCCGCTTCGTGACGGGAGCTTTTCCATGTACGCACGTCGTGATGTCCTACGTGCGGGTGCTACCTTGGGCTTGCTGGCCGCCAGCCCCTGGTTGCACGCCGCTGCCCCGGCGGGCTTGCTGACCCGCAACGTGCCGAGCACCGGTGAAGCGCTGCCGGTGATCGGTGCCGGTACCTCCGGCAGTTTCGAAGTGCAAGCCGGTTCGGCCCAGTACCAGCAGCTGAAAGTTGTACTGAAGGCGTTCTTCGAAGGCGGTGGCCGGGTCATCGACACCTCGCCCAACTACGGCGGCGCCGACAGCATTCTCGGCCAGCTGCTGGAAGAGGGCGGCTGGCACCGGCAGTGCTTCATCGCCACCAAGATCGCCGCCGACAGCCGGGCAGACGCCGAAGCGCAATGGGCCGGCAGCCTCGAGAGCCTGCGCACCGACAAGGTCGACTTGCTGCAGATCCACAACCTGCGCGACTGGCAGACCCAACTGCCCTATGCCCGCGAGTTGAAGCAGCAGGGCAAGACCCGCTATGTCGGCATTACCCATTACCTGAACAGTGGCCAGGACGAGGTCGCCCGCATCGTGCGCAGCGAACCGCTGGACTTCATCCAGATCAACTACTCGGTCAATGCCCCCGACGCCGCCCGCGAACTGCTGCCGCTGTGCCAGGACAAAGGCGTCGCCGTGCTGATCAACCGGGCATTCGACGATGGCCGCCTGTTCGCCCGGGTGAAGGACCAGGCCTTGCCCGGCTGGGCCGCAGAGGCAGGTATCGGCAGCTGGGCGCAGCTGTTTCTGAAGTTCGCCATCAGTCACCCGGCGGTGACCACGGTCATCCCCGCGACCAGCCGGCCCGAGCGCCAACTTGACCAGCTCAAGGCCGGGCACGGGCCGTTGCTGACCCAGGCGCAGCAACAGGCGCTGATCAAGCAGTTTGCCTGACACCATGGCAGCCTGGCGGCGGCGCCTGGACCAGGGGCTGAACATCCAGCCCGGCGAAGGGCCGGTGGTGATCGCCGGTTTGCTGCTGTTCTACCTGTTGTTCACTGGCTATTTCATGCTGCGCCCGGTGCGCGAAACCATGGGCGTTGCCGGTGGCGTGGACAACCTGCAATGGCTGTTCACCGGCACCTTCATCGCCACCCTGGCGTGCCTGCCGTTGTTTGGCTGGCTGGCCTCCAAGGTGCAGCGCCGGTACATCCTGCCCTGGACCTACGGCTTCTTCGCCAGCAACCTGCTGCTGTTCGCCGTGCTGTTTGCCCGCAATCCGGAAGCTTCGTGGACGGCTCGGGCCTTCTACATCTGGTTGTCGGTGTTCAACCTGCTGAGCATCTCGCTGGCCTGGAGCGTGCTCGCCGACCTGTTTTCCACAGCGCAAGGCAAGCGCCTGTTCGGCCTGCTGGCGGCCGGGGCCAGCCTGGGTGGGCTCAGTGGCCCCATCCTGGGCACGCTGCTGGTGGCGCCGCTGGGCCATGCCGGGTTGCTGGTGCTGGCCGCGGCGTTGCTGCTGGGCAGCATCGGCGCCACGTTGTACCTGCAACGCTGGCGAACGCGGCATCCACTGCCGGCGCAAGCCGAGCGGGCAGGTTCCCGGCCACTGGGCGGCAACCCGTTTGCCGGTGCCACTGCCGTACTGCGCTCGCCCTACCTGCTGGGCATTGCCCTGTTCGTGGTGTTGCTCGCCAGTGTCAGTACCTTCCTGTATTTCGAACAGGCGCGCATCGTCAGCGAAACCTTCACCGACCGTACCCGGCAAACCCAGGTGTTCGGCCTGATCGACACCGTGGTACAGGCCTTGGCCATCCTCACCCAGGTGTTCCTCACCGGGCGCCTTGCCCGCCGCCTGGGGGTGGGCGTGCTGCTGGTGGCGGTGCCGCTGGTGATGGCTGCGGGCTTCCTGTGGCTGGCACTGGCCCCGGTGTTCGCCGTGTTCGTGGTGGTGATGGTGGTGCGCCGGGCCGGTGAGTACGCGCTGGTGCGGCCGGGGCGGGAGATGCTGTTCACCGTGCTGCCCGCCGAGGACAAGTACAAGGCCAAGAACTTCATCGACACCGTGGTCTACCGCGGCGGTGATGCGCTCAGCGGCTGGGTCAAGCGGGGGCTGGATGTGATGGGCGAGTACCCGCAACTGGCGATGTTGATCGGTACGCTGATTGCCCTGGGCTGGGCGATGACCGGAGGTTTGCTGGGAAGGCGACAGGCACGCCTGGATACCACATCGCGCGACTGACAGGCGCGCCAAATATGCTGATGCCGCTTATTTAATGCCGTTGGTCCGAACGCTTCGCATTAAACCGAATCCGCCGAAATGACCGAACTCCCAACTGGTGTACGGCAGGTAATGCCGTGCATTCCGAAGTCATACGAGGTTTAAGACCATGGCCAACAAAGAGAACAGCCGCACCGGCAACCAGCAAGGCAGCCAGGGTGGCAACAAGAACCCGGGCAACTTTGCCAATGACCGCGAAAAAGCCTCCGAAGCTGGGCGCAAGGGCGGCCAGCAATCCGGTGGTGGCCGTACCAGCGAATCGGGCCGCAAGGGCGGCCGTTCGTAAGTGAGGCTACGCAGTGCCCGGGTGATCGGGCACTGCGATTCTGCACATGAGGAGAACCCCATGCGATTGATCCCTCTGATAGCGCTGGTGGGCACGCTTGGCTTGCTGGGTGGCTGTTTCGACCGGGACAACGACCACCCGGCAAAGGATGCCGACCAAAGCAAACCTTCGCTGCAGATGCAGCAACCCGGCGACCAACCTGCTCCCCAACCTGCGCCGGACCCCGAGCCGATGCCTGGCCAGAAACCCAGCCAATAAAACGCGGACAAGGACTACGGCATGACGGTAATGACCCGCAAGACCGGCGCGGTGATACCGGCTTCGGCAAATGGGCCAGGCCTGAAGGAGCGTTACCACAAGTTGCTCGTGGCCCACGACACCACGAGCGCGGCGTGGCTGAGCGAACAATTGGCACGCGCGCAGCGTTTGCCGGATGACCTGCCTGCCGATCCTGCTCAGCTGCAAGCCTGGAGCGCTAGCCATGCAAACCAGGTGGCCGAGGCCTATGCCAGTTACCTCGAGCAACGACGCCAAGGCGCGCCGCGGCGCTATTTTGCCAACCGCGCCCAGGCGTTGTGGTTCCTGCAACAAGTGGCGCCCACCAAGGCAGTGGACGGGGCATGGCTGCACAGTACCTTGCGACAGTGGAGCGATCCGCGCTATCACGGCCTGATTCGCACCTACCTGGAAGAACTGGGTGGCGGTGATCCGCGCTGCAACCATGTGCTGATCTACCAACGGCTGTTGAGCCGGCTGGGTTGCCTGGGTATGCCTGAACTGGACGACCAACGTTACCTGCAGGGCGCCTTGCAATTGGCATTGGGGCGCCACGGCGATGATTTCCTTCCCGAGGTGATCGGCTACAACCTGGGCTATGAACAACCACCGTTGCATCTGCTGATCACCACCTACGAACTGGCGGAATTGGGCATCGATGGCCATTATTTCCAGCTTCACGTGACCATCGACAACGCGGCCAGCGGGCATGCGCATCTGTCCATCCAGGCGCTACGCCAACTCTGCCCGGCCGACGACGCTGGCCAGTTCTACCAGCGGGTGCGCAGTGGGTACCGCTTGAACGACCTGGGGCTTGATACACCCAGCCTGATCAGCAGCTTCGATCTTGAATCCGAATTGCTGTCGGCACTGGAGCACAAGCGCAATTTTGGCCAGTTCATGCATTCCGACCATTGCCGCCTGCAAAAGCGTACCGTCAACCAATGGCTGGCCGAACCCGGCGCCATGCCCGCGTTTCTGCAGGCCCTGCAGGCGCAGGGCTGGATCCGCCGTGGTGAAGCACCCGCCAATAGCCGCTGGTGGGGGCTCATCGACGGCCCCTCGGCACCGATGTATGGCGTGTTCACGGCGTATGAAAAACAACTATGGCACGACTGGATCGCGGCAGGTTGGCAAGCCCGGGGGCGCCGCGTGCTGCCTGGCAGCTGGGAGGTGCAAGTGCAATCGGATGATGCGCTTTCCACTCCTGCCGCGGACGCCGATATCGAGACGTTGATCGACACGATGTCCGGTAACCGCCATGCAACACCGGAAGGCTTGCTGGCCACTCGGCGCTATATGCGTGCTACCGGCCTTGTTCAGGAGATCACCCGCTGATGCTGCTCGATCCGCAACAGACCCAGGCTGACCAGGCAGTGCTGCAACTAGGCAGGCGCCTGCGCGCCGACGGCTACCGCTTCACTTGCGTCACCCCGGCAACCCATGCTCGCGTGAATGCGCGCCCGGAAGCCGGGCAGGCCAGGACAGTGCGCGATGTGTTCGGCTGGAACCGTCCGTTCCGTTCGTCACTGGTTTCTGCCGATGAGCTGGACCAGATGCGGCAGGCCCAGGTACTCGAGGAGCACGGTGATTTGCTGATCAGCCGCGTGCGCTGGTCCACGCTCGACGACCTGCTGCTGGTGCACTCCGCGTACCCCACCCAACATTCCGACGCGGTGTTTTTCGGCCCCGACAGTTACCGTTTCGCCCAGGTCATCCATGATCACTTGCAACGCACGCCAAAGCGTGTCGAGCATGCCGTGGATATCGGTTGCGGCACGGGTGTGGGCGCCTTGCTGATTGCCCGGGCGGCTCCCCATGCCCAGGTCAGCGCCGTGGATATCAACCCGCTCGCGCTGCGTTACACCGCGATCAACGCGGCATTGGCGGGCCTGAGCAATGTGTCCGTGGAGCCAAGTGACCTGCTCGGCGGCATTACCGGGCTGTTCGACCTTATCGTTGCCAACCCGCCGTACATGCTCGATGCCAGCGAACGTACCTATCGGCATGGCGGCGGTTCGCTCGGCGCGCAGCTTTCGCTGCGGATCGTCGAACAAGCCTGCGAGCGGCTCGGCTCGGGGGGCTCGCTACTGTTGTATACCGGCGTGGCGATCGTCGAAGGCCGGGACGCCTTGCTCGAAGCCATTCGCCTGCGCCTGGCGGGCCCGGAATGGTCCTGGGTGTATCGGGAAATCGACCCGGACGTGTTCGGCGAGCAACTGAACGAACCCGGTTACGAGCAGGTCGAGCGCATCGCCGCGGTGGTGCTCACAGTTACCCGCAACAGCTGAGGCAGCATGGCCCGACCCTGCACGTTCGGCATCGAGGAAGAATACCTGCTGGTGAACCTGGACACAGGGCAGGTGCCAGCCACACCTTCGCCAGCCGTGGTCGGGCGTTGTCGCAAGGCGCTGGGCCAGCATTTTGCCCAGGAAATGTTCCGCAGCCAGATCGAGGTGGCCTCGCCGGTGTTCGCCAACCTGTTCGAGGCACGCGAGTTCTTCCAGCACAGCCGCCAGCAGCTGAACACAGCGCTGGCCGAAGAGGGCATGGGCCTGTACGGTGCGGCGAGCCACCCCAATGCCGCCTGGCTGCGGCAGAAACCTGCTACCCCGGCGCACTACCAGCAACTGTTCGCTGACTACCGGCATGTGGCGCGGCGCAGCCTGCTCAACGGCCTGCATGTACACGTGGGCGTACCGCCAGGTTGCGACCGCATGCAATTGATCAACCGCGTACTGGGCTGGTTGCCCCTGTTGCTGGTGCTGAGTGCGTCATCCCCGCTGTGGGAAGGCCAGTGCACCGGCTACATGAGCTATCGTCGGGTGATTTGCGGGGAATGGCCGCACATGGGCTTGCCCGAGCCGTTGCCGGACTGGGCCGCCTACGAGCGCTACCGTGCATTGCTGCAACGCACAGGGTCGCTAGCCGCGGATGGCGACTTCTGGTGGGCGATCCGGCCTTCGCGGCGTTTCCCGACGGTCGAGCTGCGCATCTGCGACGGCTGCCCGCGGCTGGAGGACGCGCTGTGCATCGCTGCGCTGTTTCGTCACCTGGTGGAGCACAGCATCGTGTACCGGCATGACCCGGCGGCCTGCAACCGCGAACAGCGCTGGATCACCCAGGAAAACTACTGGCGCGCCATGCGTCATGGGCGCCAGGGCGAGTTCATTGGCCTGCATGAGCAACAGCCGGTCACGGCCGAAGGTTGGTTGGCTCAATTGCAGGAGCAGTTGCCGATCGACACCGCAGACGCCGAGCGCGCCTTCCACCATGCACAACGCCTGCTGCGCGACGGCACCCATGCCGACCAGCAACTGCAATGCCTGGCTCAGGCCAGCGCTGCCGGCCTGGGCAGGGTGCAGGCGTTACGGGCCGTGGTGGCCGCCGGGGCTTGCAATTAGCCGGGGTTTGCCGAAAATGGCCGCGCCTTTCGCAGCCACTCGGAACCACCTGCGCCATGATGCTGATCAAGCAATTCCCCGACATTTCCCTGGACGACACGTTGTTTGTCTTCGCCCTCGAAGCCGAGGCCGGCGATGTATTCGCTGACGTCAACACCGTGTTCACCGGCATCGGCAAGGTCAATGCCGCCATCGCCCTGACCAAGGCCATTGCCGCGCGCCGGCCCAGGCTGATCGTCAACCTCGGCTCGGCCGGCAGCCAGCGCCATGGCAAGGGCGAGGTGGTGTGCTGTACCCGCTTCGTGCAGCGCGACATGGATGTGACCCCGCTGGGCTTCGCCCGCTACCAGACACCTCTGTCGGACATCCCGGTGGTGCTGGAGCATGGGGCGCAGATCCCCGGCCTGGCCCTGGAAACCTGCGGCAGTGGCGACAGCTTCGAGATCAACCATGGCGATGCACCTTATGACGTGGTCGACATGGAAGCCTACGTGCTGGCGCTGATCGCACGCGGCGAAGGCATCCCGTTCGTGTGCCTGAAATACATTTCCGATGATGCCGGCAGTGACGCGGCGCAGGACTGGGCGGTGCAGGTACACCTGGCGGCTGAGGCTTTCAGGCAGGTGCTGTTCAGCCAGGCGTGATTGGGGCTGCTTTGCAGCCCTTCGCGGGCTCGCCCGCTCCCACAGGAACCGCGCATATCCTGAGCATGGCACCAAACCTGTGGCAGCGGGCACGTCGGGACGCCGAACCGCCGCGAAGGGCCGCAAAGCGGCCCCAACAGTCTTAGAACGTGCCTTGGCCTGATATTCGGTCCTTTGAACTCAGGCAGACAGTACTAGTCTTAATATGTGGGAATATTTCCCACGCAAAGATGCTGACTGGCTCTGAAGGATCGTGCGAAACCGAAGCTGCTCGCTGACACTGCAGATCTATGGCCGCGCCGGTTGGCTGTCCGCTCCATGGGCGGTTGCGAACTCATTGGTCATTGCGTTCGATACGGAGATGACGACGCAACTCCAAGCGGAGGTGCATCATGTTGCTCAAGAAATGTTTGTTGGCATTGGCAATAGGTGGCGTCCTGTCGGCCTCGACCGTCCTGGTGCCCGACTACATCGGTAGTTTCTCCAGCGTGTATGCCAAAGACGGTGGCAGCGGCGGCGGTGGTGGTGGCCACGGCGGCAGCGGCGGTGGCGGTGGCTCTGGAGGTGGCGGCGGTCACGGTGGTGGCAGCGGTGGTTCTGGAGGCGGCGGCGGTCACGGTAGTGGCGGCGGTGGCTCTGGAGGTGGCGGTGGTCACGGTGGTGGCAGCGGTGGCTCTGGAGGCGGTGGCGGTCACGGTGGTGGCAGCGGTGGCAGCGGTGGCGGAGGCAGTGGTCACGGCGGTGACGGCGGTGGCGGTCATGGCGGCCATGGTGGCCCGGGGGCCGGCGATGGTGACCATGGTGGCATGGCCGGCAGAGGCCCAGGCGATGCGCATGACAACGACAACGACAACGATGCGGCAGATGCCGCCAGGGACGCAGCGCGAGACGATGCTGATGCAGCCAGAGACGCTGCAAGGGCTGAGGCAGATGCCGCCCGGGATGCGGCAAAAGCTACTGCAGATGCCGCCAGAGACGCTGCCAGAGCCGAGGCGGATGCAGCCCGTGACGCCGCAAAAGCTGCTGGCGTAGCCGGCGCAGATGAAGCCAGAGACGCTGCCAGGGCCGCGGCAGATGCTGCCCGCGACGCAGCCCGAGACGAAGCTGATGCCGCCAGAGATGCTGCCAGGGCTACGGCAGATGCCGCCAGGGACGAAGCCAAAGTCGCTGCCAATGCAGCCAGAGACGCTGCAAGGGCGGATGTGGACGACGCGCCAGATGCTCCAGACGCGCCAGATGCACCGGATGCGCCGGATGTCGACACAGCTGAGGTACGGAACTAGTCACTTTGAGTGACGTATCGACCGCTGGTCAGTGTTTGGGCCAGTCGGAAAAAACCATCGATGGCGGTTTACCTCGAAATCGGTAGAACGGCCTTCGCGGGCTTGCCCGCTCCCACAGGACTACCACCAGTTTCAATACCTGTGGGAGCGGGCAAGCCCGCGAATGGGCCAACACCGGTTTCACCAGAGGAGTGGCCCCCATGCCCAGCAAACCGCACGACCAGTTCAGCATGCAGAACCCGCTGACCCAGTACCCGCACCCTCCGTTCCCGGCCCAAGGCCAGCCAGCACCAGGGCTGGACGCCAACATGCAGCCCGAACCAGACCACGGCGAAACCACCTACAAGGGCTTTGGCCGCCTGGCGGGGCGCAAGGCGCTGATCACCGGCGCAGACTCGGGCATCGGCCGGGCAGTGGCCATTGCCTTCGCCCGCGAGGGTGCCGACATTGCCCTCAATTACCTGCCCATCGAACAACCCGATGCCCGCGAAGTCATCAAGCTGATCGAAGCCGAAGGCCGCAAGGTGGTGGCCCTTGCCGGTGACCTGAAGGACGAGCAGTTCTGCAAGGAACTGGTCGACCAGGCCCACGAGCAGCTCGGCGGCCTGGACATCCTGGTCAACGTCGCCGGCAAGCAGGAGGCGCGCAAGGACATCAGCCAGGTCAGCCACGAGCAGTTCGACCACACCCTGAAAACCAACGTCTACGCGCTGTTCTGGCTGTGCCAGGCGGCCGTGCCGCTGATGCCGGCGGGGGCGACCATCATCAACACCGCCTCGATCCAGTCCTACCAGCCTTCGGCCACCTTGCTCGACTATGCCACCACCAAGGCCGCGATCGTTGCCTTCACCAAGGCCTTGGCCAAGCAGGTGATCGAGCGCGGTATCCGGGTCAACGCCGTTGCCCCTGGCCCCATCTGGACCGTGCTGCAGCCCAGCGGCGGCCAGCCACCGGAGAAAATCCCCGACTTCGGCGCGCATACACCGATGAAGCGACCGGGGCAGCCCGCCGAATGTGCGCCGGTGTATGTGTTGCTGGCCAGCCAGGAGTCCAGCTACATCACCGGCGAGGTGTTCGGCGTGACCGGCGGCAACCCGCTGCCGTAGGGCGGGGCGGCTAAACCTTCGCCGCCCGTTGCAGTCGATTCAGGTATTGGCAGGCAACCTGGGAGCACCTCAATGGCTAGGGCAATCTGGAAAGGCGCCATCAGTTTCGGCCTCGTGCACATCCCCGTGGCCCTCAACACCGCGGTGCGCACCGAGCGGGTCGATTTCGACTGGCTCGACAAGCGCAGCATGGAACCGGTCGGCTACAAGCGGGTGAACAAGGTCACCGGCAAGGAAATCGACAAGGACAACATCGTCAAGGGCGTCGAGTTCGAGAAGGGCCGCTACGTGGTGATCAGCGAGGAGGAAATCCGCAAGGCCCGGCCCGAGGCGACCCAGACGATCGATATCTTTTCCTTCGTGGAGGCTGGCGAGATCCCGCTGCAGCACTTCGACACGCCGTACTACCTTACCCCCGACCGCCGTGGCGGCAAGGTGTACGCCTTGCTGCGCGAAACCCTGGCAAAAACCGGCAAGGTGGCGCTGGCCACGGTGGTGCTGCACACCCGACAGCACCTGGCGCTGTTACGCCCGCTGGATGATGCGCTGGTGATGATCACCCTGCGCTGGCCCGAAGAAGTGCGCGGGCTGGAAACGCTGGAACTGGACAGCAGCGTCACCGAGGCCAAGGTGGACAAGCGCGAACTGGACATGGCCAAGCGGTTGGTGGAAGACATGAGCGGGCCCTGGAAACCCGCGGATTACCACGATGCCTTCCGCCAGACCATCATGGACCTGGTGGAAGAGAAGGCCAGCAAGGGCAAGATCGAGACTGTGGAGAAGGGCGAGGCGACGGAAGCGGGGAAAAGCGCCGACATCCTCGACCTCACCGAACTGCTCAAGCGCAGCCTCGGTGGCAAGAAGCCGGCGAAGAAGACACGCAAGGCGTCGTGAAAGGAATCGTCACCGCAAGCCAGCTCGCATGGAACTGAACATAACGCGGCCCCCTGTGGGAGCGGCTTTAGCCGCGAACACCGGCGCAGCCGGTGCCATGCACCGCGTTGAATTCTTCGCGGCTAAAGCCGCTCCCACAGGTATAGCGTTGCTCTCGAGGTTGTCGCTGTACCTGTGGGAGCGGCCTTGTGTCGCGAAAGGGCCGCAATGCGGCCCCAGGATTGATGCGCAACAGTTGAAATTGCTGGGGCTGCTTTGCAGCCCTTTCGCGACACAAGGCCGCTCCCACAGGGGGCGCGCAAACTTTTAGAATTTGAGCAAGACAGTTGCCACAGGGTACGCGCCGCTTGCGAACCAGCATCAAACCTGTGTCTGCAACCCCGCCAGATAATCACCAAACCCTTCGCGCGCGCGGCTGTCGCGCCGGCTGCTGGTGGCCACGCTATGCCTGGCGGTCCATACGATCTGCGCCCCACTGGCCTGCAGGTCGTTGACCAGTTGCACATCCTCATGTGCCGCCAGGGGCTGGAAGCCGCCCACCCGATCATAGGCGTCGGCACACACACCCAGATTGGCCCCATGCACATGCCGATGCCCCTCACGTGCCTGGTAACGGCTGTGGTACAGCTTGCGCAAGGCCGCTGTCTGCCAGGGTTGCCAGTACTCGACATGCACCGTGCCGCACACCACCTCGGCCCTGCAGGCCAGTTGCGACAGCAGCCAGTGCTCTGGCACCCGGCTGTCGGCATCGGTGCAGGCCAGCCACTGCGCGCCGCGCTCGACCATGTATGCCGCGCCCACCCGGCGGGCCATACCGACGTTGCCGGCATCCACCGTCAGCACCTGTACACCGAAACGCCTTGCCACGGCGGCGCTGCCATCGCTGCAGCGGTCCAGCACCACCAGCACCTCCACCTGGTGCCCCGCCTGCTGCGCCTGCAGGGCGGCAGCCAGTACTGCCCGCAGGCAGCGCCCAAGGCGCCGGGCCTCGTTGTGGGCCGGGATCACCACGGCAATCATGGGCAGGTCTCGTCGAGGTCGACCACGCTGGGCTGAGAGGCCCAGTACTCCAGCACGAAGTCCGCCTCGTCATGCTGGAACTGCAGATACAGCGGAAGGTGCCGGGCCAGCATGCGGTGCACTTCACGCCCGTCCTGCGGGCAGCCGGCGATGGGATGCTTCCAGTGGCAGGCCAGCAGCCCACCGTCGTAGGTCAGGCTGGCCACCGACTGTTCGATCACCTGCAACCAGTCGGTCGGGTCGAGGTAGTAACCCACCTCGCTCAGCACGATCAGGTCGAAATGCCCATGCGGCCAGTCCGAGGGCAGCCGCGCCAGTTCCACCGAGACATTGCTCAGTCCAGCCAAGCGTTCACCGGCCAGCGCTACCGCAGTAGGGTCCAGGTCCTGGCACAACAGGTTGGCACAACGCTCGGCCAGCAGGGCGCTCAGCTCGCCATTGGCGCAAGCCGGCTCGAACACGCGCTGGTAGCACTGGCGCGGCAGGCTGGCCATGACCAGCTCGCGCTTGCGCTTTTCGTACCAGCGGGTGCGAAAGGCCCAAGGGTCTTCACTGGTGGCGTACAGGTCGGCGAAATACTGTGGGTCGAGGCTCATGACAACTCCATTTACAGGAACACCAGTTCGAAAGGTTGCAGCAGGCAATCCAGCAAGTTCGGCGGCAGTACGGGCGGGCGCTGGCCATCCGGCTCCAGCTGGCTGACATGGGCGGCCAGGGCCTTGCGCTTGCGGGCCAGGCTGGCCTCGTCCAGCTGGATGCGGTGGGCCCGCGGCCAAGGCAGGCGCGGGTCGTCCGGTTGCGCCCAGTGCCAGGCCCACACGGGTACCTCCAGGCATTGCACCTTGCGCATCCGGGCCGCCTGCGCCGCAGCCCGGCCCACTGCCTCGTGGTCACAGTGACCATCGCCGCTCCAGGTGGCCATCAGCAGGTCGTCAGGCCTGAGCAACTGGCTCAGGTGGTTGAGCAGAAATGCCTCGTCACGTGGCAACGCGCCGTCCTTGAGGTGGAGCCGCCGCCAGTCCATGCGGCCGAGGTCGAGGTCAAGCTGTTGCAGCGCATGGCGGCTTTCCAGCGGCCTTTGCCGGCGCAGGCGGTGTTCGCTCCAGTGGGTAGAGCCGGGGTGGCTGGCTTCACCATCGGTGGCGGAGATCAGCACCAGGTCGTCTTCCCGGCCATGAAAGCCCGCCAGCAGCCCGCCGGCCATGAGAATTTCATCATCGGGGTGCGGAGCCAGCAGTACCAGGCGGCGGCCTGGCGGGCACAGCTGCTGCGGGGTGATCCAGGTGGCCCTGGCCAGGTGCGCGGCCTGCTGCCAGGCCGCCCACGGCGTACCGCTGTTCGCCTGGATCAGGTTCTGCCTCATAGCTGCCAGACTCCCGCCGGCCGTTGTGCCAACTGCTCGCCGAGCGCCGCCAGGTCGCGCTCGGCATGGCTCTGGCGCAGGAACACCGGCAAGTCGGCGCTCAGCCGGGCAAAGTGGTTGTCGCGGC
Organism: Pseudomonas asiatica; assembly: GCF_040214835.1. NCBI lineage: Bacteria > Pseudomonadati > Pseudomonadota > Gammaproteobacteria > Pseudomonadales > Pseudomonadaceae > Pseudomonas > Pseudomonas asiatica. Next base: position 2,951,975 of record NZ_CP157874.1, on the reverse strand, counting down.
AGAAAGGCGTGGCGCCCAGCGCCCGGCCAACGTGGTGGATCACCTGCTCCACGGCCTGTTCCACCTGGGCGCGGGTGCGGCGCACTTCGAAGCTGGCGTCCGCGCCTGGCTGGCGGTCGATCCACGCCGCGCATTCGCGCAGTGCCGCCCTGGCGCCGTACAAGGCTGCATCGACCGCGCCCAGGTGAGCATCGGCATGTGGGTCGGGGCGGGGGTTGCGGCAGTGTTCGCGCAGGTAGTCTGCCAGGGCTTCGGCGGCGCCGTACCAGCAGGCCGCAATGCCAGCGCCGCCGTGCCAGAACCCGGGGCGTGACAGGTATTGCCCAGGGCGGCCGATGGCGATGCCGGGGGTATGGTTGAATTCGACTTCGACACTGGCGGTGGTGGCCATGCCGATGGCCTGCCAGCGGTCTATGGCAAGGCCCTGGCTGGGATGGGACAGTTCGATGGCCACCAGCTGGGGCTGGTCGTGCTGGTCCCAGGCCGTGACCAGCGCCCGGTCGATCTGCAGTGCGCCCGAACACCAGGCCTTGCGACCCTCCAGGCGGACCTGGTCGCCATCACGGGCCACGATGCAGGCGCGGGCATCCGGCGGTTCGGCGGCCCACACGCCCCATATACCCTCGGCAGCGTGGTGTGCCGCAGCGCATTCGGCAAGGATCGCCAACGCGTCGGTGTGGCCCTCGTACAGCTTGGCCAAGGCCAGATCACAGCCTGCCACCCGGGCCAGGGTTTGCCAGCGCCGTAGCGTATTGCCCTGGCCGGGCAGGGGCAGCAGGTCGAGGTGGTCGGCTTGCAGTGCCTGGATCAGCTGCGGCAACTGGGTATCCAGGTTGAGCGGTTGCTGCCGCTCGCTGAAGGCTCGCAGCAGGCGATCGAGGTTGGTCAGGTCAAAATCCTGGACGATGCTCATGGGCTTGGCTCCTTGGTGAGGCACTGCGGGCGTAGGCGTAGCGCTGGAGGCAAGCCGCCATCAGGCCAGCCCCAGCTGCTTGCGCATGCCCACGGTGATCGATTGCCTTGTCTTGCCATACTCCGCCCAGGGGTCGTCCACCTCGCCCAGGCGTTCAAGCACGTTGCCGATGTTCCACTGGTTGGCGCCCTTGAGTTGCGGCAGTTCCTCGCGCCAGATCGGCACGGATACCGGCAGGCCTTCGCGGGCGCGCAGGGTATAGGCGCAGGCGGTGGTCGCGCCCTTGCCGTTGCGCAGGTAGTCGATGAAGATGCGCCCGATGCGATTCTTGGGCCCGGATACGGCACTGAGCCTGTCGGGGAACAGCCTGGCCAGGTAATCGACGATGCCGTGGCTGAACGCCTTGACTTCATCCCAGCTGGCCCGCCGGGTCAGGGGCACGACCAGGTGCATGCCTTTGCCGCCACTGGTCTTGAGAAACACCTTCAAGCCCAGTTCATCCAGCAGCGTCAGGGCCAGTTGGGTGGCCTCGAGCATGGCCTTCCACGGCAGTGCCGGGTCCGGGTCGAGGTCGAGGACGAAGCGGTCGGGCTTGTCGAAGTCCTTGTCGGTGGCGTTCCAGGTGTGCAGCTCGATCATGTTCATCTGCACGGCACCCAGCAAGGTGTCGGCGCGGTTGACGACCATCGCCGCCTGGCCGGCCTCGGCCTTGTCGTAGCTGAGCACGTTGGGCAGATGCAGTTGGCCGGCGTTCTTCTGGAAGAACAGCTCCCCGGCCAGGCCATCCGGCGCGCGCACCAGCGCCACCGGGCGGTGCTCGAGCTGGGGCAGTATCCATTGGCTGACAGCGGCGTAGTACTCGGCGACCTCACGCTTGGTAACGCCGCTGGTGGCGTCGACAACCCGCTCGGGGTGGGTCAGGCGCAGCTCGCCCAAGGCCTCGGGGGCCTTGGCCTGCTTGCGCTTGGGCAGGGTCTTGGCGGGCATGCTGCGCTCCAGGTCGATGGCGGTAGCCGGTTTGTCATCACGCAGGCCGTGAAACACCGAGTGGCGCACGATGCCGTCACGGGTCATCTGGGCGTAGGCGACTTCGGCCAGCAGTTGCGGTTTCAGCCAGTGCACGCCCCGGGCTTCGGCCCCGGTGGCCGGGTTGGGCAGGGCCGGCCTGGCGATTTCCAACGGTTTCAGCCGGGCATGGATGCTGGCCAGCGTGGTTGCACTGAAGCCGGTGCCAACCTTGCCGGCATAGCGCAACTCGCCGCTGTCGTTGTCGTGCAAGGCCAGCAGCAGGGCACCGAAACCGCTGCGGCTGCCTTTGGGGTCGGTGTAGCCGACGATCACGAACTCCTGGCGCTGCTTGCACTTGAGCTTGATCCAGTCGGGGCTGCGGCGGCCGCTGTAGGGGCTGTCGACGCGCTTGCCGATCAGGCCTTCGAGTTGCAGCCGGCAGGCGCTGTCGAGCAGGGATTCGACGGGCTGGTCAAAGTCGGCGGAGTACTTGAGTACGTCCGATTCGTTGTGTTCCAGCAACTGCTGCAAAGTGTTGCGCCGGTCCTGCAGCGGTAACTGACGCAGGTCCTGGCCGCCCAGGAAGGGCAGGTCGAACAGGTAATAGGTGATGTGCTCGTCATGCTCGGTGTCGAAAGCGTTCTGCAGCGCCTGGAAGTCCGCCGCGCCGTCTTCGCCGGCCACCACCACCTCGCCATCGAACCAGGCCGAATCGAGGCCCAGCGCACGCAAGGCGGCAACCTGCCTGGGCATCTTGCCGCTCCAGTCATGGCCATTGCGGGTGAACAGGCGCACGTCATCACCGTCGATGCGGGCAAGGATGCGGTAACCGTCGAACTTGACCTCGTAGCGCCAGTCGCCACTGGGCGGGGAGTCGACCAAGGTCGCCAGTTGTGGCTGCAGCTGTGCCGGCAACGGCACCTTCCGGCCTTTGCTGGCGGTTTTGCGACGTGGCGCGGCGGCCTTTTTTGCTGCCGGCTTGCGCGGCACCAGCGTGCGGTCGCTGAGCACGCTGTCGGGCTGGGCGTCGACGATGCTGTAGTCGGCTTCGCTGCGCGCCTGGCTGTCGTGCGACTTGACCAGCATCCACTGCTCCTTCTTGCCGGCTAGGTGGGTGCGGAACAGGTTCCATACACCGCCGAGCTTTTCGCCTTGCAGGCGAAAACGCAGCTTGCCCTTGGCATAGGCCTCACGCGCATCGCCTTCGGGCTCCCAGATGCCCCGGTCCCACACGATCACGTCGCCCGCGCCGTAATGGCCTTCGGGGATATGGCCTTCGAAGTCGGCGTAGTCCAGCGGGTGGTCCTCCACGTGCACGGCCAGGCGGCGCACCTTGGGGTCCAGCGACGGCCCTTTGGGGATGGCCCAGCTTTTCAGCGTGCCATCGAGCTCCAGGCGGAAGTCGTAGTGCAGGTGGCTGGCATCGTGCTTCTGGATGCAGAACTGCAGCGCGTGGGCCCGCTTGCCACGGCTGCGCTTGCCGCTGGGCTCGGGCGTGGCATTGAAGTCGCGCTTGCGCGCATATTCCTGCAGGGGCTTGGCCATGGCGGGCTCCGGGCGGTTCGCAGTCTCTAATCTGGGAGGCAGCGGCCCGGGCGGGAGTTCAAAAAAACTCTGAATCTTCCAGCAGCTGGTGCAGTCGACCGAATGAAGCCACCTGACGGAGAACGCACATGGCCCGAGCAGATGAACCGAAGCCGTATACCCCCACTGAAATCGACGACACCGAAGACCGCATGGGCAGCGTGCATGAACTGGACTTCGACGAGCGCCTGGATGAACGCGAGGGGCGTGTGGGTGACGAGCGACCGGCCGCGGACGTGGCCCGCGAGTTCCCACCGCGGCGCGTGGCCGAAAGCGGCATGACCGGCGGCGAGGCGTTGAGCGACAGCCTGCACGAGGACAACGTCACTTACGACGACCTGAGCCCGGACACCTTGCTGGATGAAACCGGTGCCCGCGACCCGCATGAACCGGGCGGCAGCGGCGGCCCTGCAGACAAGACCCTGAGGCGGGTAGAGGCCAACGAGATTGGCGGCGGCATAGGCCTGGACGAAGCCGAACTGGCCCGCTCCGCGCCGCTGGATGGAGAGCCCTGGGCCGATGATGTGATCGATGACGAGGAGAGCAAGCCATGAACGAGGTACGTTGTGCCTGTGCGCATTGTTCCTGCACCGTGGATGCCAATGCCTTGCAGCTCGAAGGCAAGGTGTATTGCTGCGAGGCCTGTGCCAGCGGGCATCACAATGGCGAGCGGTGCCGGATGCCTGATTGCCACTGTGGTGAAAAGACCGGGGAAAGCGCGGTGGACAATGCGCTGGACGAAACTTTTCCGGCGAGTGACCCGATTTCACCCTGAAACATCGCCGTCTCATAGGTTCTGCATAGGTCTATGGGGCTGTGATGATCCTGTAGGAGCGGCCTTGCGTCGCGAAAGGGCCGCAAAGCGGCCCCGGCAAATTTCCGTGCGAAGCTGAAATCTTGGGGCCGCGCTGCGGCCCTTTCGCGACACAAGGCCGCTCCTACACAAAGCAGCGCGCAGGCCCGCAGAATCAGTGAGTCTGCCAGATGCCGTTGCTACGCTCGCAATCGGTGCGGGCCTGGCCCAGGCTGGGGGTGTCGTAGTAGTAGGTGATCACCCGTGCATCCTTGGGCAACGCCGGCTTGTCACCGCCAGCTGCCTTGAGGTTGGCCAATGCCTCCTGGGTCAACGGCGCGATGCAACTGCCGACGCTGCCATCCGCACAACGCGCGACCTTGTGCTTTTCGCTGTTGAGCATGTCCTTGCTCTCGTTGCTGCATGACCAGTTGATCGCTTCGGCGGGCAGGTTGCTGTAGCTGTAGCAGCTGTGCCGCTCCACCGGCGTTACCGCCTCGCTGGAGGAGCGGGTGAGCACATTGCAGGCTTCGGCCAGGACTTGGCCGCTGGCCAGGCTCGCCACCATCAGTATCAACATCGGCTTCAAGACAGCGCCACGCATTTGCCACCTCCCGGGCCACTGGCCCTCGATAGGTCTAGGCAGGCTTGTCGCGCCGGCGCATGGCCTTGGCGCGTTTCTCCAGGATCAGGTAGGTCAGCACCGCCAGCAACAGCGGCACCAGGTAGTACAGCGTGCGGTAACCCAGCAGGGCCGCCACCAGTGTGCCTTGGGCAAGCTGCCCATGCAGCAGGGCCAGGAACACCGTTTCCAGCACACCCAGCCCGGCCGGGATATGCGCGACCACACCAGCCACGCAACTGATCAGCAGGATGCCAAGTATCGACGGGTAGAAGGCGTCGCCAGGCAGCAACCAGAAGATCAGCAGTGCCATCAGCGCCCAGTTGCTGGCACCCAGTACCACCTGGCACAGCGCCAGGCGCAGCGACGGCAGCGTTACCTCATGGTCGCGCCAGCGCCAGGTGCGTTTTTTGGCGAAACCACAGGCCAGCAGGTAGCCTGCGGCAATCGCCAGCAATACCAGGCCGATCAGTTGCAGGCCGCTGGCGCCGACCGCCCAGTTGGCGGGCAGCTCGACCAGGCGCAAGGCGAACACCGTGCCTGCCAGCAGCATGTAGCCCATCCAGTTGGTCAGCAGGCCCAGGGTGAGGATGCGCGTGATGGTTGCCGTGTCCAGGCCCAGGCGGCTGTACAGCCGGTAGCGCAAGGCAACGCCACCCACCCAGGTTGTGAAATTGAGGTTGAAGGCATAGCACACGAAGGCAACCGGCAACACTTGGCGGGCCGGCAGGTGGTGGCCGGTGTAGGCCCGGGCCAGCAGGTCGTAGCTGGCGAACGTCAGGTAGCTGCACCCGGCCAGCACCAGGCCGATGGCCAGGGTGCCAGGCTTGTAGGCCAGCAACGACTGGCGCACTTCGTTCCAGTCCAGGTTGCGCGCCAGCAGGTACAACAGCGCAGGGATCAGGATCAGGAATGCCAGGGTGAACAGCCGCTTGCCCCAGATTTGCCAGTGTTTTCGCGCCATCAGGTCTTGCCCTCGTGATAGTCAACCTGTGCCTCGGCCTCCGGCTGCACCGAGCGCAGGTGCTGACGGTGCGCCGGGAACCAACCGGCAATCCGCGGGAAATGGCGGATCACGTGGAAACACACGAATATCAGCGGTGCCCGCCACCAGTAGCCGCGAACCATGCGTTCCAGGGTGACCGGCTTGCATTGTTCGCGGGCCAGCGCCTGCAGGTGCTGGTTGAGCTGCTGGTTGAAGGCGCGGTCACGGATGAACAGGTTGGCTTCAAGGTTGAACGACAGGCTGAGCGGGTCCAGGTTGCTGGAGCCGACCGTGGCCCACTCATCATCCACCAGCGCCACCTTGCCGTGCAGCGGCCGTTGGCAATACTCGTGAATGGCCACACCGTCGCGCAGCAGGTAGTTGTACAGCAGTCGCGACAGCGCCCGTACCCAGCGCATGTCTGGCTGGCCCTGCAGGATCAGCCGGACCTCCACGCCGCGCCGGGACGCATTGCGCAATTCACGCATCAGCCGGTAGCCCGGGAAGAAATACGCATTGGCCACCACGATGCGCCGCCGGGCACTGCGAAACGCCTGCAGGTAGTGGGCCTCGATATCGGTGCTGCGCACCTTGTTGTCGCGCTCGACCAGCACGGCGGTGCAGGTACCGGCAGGCTCGGTCAATGGCCTTACCGCGCTGGGCGGCTGCAGCACCGGTGACATCAGGCGCTTGCTGGCGGCATGAACCTGTGCCACCACCGGGCCGACGACCTCCACGGCATAGTCCTGCTTGGCCATGGGACCAAAGTCGCCCAAATGGTCGGCGCTGTAGTTGATGCCGCCAATGAAGGCCCGCTCGCCATCGACCACCACGATCTTGCGGTGCAGGCGCCGGAACAGGTTGGTGCGCATGCCCACCAGCCGCGGCTGCGGGTCGAAGGCGTGGAAACTGACTCCGGCATCGGTCATGGCCGCAATGAAAGAGTCGGGCAGGTCGGCCGTGCCGTACCCATCCACGGCCACTTCGACACGCACGCCGCGGCGGGCGGCATCTATCAGCACCTGCTGCAATTGCTGGCCAACCTTGTCATCGAAGATGATGAAGGTCTCCAGCAGGATTTCCTCCCGTGCCTGGCTCATGGCCTCGAACACGCGGGGGTAGTATTGCTCGCCATTGATCAGCAACTGCACGCAGTTGCCGTCTACCCAGGGTCGGTTCACAGTTTGATCTCCGAAGCCAGAGGGGCGTGGTCGGAAAGGTGCGACCACGGGTACTTCGACAGCACCTGGGCCGTGCCGGGCATGGCGTTGCGCAGGTAGATGCGGTCCAGGCGCAACAACGGCAGGCGCGCCGGGAAACTGCGTGCCGGGGTGCCGAAATGCTCGCCGAACGCTTCCACCAGGTGTTCGCACAGCACCGCATCGGCCTTCAGCCGCCAATCGTTGAAATCGCCGGCAACGATCACCGGGGCCTTGGGCGGCAGGCTGCCTAGCAGGTCCAGCAGCAGCTTCACCTGGCGTTGCCGGTGGGCCTCGCGCAAGCCCAGGTGCACGCACACCGCATGCACCTGGTCATGGCCAGGCACTTCCAGCTGGCAATGCAACAGGCCGCGCTGCTCGTTGCCCTGCACCGAGACGTCCAGGTTGTCGAAGCGGCTGATGGGGAATTTCGACAGCAGCGCGTTGCCGTGGTCGCCATGGGGGTATACGGCATTGCGGCCGTAGGCGAACTGCGGCCACATGCTGTCGGCCAGGAACTCGTACTGTGGCGTATCCGGCCAGGCCGGGTGGCGCAGGGCATGCTGCTGGTGGCTGCCGTGCACTTCCTGCAGGAACACCAGGTCGGCGCCGGTGGCGCGCACGGCTTCGCGCAACTCGGGCAGGATGAAGCGCCGGTTGAAGAAGGTGAAGCCCTTGTGCACGTTCAACGTCAGTACATTCAGACTACGTACGGCGGTGATCTTGTCGATGATGCAGTGCGGGGCAGGCAGGGTCCTGTTCACAGGGTCACCTCCGGCACCACGCCAGGCTCGGTCATCAGCTCATGGTCCAGCGACAGCTTCTGCAACAGGCGCCGGGCGTCATAAGGCGCATGGACTTTCTGGTCGTTGTCGAAATAGCAGTAGACGTCACGGGCGGCGCGCCGCGGTGGCGGCCCTGGCACCACCAGCTGGGCATCGTCGGCCTGGCGGCCCTGGCTCCAGTGCTGGATGCGCTGCTTCCAGCGCCGCAGCGCCTGGGCGGTATAGCCACTGCTGTACAACTCGACATCGCCATGCAGGCGCATGTACACGAAGTCGGCGGTAAGGTCCTCGACATAGGGCCATTTACCGGCACTGTCGGCCACTACCAGCGCTACCCGGTGCTTGCGCAGCAGCTTGATGAAGGCTTCGCACAAAAAGCTTTCGTTGCGGATTTCCACCGCGTGACGCAGCCGTGCGTTGCCCTTGATATCGGTGCTGCCGTTGTCCTTCAGGCGCGGTGCACACCCCTGTGCGCATTCGCGGGCATCCTTGCGGCTGTGCGGCAGCAGTTCGAGAAAACGGGCGAAGCGGGCCTCGTCGAACTTCATGTTCGGCGGAAACTGCCACAGGAACGGGCCCAGCTTCTTGCCGAGCAGCAGCGGCCCGGAGGCGAAGAAATTGGCCACGGCCTCTTCGATGTCCTTGAGCCGCCGTACATGGGTGATGTAGCGCGGGGCTTTTACCGCGAACACGAACCCAGGCGGCGTTTCGTCATGCCAGCTCTGGTAGCGTTCGGGTGTTTGCAGGCTGTAGAACGAGCCGTTGATTTCAATGCTGTTGACCGCTCGCGAAGCGAACGCCAGTTCGTTGTCCTGGGGCAGGCCCTTCGGGTAGAAATCCTTGCGCCACGGGCCGTAGCGCCAACCGGAGATGCCGATGCGGATATCGCTCACGCTGCCTTCCTCATTGCCGGGTCCTTGTTCGGTCACTCTGAAAGTGCGACCGGTCAACAGCGGCCAGGGTTCAGCACGGTTGACCAACGGAAAAGGCTGATGCCGCGTGGAACTTTGCGGCCCGCGGCGTTTCCACCGCATACCTGCTATGAGGAAGGGCGCCAGGATGAAATTCGACCGTTTCGCCCAATGGCTGGCCAATTGGGCCGGCCGCCCGCTGACTTTTGGCATCGCCTGCCTGCTTATCCTGATCTGGGCAGTGACCGGGCCGCTGTTCGGCTTCAACGACACCTGGCAACTGGTGATCAACACCTCGACCACCATCATCACCTTCCTCATGGTGTTCCTGATCCAGAACACTCAGAACCGCGACAACGACGAACTGCACATCAAGATCGATGAGCTGTTGCGCACCACCCAACAGGCGCACAAGGCGCTGCTGGACCTTGAAGACATGGACCCGGCCGAGCTGCATGCCCTGCGCAAGCAGTACCGGCAGATGGCCGGGCAGGGTGACGATGCGCAGAAACCCAAGGAATGACCTGCCAACCCTGGAGGCAAGCATGGCCAGACATATCGTCCACTTCACCGGGCCTATCAATTCATCCACCTGCGGCAACCTGATCAACACCTGTTCGCGGGCGTTGCAGCAAGGGGCCGAAGTCCTGCAACTGAACATCGCCACCATGGGCGGCGAGTGCAGCTACGGGTTTACCTTGTACAACTTCCTGCGGGCGTTACCGGTCGAGGTGCATACCCACAACCTCGGCACGGTGGAATCCATGGGCAACATCCTGTTCCTGGCCGGGGATCGGCGCACGGCATGCAGTTACAGCAAGTTCCTGTTTCATCCGTTCCACTGGACCTTGCATGGCTCGGTCGACCACTCCCGCATGGCCGAGTATGCGATGAGCCTGGACTATGACCTGCGGCTGTATGCACAGATCGTCGCCGAGCGGACTGAAGGGGCGGACGAGGTGCTGGATGTACCGCGGTATCTGATGGCCTACCCGCGGATACTCGGGCCCCGGGAGGCATTGGCGAACGGGATGATCCATGCCATTGACGAAATGCCGATCGAGGCAGAGGCGTGTCAGTGGAGTGTGCATGCCTAGCGGATTCCTGTGCCGGCCTCTTCGCGGGTGAACCCGCTCCCACAGGTTCGGTGGAATGCCTGTGGGAGCGGGTTCACCCGCGAAAGGGCCGGCACAGGTGTAGAAGGTCTACCTCACTGACGCCGCCGTAGCCCGGTCACAGGCCAGCAACGAGCGGATCAGCAGCTTGATCTCGTCCTTGAGCATGGGCACCTGGTCCGGGTGAGCGAACCGGCAATCGACAATTTCATGCTGCGCCTTGGGATGCGGGGCATCGACGAACTCCGCCTCGAACACATAATGCATGCGCTCTGCCGCTTCATGACGCATCAACAGGGTCAGCGATTCTGCCTGCAACCCGGTTTCCTCAAGCAATTCACGCTCCGCTGCCTGTACCGGCGTCTCGCCGGGCTCTATCTTGCCGCCGGGCAGGGTCCAGGCGGCGTTGGGCTTTCTCACCCACAACCATTTATGGGTTTGTTTGCCATGCCGGCAGATGATGGTGGCGCGATGCTTGACTGGCTTCATTCAGGCTCCTGGGCGAATCCCTAATTCCATGTAGATTCGGCCCCCGGCAGCAATGAACGTTGCGTCTGAAGCGACCAACGGTCAGTAAGGCACCGAGCCGCTCAGCGCCTCGATGGCCTCCACCAGCTCGTCATAGCCCACCGGCTTGCTCAGGTGCCGGTCGAAGCCCGACTGGCGCGACTTGTACTGGTCGGCGCTGGCGCCATAACCGGTCAGGGCGATGGCCGGGGTATGGCGCAGGTGCACGTAGCCACGCAGGGCCTTGATCAACGCATGGCCGTCCATAATCGGCATGCCGATATCGGACAGGATGATGTCGTATTCCTCACCCGCAGCGGCGTCCAGGGCCTCGCGTGGCTTGCTGAAGGCATTGACAGTGGCGCTCTCCATTTCCAGCAGCTCCTGCATCACCGCCAGCACCTCTACGGAGTCATCCACCAGCAACACGCGAATTCCGTTCAGGCGGCCCTCGCTCGGCGGCTCCGAGCCCTGCGTATGCTGCTGGGGCTGCGTTTCGCAAAGGGGCAGGGTGACCGTGAAGGTGCAGCCCAGGCCAAGCCCCGCTGATGTGGCGCGGACGGTACCGCCATGGGCCTCGACCAGTTGCCGTACCAGCGACAGGCCGATGCCCAGGCCTTCGCGGCTGTGGCTGGCATGTTGCGGCGCAGCCTGGCTGAACAGGTCGAAGATATGCTCGAGGCTGTCGTGGCTCAGGCCCACTCCATGGTCGATCACCTGCAGGCGGGCGTGGTCCTCGTCGTGGCTCAGCACCAGGCGTATGTCATTGCCCGCCGGGCTGAACTTCAGCGCGTTGTTGAGCAGGTTCCAGATGATCTGCTCCAGGCGGGTAACGTCACCCTCGATCATCACCGGCAGGTTGTCGGCGGGCAGCTCCAGGCGAACTGTGCAGGGGTGTTGCTCGCTGACTACCACGCCATGGATGCCCTGCAGGACGGCAAGCAGGTCCACAGGCTCGGTCTTGAGTTTGAGCTTGCCGGTGCGAATGCGCGCCACATCCAGCAGGTCGTCGATGATCCGCGCCTGGCTGGTTACCGCATCGCAGATAGTACCGACGGCCTTGCTCGCTGCACTGATGTTCCGTAGCGACGGCAGGCGGCGCAGGATTTCGGCATTGAGCTGGATCAGGTTGAGTGGGTGTTTGAGTTCATGAGACATGACGGCGAAGAACTCGTCCTTCATGTGGCTGGTGCTCTGCGTTTCGGCCAGCTGCTTGCTCAGGCGCTCTTCGCCCAGGCGCACGCGCTCCTCGGCGGCATGGCTGCTGCTGATGTCGATGAAGGTCAGCACCGTGCCGTCGATTTTCTGCTCGCTGGAGCGGTAGGGCAGCAGGCGCGCCAGGTACCAGTGATCGCCCTGGCCGCCGATTTCACGCTCGATGATGGCCTCGCCCTGGGCCACGGCGCGGGCATCGTCGGCCAGCGCCGGGTAATCCAGGCGGTGGGTGATGTCGAGCAGGGAACGGCCGGTATCGACCGGCAGCATATTGAACAGGTCGGTGGCGCGCGGGGTGAACCAGCGGATATGCAGGTTGCGGTCGACGAACACCGTGGCGATCTCGGTGCAGGCGATCAGGTTGCTGAGGTAGTCGTTGACCTTGTCGGTTTCCTCGACCTTGTTCTTCAGCTCGTAGTTGACCGTGAGCAGTTCCTCGTTGATCGACTGCAGCTCTTCCTTGCTGGTTTCCAGTTCTTCGCTGGCCGAACGCAACTCCTCGTTGATGGCCTGCATCTCTTCGTTGGAGGCCGTCAGCTCCTCGCTGGAGACCTCTGACTGCTCGATGGTTTCCTGCAGTTGCAGGCGGGTACGCTGCAGTTCGCGCTCGAGGTTGTGCAAGACCATACTGTCGGTCTGGCGGATGACACCAGGCATCGGCAGGGACGGATCAGGCGCGCGCTCCTCGAATACCACCAGCAGGCAATCGCTGGCGCTGAGGTCGTCCTTGTACGGCTGCACGGTGATCTCCACCTGCAGTTTGCCCATGGTTTCCGCCAGGTCGACAGGGCGCGAGGTCACCGCCTCGGTCCCCTGACGCGCCTGGAACAAGGTGCTGCGCAGGGCCAGGCGCAGGGGCGGTAGCACCAGGTTGAGCAGGCTGCGGCTCGGTTCGCCACCGGCCACTTGCAGGAAACGCCCCACGCCTTCGCTCATGTGCAGGATATTGCCGTCGATATCGACGATCAGGCTGGGCGGCATGCGGCGCGCCAGGGCGCGGTAGTGCAGGTCGGCGAACGATGGCTTGCGCCCCGGCTTGGCCTTGGCCAGCGTCTCCAGGGGCATGCTGGTGGCAGATGTGCCGGCCAGCTGACGGCCGGAACGGCGGCCGGTATTGCTGGCATCGAGTGCGCGGAAAATGCGGTTGCGCTTGTCCACCGGGGCGAACAGTTCACTGGCCATGTCGGCCGACTCGGACGACCCGAGGAACAGGTAGCCACCCGGGCGCAGGGCGAAGTGGAACATCTGCAGGATGTCACGCTGCACCTCGCGGTCCAGGTAGATCAGCAGGTTGCGGCAGACAATCAGGTCGATCTGCGAGAACGGTGGGTCCGACAGCAGGTTATGCCGGGCGAACAGCACCTTCTCGCGAACCTCTTTGCGCACCCGGTAATGCTGGTCTTCCTTGAGAAAGAACTGGCGCAGCCGGCTGGGCGGCACGTCGGTGACGATCGCTTCGGGGTAGGAGCCACTGCGGGCGATGCCGATGGCGCGTTCGTCCAGGTCGGTGGCGAACACCTGTACCTTGTGCGAGCGCTGCTCCAGTGCCAGCTGCTCGCAAACCAGCATGGCCAGGCTGTACGCCTCTTCGCCGGTGGAGCAGCCGGCCGACCACACGCGTATCTCGTCCGCGCCCTCGGCCGGGTCGCGTTCGCAGGCCAGTTGCGGCAGCACATGGCGCTCCAGGGCTTCGAAGGCTTCGCGGTCGCGGAAGAAATTGGTCACGCCAATCAGCATGTCGGCCAGCAACGCCCGGGATTCCGCGGGGTGCTGTTCCAGGTAATGCAGGTAGGCCGCCAGGTCTGCCTGGCCGGTCACATGCAGGCGGCGCTCGATGCGCCGCAGCACCGTGGCGCGCTTGTAGTGCTGGAAGTCGTGGCCGGTATTGCTGCGCAATTGCAACAGGATCTCTTCGAGCATCGGCTCGCTGGCCTGGGCATCGCCGGCACGGGTGCCCAAGGCCGGTGGCAGGGTGTCGTCCTCGATTTCCGGGAGCCGGACCTGGCGGGCATTGCGCCATAGCTCCAGCAGCTTCTGCGGCATTTCTGCCGCCGGCAGCACCAGGTCGACCATGCCGGTCTCGATGGCGGCGCGGGGCATGCTGTCGTACTGGGCGTCGTCCGGGTTTTGCGCCAAGGTCACGCCGCCTTGCTCCTTGATCCGCGAAAGGCCCACGGCGCCGTCGGCACCGGTACCGGACAACACCACGCAGAAGGCGTGGTCCTTGTGCACGTCAGCCAGGTCACGGAAGAACAGGTCGATGGCCACGTGGTCGCCACGGCGCCGGTTGGCCGGGGTCACGCGCAGGTAGCCATCGTTGGTGGACAGGCGATTGGCCGGTGAAATTACGTAGATGTGGTTGCGCTCGATGGGCACCGGCTCGGTCACCTGGCGCACCGGCATTTGCGTGGTCTCCTGGATGATGCGGTCGGCGACGCTCTGGTGGTCGGGGGACAGGTGCAGGACCACGACGAAGGCCATGCCGCAGTCGCTGGGCATTTGCCGGAACAGCGTACAGATCGCTTCCAGGCCGCCTGCCGATGCACCGATGCCCACCACCGGGAAATCCAGGTGGCTGGGGCTGAGCGCCGGGTTCTGGGGCGAGGCAGGTTGCTTGGGGGACGACTTCATGGACGGAGCCTTGTGCAGACCGGAACGTTCCGCCCGCAGCAGCATCATCGGGCGTGTGTGTGGCGGGATTATAGGCCGTCGCCATGTTGTTGAGACCTCCGCAGGCACAGGAAAGTGCGACCCGCCTGCTTCCGTCACGCAAACCTTTTGCCGACCCATGTTTGGTGCCACTGGTCAGTTGCCGGCAAAACCATTGAGCAGACTGTGTGATCGGCGGTTCGGAACCAAGGCATGGCAAACATCCATGCGACCCATCCATCGCAAGGAGAAACCACATGGCGCAGGATCAAGAGCGCACCAGCCAGCGCGGCGGCACCAAGGAAACCAACCCAGGCAATTTCGCCAACGACCGGGAACGGGCCTCCCGTGCGGGGCACAAAGGCGGGCAGGCTTCTGGCGGCAACTTCGCCAATGACCGCCAACGGGCATCGGAGGCCGGTCGCAAGGGCGGCCAGAACAGCCACGGCGGGGGCCGCCAGCAGTAAGTTGAAGGGGTTGCTGGACACCCGGTACCTCAGGTGCCGGGTGGTGGCCAGACCTTGCGTACCGAGGCATCAATAGCCGTTGATACTTCTTGTTCGACAATTTTTTGAATCTTCCGGCCGTGCCCCGATCAATCAGGTGTCATCCATGGAGAAGAGGAGGCCCCTGCGATGCCTAGCCCACAGCTGTACATCATCGATTACCAACTGCATGGCCAGCCGCGCAGTTTCATCATCCGTCTGGAGACGCTGGACAATGCCGAGGCCTGGCATTGGGCGAGTTGCGATGCGGGCATCGGCATCATTCCCAAGTTCGGCCGGGAGAAGATCAGGAAAGTCAGCAGGCCGATGGCCGAGCGCTATGGCATTACCGCGGTGAGCTGGCGGGTATCCGGCGGCAAGCCGAACCAGTCTGCGGCGACAATGTGATACCCCCGACTGCACAATCCGTGCGGGAACAGATGTCCTGCTCAAATTCTAAAAGTTGGCACGATCCTCTGTGGGAGCGGCTTTAGCCGCGAACACCGGCGCAGCCGGTGCCATGCACCGCGTTGGATTCTTCGCGGCTAAAGCCGCTCCCACAGGGTACGAGGTTCGCTTGCGAATTCCGTTATCTGTGCGACAGCGCGGCCCAAAGGGTTGGCCAATCTCCCACACGGGATCGCGCAGACCGTCTGCATGACGGTCAGGCACCGGACTCGGGGTCGCTGGCCGGTACGCCCGGGCGGTTCTCTTCGTCATCTGTCACATTGGGGTCGGCATCCGGGTCATCTGCCCGGTCATTGCGCCGGTCCGGCTCGAGCTCTGGCCAGTCATCCTGTGCGCTACCGCCACCCATCGCAGTAAAATCTTTCATCTCGCAACCCTCGCTCTCGATGAAAAAAAGGCCCGCGATCAGGCGGGCCCAATACAGGAGTGAGAGGCGAAGCCATTGACCACCCCTCATTGAATGAGAGCGGTAACAGCCAGGGGAGGTCGGTTGGATATCCACCGCCCCTGACCAACGGCACTGTCAGGGCTGTTTCAGCACCAGGGTGAGAATGTCGTAGCTGGCGACCAGCTCGCCCAGCTGGTTGGTCACCTCCACATCCCACGCCACCACGCCCTGGGGCTGGCCCAGCGGGCTGGTCTTGCCCTGGTCGATCTTGCGCTTGCAGGTCAGGCGCGCCTGGATGGTGTCGCCGATGCCCACCGGGTTGATGAAGCGCAGGGTATCCAGGCCGTAGTTGGCCAGTACCGGGCCTGCACCCGGGGAGACGAACAGCCCGGCCGCTGCCGACAACACGAAATAGCCGTGGGCGATGCGCTTGCCGAACTGCGATTGCTTGGCGGCGATCTCGTCGAAGTGCATGTAGAAATGGTCACCCGACAGGCAGCCGAAGTTGACCAGGTCGGCTTCGGTCACGGTGCGCCGGTGGGTGAGCAGCGACTCGCCGATGCGCAACTGCTCGAAATAGCGGCGGAACGGGTGCACTTCGGTTTCGATCACTTCGCCACCGCGCACGTATTCGCCGGTTACCGCCGTGAGCATGCTCGGCGAACCCTGTACAGCGGCACGTTGCAGGTAGTGCTTGACGGCACGCAGGCCACCCAGCTCTTCACCACCACCAGCGCGGCCCGGGCCGCCATGCTTTAGCTGCGGCAATGGCGAGCCATGGCCCGTGGATTCCTTGGCTGCCTCGCTGTCGAGTACCAGCAGGCGGCCATGCCAGGCGGCAGCCACCGGGATGGCCTTGGCTGCCACGCTGCGGTCGGCGGTGACCAAGGTCGCCACCAGGCTGCCTTTGCCCCGAGCGGCCAGCGCCAGGGCTTCATCGAGGTCGTCATAGGCCATCAGCGTGCTGACCGGGCCGAACGCTTCGATATCGTGGGCACCGCCTTCGGCATGCGGGTCACGGGCCTGCAGCAGGGTCGGGGCAAAGAACGCGCCCTCGGCCACGCCCTCGCCACGCGGCGCAAAGCCATCGCTGGCGCCGAACAGCTGGTCGCAGCTCTGCAGCAGGCTGCGCACCCGCTCGGCCACATCGTGCTGCTGGTCGTGGGAGGCCAGGGCGCCCATGCGCACACCCTCCACCGACGGGTCACCGACCACCACCTTGGCCAGCCGCTCGCGCAGGCGCGTGGCAACGGCGTCGATGTGCCTGGCCGGTACGATGGCGCGGCGGATGGCGGTGCATTTCTGCCCGGCCTTGGTGGTCATTTCGCGGGCCACCTCCTTGATGTACAGGTCGAACTCTTCGCTGTCCGGGGTCACGTCCGGGCCGAGGATGGCGCAGTTCAGCGAATCGGCTTCGGCGGTGAACGGCACCGAGTTGCGTACCAGGTTCGGCGTGACGCGCAACTTGGCGGCGGTGTCGGCGGAACCGGTGAAGGTCACCACGTCCTGGCCTTGCAGGCGGTCGAGCAGGTCGCCGGTGCTGCCGATCACCAGTTGCAGGCTGCCTTCGGGCAACAGGCCGGATGCATTCATCAGGCGCACCACGGCCTCGGTCAGGTAGCTGGTCGAGGTCGCCGGCTTGACGATGCATGGCATGCCGGCCAGGAAGGTCGGGGCGAACTTCTCCAGCATGCCCCAGATGGGGAAGTTGAAGGCGTTGATGTGCACTGCCACGCCGGCGCGCGGCACCAGGATGTGGCTGCCGGCGAAATGGCCTTGCTTGCCCAGCGGGATGGCCGGGCCTTCGTGCACCAGGTTGCCCGACGGCAGCTCACGGCTGCCGATACCCGCATAGGAGAACAGCGTGGCGTTGCCGCCTTCGATGTCGATCCAGCTGTCGGCACGGGTGGCGCCGCTGTGGTGGGACAGGGCATAGAGCTGCTCCTTGCGCTCGGCCAGGTACAGGGCCAATGCCTTAAGGCGGGCAGCGCGTTGCTGGAAGTCCATGGCCATCAGCGCGGCCAGGCCACGGGCGCGGGCAAAGTCCACGGCTTCGGCGAAGTCCGGGCGCTCTTCGTGGCTGTAGGCCAAGACGTGGCCATCCAGGGCGCTACGCAGGGCCTGGGCGCCGTGCTGGCCAAGCCAGCGGCCGGCGATGAAGCTTTGCAGGGTAGGGGCGGCAGACATGCTGTTCTCCAATGTAGAGGGGCGCTGTTACCACAGCGCCACGGTGTAGCCGATGATCAGGCGGTTTTCGTCCACGGCGTTGGTCAGGCCATTGCCGGAACGGAAGGTGACGTTGCGCCAGCGCAGGCTGACGTCCTTGAACGGGCCGCTCTGGATGACATAGGTGATGTCGGTGTCGCGCTCACGCTCACGGCCATTGCTGACGGTGGCGGTTTCGGCGTGGCGGCCATCGGTGTAGCGGGTCATGAAGCTCAGGCCGGGGATACCCATGGCGACGAAGTCGTAGTCGTAGCGCACCTGCCACGAGTCCAGCCCGGCGCGGGTGAAGGTGTTGTAGGTGACCAGGTTGACGGTGAACGGGTCGCCGCCGTTCACGAACGGGAAGGCACTGTCGCCGGACATCTGCTGCCAGGCGGCGGTGAACTTGTGGGCCCGTACGCCGAGGGTGAACATGGCGTTGAAGTTGCGGTTGTCGATGTTGCCGGCACGCTCGGCGCCGTCGTTGCGGCTGTCGAAGTAGCGCAGGTCGGTGCGCAGGCTCAGGCCTTCGCCCAGCGGGCGGGTATCGATCAGGCCGACGAACTGCTGGCGGTAGATGTCCTCGAGCTTGGCGTAGTAGTAGCTGACGCTGGTTTGCGGGGTGATGGCGTAGCTGCCGCCGCCGAAGTCCAGGTGGTCGCTGCTGGCGGCGCCGTAGCCGATGTCGTCGCGGCCCGAGGAATCACGCAGGTTGGCCTTGGTCAGGCGGCCGGCGTTGAAGGTCAGGCCGGCCAGGTCCTGGCTGGTGAGCAGGCCGCCCTGGAAGGTGGAAGCCAGCAGGCGGGTGTCGTTGTACACCACCACCGGCAGGATCGGTTGCAAGGTCCCCAGGCGCAGGGTGCTCTTGGCCATCCGCACCTTGCCGGTCAGGCCCAGTTCGCTGTAGTCATCGACCGGTTCATGGCTGTTCGGGCCGAAAGGCAGCAGGCCGGTATTGCGGCGGTCACGGCTGGAGTCGAGCTTGATGCCCAGTTGGCCCATGGCGTCGACACCAAAGCCGACCGGGCCTTCGGTGAAGCCCGACTCCAGCTTGGCGGTAAAGCCCTGGCCCCATTCCTCGGCCTTGGCCTGCGGTGCGTTGCTCTGGCGGAAGTCGCGGTTGAGGTAGTGGTTGCGCAGCTCCAGCCGGGCGTGGCTGTCGCCGATGAAGTCTGCCATCGCCGGCATCGGCAGGGCGAGGGTCGCCAGCCAGGCGGCCGAAATGAAGTGCGTGCGGTTCATTGTTGTTGTTTTACCCGACATGGTTGTTCTTCCCTGAGAGTCAGTGCTTGCTGGCGCCGGCAGCGCCGATTCCGGTCATGGAACGGATGAACTGGGCCAGGTAGCGGCCACGTTCCTGGCTGGCCCGTTCGGAGCTGTCAGTGACCGAGAACACCCAGGCGCCGAGGAAGGCCAGGCTCATGGAGAACAGCGCCGGGTTGCTGTAGGGGAACAGCGCCTTTTCGTGATGCAGCACGTTGACCCACACCGCCGGGCCCAGCACCACCAGCAGCACCGCCGAAACCAGGCCGGCCATGCTGCCGCACACCGCGCCGCGGGTGGTCAGGCCTTTCCAGAACATCGAAAGCAGCAGCACCGGGAAGTTGACCGAGGCGGCCACCGCCAGCACCAGGCCGGAGAGGAAGGCGATGTTCTGCGACTCGAACATCAGGCCGAGGATGACCGCCAGCAAGCCGATCAGCAGGGTGGCGATACGCGACACGCGCATTTCCTCCTGCTCGCTGGCCTTGCCCTGGCGCACCACGCAGGCATACAGGTCGTGGGAAACGGCCGATGCACCGGACAGCGCCAGGCCGGCGACCACCGCCAGGATGGTGGCGAAGGCCACGGCGGAGATGAAACCGAGGAACAGGTTGCCACCCACGGCCTGGGCCAGGTGCACGGCGACCATGTTGCCGCCGCCGATGATCGCGCCGGTGGCGTCACGGTAGGACGGCTCGGTGCCGACCATGACGATGGCACCAAAGCCGATGACGATCAGCAGCAGGTAGAAGTAGCCGATGAACCCGGTGGCATAGAACACGCTCTTGCGCGCTTCCTTGGCATCGCTGACGGTGAAGAAGCGCATCAGGATATGCGGCAGGCCGGCGGTACCGAACATCATGCCCAGGCCCAGGGAAATGGCGTCCACCGGGTTGGACAGCAAGCCGCCCGGGGCCATGATCGCCTGGCCCTTGGCATGCACGGCCACGGCGCTGGCAAACATCGCCTCGGTGCTGAAGCCGAAATGCTTGAGCACCATGAAGGACATGAAGCTGGTGCCCGACAGCAGCATCACCGCCTTGATGATCTGCACCCAGGTGGTGGCGAGCATGCCGCCGAAGGTGACGTAGGCGACCATCAGCACGCCGACCAGCATCACCGCGTACAGGTAGCTGATGCCGAACAGCAGTTCGATCAGCTTGCCGGCACCGACCATCTGCGCCACCAGGTACATCAGCGCCACCACCAGGGTGCCGAAGGCCGAGGTCAGGCGCACCGGGGTTTGTGCCAGGCGGTAGCTGACCACGTCGGCGAAGGTGTACTTGCCCAGGTTGCGCAGGCGTTCGGCGATCAGGAACAGGATGATCGGCCAGCCGGCCAGTACGCCCAGGGCATACAGCAGGCCGTCGTAGCCGTTCATGAACATCATTGCCGAAATGCCCAGGAACGACGCGGCGCTGATCATGTCGCCGGCGATCGCCAGGCCGTTCTGCATGCCGGTCAGGCCCCCGCCGGCGGTGTAGAAGTCGCTGGCCGAGCGGGTGCGCATGGCAGCCCAGCGGGTGACCAGCAGGGTGAAGCAGACGAACACCATGAACATCGAGATGGCGGTCCAGTTCATTGTGCGCACTCCTGCTTGACCTTGTCGTTGAGCGGGTCGAGCACGTTGTTGGCGCGGTGCACGTAGATACCGGTCAGGGCGAAGGACAGCAGCACCATCAGCACGCCCACCAGCATGCCGACGGTGGTGACGCCACCACTGAGGGACTGGCCGAGGGTGCTGGGGGAGAACGCCACCAGCAGGACGAAGCCGTAGTAGATCACCAGCATGGCCAGGGTCAGGCTGCCGTTGAGGCGGCGTTTGCGCTGCACCAGGTGCTGGAAGTCGGGGTGGTTGGCGATGCTTTCGATGCGTTCGGGTGTCATGGGTTGCGATCTCTGGGTGTTGTAATTGTTTTGTTGAGGTCACGCGGGTGTTGCATTGCAATGCTGTTGGTGCGGCCTTTGTAGGAGCGGCCTTGTGTCGCGAAAGGGCTGCGCAGCAGCCCCGGCAATCCATGATCAGGGCCAGGATCCTGGGGCCGCGTTGCGGCCCTTTCGCGACACAAGGCCGCTCCTACAGAGACCGCGTCAGCAGCCCGAGAGGGGCTTGGGCCTACAGCTGGTCGAAATCGAGCACTACCTTGTCGCTCACCGGGTAGGTCTGGCATGACAGCACGTACCCGGCCGCCACTTCGTAGTCCTCCAGGGCATGGTTGCTGTCCATCTCCACTTCGCCCTCGATTACCCGGCACTTGCAGGTCGAGCACACGCCGGCCTTGCACGAGTACGGCAGTTCGGCGCCGATGGCGTTGCCGGCGTCCAGCACGTTCTGGGTGTTGCGTGGCAGGTCGAAGGTGAGGGCGCGGCCGTCGCTGATCACGGTGATGTGGCTGAGCGCCGAGTCCACCTGGCGCGCCGCCTCGCGGGCTTCACGACGGGCTTCGCTGCCGGCGGCGGCGAACAGCTCGAAATGGATGCGTTCCTTGGCCAGGCCATTGGCCCGCAGGCTGTCGCGCACCGTCTCGGTCATCGCCTGCGGGCCGCAGATGAATGCAGCGTCCAGGTTGGCAACGTCCATCCAGCGCGAGAACAGCTGGCCGCACTTGTCGGCATCGATGCGGCCGTTGTACAGGTCGACATCCTGCTGCTCGCGGCTGAACACGAAAATCAGGTTCAGGCGGTCGAGGTAACGGTTCTTCAGGTCTTCCAGCTTGTCGCGGAACAGTGCGCCAGAGCTGGAGCGGTTGCCGTACAGCAGGGTGAAGCGGCTGTGTGGCTCGCTGGCCAGGGTAGTGGCGATGATCGACAGGATCGGGGTGATGCCGCTGCCGGCAGCCACGCCCAGGTAGTTGCCCTGGCAAGCCGGTTCCAGTGGTACGAAGAAGCTGCCCGACGGCGGCATCACTTCCAGTTGCTGGCCGGCCTTGAGCACGTCATTGGCAAATGCCGAGAAGCGCCCGCCAGGCACGCGCTTTACCGCCACACGCAGTTCGCCGTCCTGCACGGCACTGCAGATGGAGTAGGAACGGCGGACTTCTTCGTTGTCCAGCTGGGTACGCATGACCAGGTACTGGCCCTGGGTGAAACGGAACTGCGCCTGCAGGTGCTCGGGCACGTCGAAGGCAATCGACACCGCATCGCGGGTCTCGTTGCGCACTTGCTTGATGGTCAGGCTGTGAAACTGGCTCATGGCGATCTCCACGGCTCAAATGCATTTGAAATAGTCGAACGGCTCCAGGCACTCGCGGCAGCGGTAAAGCGCCTTGCAAGCCGTGGAACCGAACTGGCTGAGCAATTCGGTATGGGCGCTGCCGCACTGCGGGCAGCACACCTGCGGCGCCTCGCCGAGCAGGCTGCGTTTGCTGGCGCTGCCCTGTGGCGGGGCGATGCCGTAGGCGCGCAGGCGCTCGCGGCCCAGTTCGCTGATCCAGTCGGTGCTCCAGGCCGGGGTCAGCCGGCGCTCCAGAGCCGGGGCGGGGAAACCGGCCTGTTCCAGCGCCTGGCGGATATCCCCTTCGATCACCTCGGTGGCCGGGCAGCCGGAGTAAGTCGGCGTGACGACCAGGTGCAAGTGCCCGGCGTGCCAGCCGAGGTCGCGCACGATCCCCAGGTCGACCACGCTGACCACGGGCACTTCCGGGTCCATGACCTGGGCCAGTACCGCCCAGGCCCGGGCCAGGTCGTCGCCGCGTGGCGCGCGGGCGCCACGGTCGCCTGCAATCAGCTCACCAGGTTGCATCGGGATACGCCCTTGGCAGGAACTGCATCTCGGCCAGCA
The DNA here is from genome assembly GCF_040214835.1 of Pseudomonas asiatica. NCBI lineage: Bacteria > Pseudomonadati > Pseudomonadota > Gammaproteobacteria > Pseudomonadales > Pseudomonadaceae > Pseudomonas > Pseudomonas asiatica. The sequence goes on along the minus strand of NZ_CP157874.1, from coordinate 2,929,099 downwards.
GCAGGCCCAGGTGCTCGGTGTGCAGGCCTTTGCGACCGTCCAGGTAAAAGTGGCTGGCGGCCTTGGGCAGCGGCAGCTCGACCGAAGCGAAGGTCTCGCCAACCTGCTTGAGCCAGGCCGCGCCGACGGCAGCGGGGTCGGCGGCGATACCCGCCTGTGCCAGGTGCACTTCATTGTCGCTACCGGCAGCCAGCTCGACGGTGAAGCGCCACAGTGCCGGGATGGCCGCGAGCATGCGCTGGCGGCTTTCTTCGGTGCCACCGCCCAGGCGTTGCACCCACTCGCTGGAGCGGCGCAGGTGGTAGGTGACTTCCTTCAGGGCCTTGGCGGCGATACCGGCGATACGCTCGTCGTTCGAGCCGACCAGGCCCTGAAGCATGGCGAAATGCCAGGCGTCATAGAAGAACTGTTTGGTCATGGTCACGGCGAAGTCGCCGTTGGGCTGCTCGACCAGCAACAGGTTGCGATAGGCGCGCTCGTCACGGCGGAAGGCCAGGGCGTCGGCGTCACGGCCATCATCGAGCAGCTCGGCGGCGTACTCCAGCCAGTTGCGCGCCTGGCCTACCAGGTCGAGGCCGACGTTCATCAGGGCCAGTTCTTCTTCGATGGCCGGGGCGCGGCCACACCATTCGCAGAGGCGCTGGCCCTGCACCAGGGCACTGTCGCCGAGCAGCAGCAGGTAGGGGACAAGGGTTTCGTTGTGCATGGCCAACCTCACATGTGTCCGACTTCGTCGGGCAGTTCGTAGAAGCTGGCATGGCGGTAGACCTTGTCGTCCGCCGGGGCGAACAGCGGGTCTTTCTCGTCCGGGGAAGAGGCGGTGATCAGTGCCGAGGGCACCACCCACAGGCTCACGCCTTCGCTGCGGCGGGTGTACAGCTCGCGGGCGTTTTCGATGGCCATGGCAGCATCGGCGGCGTGCACGCTGCCGACATGCTTGTGGTTAAGGCCGTGCTTGCTGCGCACGAACACTTCGTAGAGGGTCCAGACAGACATTTTCGATCTCCGCATCAATCGCCGCTCAGGCGGCGTTCTTGTTCTGTTGCTTGCGCGCGTAGGCCACGGCGGCCTCGCGTACCCAGGCACCGTCCTCGATGGCCTTGCGTCGGGTGGCGACGCGTTCCTGGTTGCATGGGCCATTGCCCTTGATCACTTCGTAGAACTCGTCCCACTGGATTTCGCCGAAGTCGTAGTGGCCGCGCTCGGCGTTCCACTTCAGCTCGGGATCGGGGGCGGTGCAGCCGAGCAATTCGAGCTGCGGCACGGTCTGGTCGATGAAGCGCTGGCGCAGCTCATCGTTGGTCTGGCGCTTGATCTTCCAGGCCATGGACTGGGCGCTGTTGGGGGAGTGCTCGTCGCTGGGGCCGAACATCATCAGTGCCGGCCACCACAGGCGGTCGATCGCGTCCTGGACCATGTCGCGCTGGGCCTGGGTGCCGTGGCGCATCATGGTCAGGAGGATTTCGTAGCCCTGGCGCTGGTGGAAGCTCTCTTCCTTGCAGATGCGGATCATCGCGCGCGAATACGGGCCGTAGGAGGTGCGCTGCAGCACCACCTGGTTGACGATGGCGGCGCCGTCCACCAGCCAGCCCACTGCGCCCATGTCGGCCCAGCTGAGGGTGGGGTAGTTGAAGATGCTCGAGTACTTGGCCTTGCCACTGTGCAGCTTGGCGATTTCTTCGTCACGGTCGGCGCCCAGGGTTTCCATGGCGCTGTACAGGTACAGGCCGTGGCCGGCTTCGTCCTGGATCTTGGCCATCAGCTGCAGCTTGCGCTTGAGGCTGGGGGCACGGGTGACCCAGTTGCCTTCGGGCAGCATGCCGACGATTTCCGAGTGGGCGTGCTGGGAGATCTGCCGGATCAGGGTCTGGCGGTAGGCCTCGGGCATCCAGTTCTTGGCTTCGATCTTGATTTCGGCGTCGATCTTTTCCTGGAAGTTGCGCTCCTCGGGCGACATCTCTTCCAGCGACTTGACGCGCTTGACTCCGGTTTCCACTAGCTGTGCGTACATGTGTTCCGACTCCTGCTAAGGCATGAGTCATTTGTAAGCGATACAAAACATAACGTCAAACAGTTTTATGTGTATCGAATAGATTTGTGTATCACATTGGCGGCCCTTTCGCGGGTAAACCCGCTCCCACAGGTCATGTGCAGCCCCCAGGCATCATGCAATTCCTGTGGGAGCGGGTTTACCCGCGAAGAGGCCAGCCGAAAAAATGCAAAAAAAAGCCCCGGACGATGCCGGGGCCGAAAAGGCAGCCGAATGAATCAGCTGGCCAACCGTTTGTCGAACACGTGGCAGGCCTTGCCCTCGGAACGCTTGAGCGTGCCGCAGGGCTGCAGGCGCACCTGGGTGCTGATGCCGATGTAGGTCTTGATCTGCTTGGTCAGCTCACCGGTCAACACCTTGCGCTGGCCTTCATCGAGGTGCTGGCACTCCGCACGCAGTTCCACATGCACCTCGACACTGTCCAGGTTGCCATTGCGATACAGATGAATCTCATAAAGCTCGGAAAGCTGTTTTATTTTTAGCACCTGCTCCTCGATCTGGGTCGGGAACACGTTGACCCCGCGAATGATCAGCATGTCATCGCTGCGGCCGGTGATCTTGCCGATCCGCCGCATCGGCCTGGCGGTGCCGGGCAGCAGGCGAGTGAGGTCGCGGGTGCGGTAGCGCACCATGGGCAACGCTTCCTTGCTCAGTGAGGTGAACACCAGTTCGCCCAGTTGGCCGTCCGGCAGCACCGCACCGGTGACCGGGTCGATGATCTCGGGGTAGAAATGGTCCTCCCAGATGGTCGGGCCATCCTTGGTTTCGATGCACTCCATCGCCACCCCAGGCCCCATGATTTCCGACAGGCCATAAATGTCGAGGGCATCGATGCCCAGCCGTTGCTCGATAGAGCGGCGCAGCTCGTCGGTCCACGGCTCGGCGCCGAATATGCCCAGGCGCAGCTTGAGGTCTTGCGGGTCGATGCCCTGGCGCTCGATCTCGTCGGCCAGGTTGAGCATGTAGGAGGGGGTGACCATGATGATGTCGGGCTGGAAGTCGCGAATCAGCTGCACCTGCTTCTCGGTCTGGCCACCGGACATGGGGATTACCGTGCAGCCCAGGCGCTCGGCACCGTAATGCGCGCCAAGCCCGCCGGTGAACAGGCCGTAGCCGTAGGAGACATGCACCTTGTCCCCCTTGCGCCCACCCGCGGCACGGATCGAGCGGGCGACCACGTTGGCCCAGGTGTCGATGTCGTTCTGGGTGTAGCCCACCACCGTCGGCTTGCCGGTAGTGCCACTGGAGGCGTGCAGGCGCACCACCTCTTGCTGGGGCACGGCGAACATGCCGTAGGGGTAGTTGTCGCGCAGGTCGTTCTTGCCGGTGAAGGGGAACCTCGCCAGGTCTTCCAGGCACTTGAGGTCGTCGGGGTGGGCGCCGCACTCGGCAAAGCGCTGGCGGTACAGCGGCACGTTGTCGTAGGCGTGCTTCAGGCTCCAGCGCAGGCGCTCCAGCTGGTGCTGGCGCAGGGCGTCGACACTGGCGGTTTCCATCGGGTCCAACAGGGCACGATCGGCATCATGGTACATGTTCATGGCTTCACTCGAATTGTTCTTGTACGCCGCGCGGTACCGGTTGCAGGCCGCGCGGTGAGTGTCATGGAAGCAGCATATACGGCTGCGTTCGGTTCGGTAACAAGCCGATGGTCTGAGCCGCTCAGAGGCGTTCGATGACCATCGCGATGCCTTGGCCAACGCCGATGCACATGGTGCACAGGGCGTAGCGTCCGGCGGTTTCTTCCAGCTCGTGCAACGCGGTGGTGACCAGGCGTGCACCGCTCATGCCCAACGGGTGGCCGAAGGCGATGGCACCGCCGTTGCGGTTGACCCGCTCGTCGTCGTCGGCCAGGCCGAGCTCGCGCAGTACCGCAAGGCCCTGGGCGGCAAAGGCCTCGTTGAGCTCGATGACGTCCATGTCGGCCAGCGACAACCCGGTAAGCTCCAGCACCTTGCGGGTAGCCGGCACCGGGCCGATGCCCATCAGCCGTGGTTCGACCCCGGCCACCGCCATGCCGACGATTCGGCCGCGAGCCTTCAGGCCATGACGGCGGGCGGCGGTGCTGCTGGCGAGCAGCAGGGCGCAGGCACCATCGTTGACCCCGGAAGCATTGCCAGCGGTGACGCTACCGCCCTCACGGAACGGGGTACCCAGCCTGGCCAGTTGCTCCAGGGTGGTGTCGCCGCGGGGATGTTCGTCGTGCTCGACCACTTTGGCCGGGCCTTTGCGCTGCGGGATCTCGACTGGCACGATTTCCCGTGCCAGGCGCCCGCGTGCCTGGGCGGCGGCGGCCTTGTGCTGGCTGCGCAGGGCAAAGGCGTCCTGGTCGGCGCGGGAAATACCAAACTGCTGCGCAACGTTCTCGGCCGTTTCCGGCATCGAGTCGGTGCCGAAGGCCGCCTTCATCAGCGGGTTGACGAAACGCCAGCCGATGGTGGTGTCGAACAGTTCGGCCGCACGGCCGAACGCCTGCTCCGCCTTGCCCATGACGAACGGCGCGCGTGACATCGACTCCACGCCGCCGGCCAGCATCAGCCCGGCTTCGCCGCAGCGCAGGGCGCGGGCTGCATTGCCGATGGCATCCAGGCCGGAGCCACACAGGCGGTTGATGGTGGTGCCCGGCACTTCGATCGGCAACCCGGCCAGCAAGCTGGCCATGTGCGCGACGTTGCGGTTGTCCTCGCCAGCCTGGTTGGCGCAGCCGAGGATGACGTCGTCGATGGCTTTCCAGTCCAGTTCGGGGTGGCGCTGGATCAGGGCCTTGAGCGGGATGGCGGCCAGGTCATCGGCGCGCACGCCGCTCAAGGCGCCGGCATATCGGCCGATGGGGGTGCGCACGGCGTCGATGATCAAGGCATCGGCTTGGGTGTGTTCAGTCATCTTGCGTCTCCTGCGCCAGCACGGTGCCGCGCACTTTGTAGGATTTGCCATGGAACATCGCCACCAGCTCACCGCGCTGGTTCTCGATGCGGACGTGGTACAGGCCGGTGCGGCCCTTGCGGCTGACCTCGCTGGCGCGGGCGGTAAGCACATCATCGCGCAGCGCCGGGGCCAGGTAGTCGATGCTGCAGCCCAGGGCAACGGTGGCCTGGTCGTGACTGTTGCAGGCGAAGGCAAACGCCGAGTCGGCCAGGGCGAACAGGAAGCCGCCATGGCAGGTGCCATGCCCCTGAATCATGTCGGCGCGTACCGGCATGCGCAGGCATGCCTGGCCCGGGCCGGCTTCCAGCAGGCGGATGCCCAGGCCCTGGGTGGCCTGGTCGCGGGCGTACATGGCCTCGGCACAGGCTTGTGCCAGTTCGACATCAGTCATGCAGGGTGCCTCCTTTGGCTTCGCAGCGGCGTAACAGCAGGGAAGGGCGGTAGCGGCTTTCGCCGTAGCTGCGCTGCAGGTTGTCGAGCACGCGCAGGGTGTGGGGGATGCCGATGTTCGCGGCCCAGGCCAGCGGGCCGCAGGGGTAGTTGACGCCGGCGCGCATGGCCAGGTCGATGTCGGCGGCGCTGCCGACACCTTGCAGCACGGCATCGGCGGCCTCGTTGGCGAGCATCGCCACGGTGCGCAGCACCACCAGGCCGGGCAGGTCGGCGACCGCCGTTACCTTCAGGCCGGCACGCCGCAGCAAGGCCACCGCCTGGTCACGAGCGTTGTCGCTGGTGTCGGCCGACCAGCTGATGGCGAGGCGGGTGGCGGTGGTGTAGTCCAGGGCAAGGTCGAGCAGCACCAGGTTGCGCAGGCCGTCTTCCCGGGCGCGCTGGCTGGCCAGGCGGCCATCGGACAGCGCCAGGGTGGCATCGCCCACCTGGATCAGGCCGCTGCCGGCGCGCTGGGTCACGGCGACGCCGCTCTGGCGCAGGCGTTCGACCAGCGGCTGCATCACCCCCAGGTCGCCTTCGACGACGCAGGCATCGACGATGGCGGGGCTATGCAGTTCGGCTGGCTGCGGGCGTTCGGCGCCTTCGGCATAGCTATAGAAGCCTTGGCCGGTCTTGCGCCCGAGGCGGCCTGCGTCCACCAGTTCTTTTTGCACCAGCGAAGGCTGGAAGCGGAAGTCGCCGTAGAACGCATCGAAGACCGAACAGGTAACGGCGTAATTGACATCGTGGCCGATCAGGTCGGTGAGTTCGAACGCGCCCATGCGGAAACCGCCGGCATCACGCAGCAGCGCATCGAGGCTGGCGCAATCGGCTGCGCCTTCCTGCAGCAGGCGCAAGCTTTCGGCGTAGAACGGCCGCGCCACACGGTTGACGATGAAGCCCGGCGTGGAGCGCGTGTGCACCGGCTGCTTGCCCCAGGCCTGGGCGGTGGCATGAATGCATGCGGCAACGGCCGGGGCGGTGGCCAGGCCCGAGACCACTTCGACCAGGGCCATCAGCGGCGCCGGGTTGAAGAAGTGCATGCCAACCACCTGGTGCGGGCGTTGCAGGCCGGCGGCGAGGCTGGTGATGGACAGCGACGAAGTGTTGCTGGCGAGGATGCAGTCGGTGGCGCACAAGGCTTCCAGCTGGCTGAACAGCGCCTGCTTGACCTGCAGGTTCTCGACGATGGCCTCGATCACCAGGCGGGCATCGGCCAGGGCTTCAAGGGCGTCTACCGGGCACAGCCGGGCGCTGATGGCTTCCCGTTCGGCAGCCTGCAACTTGCCTTTTTCCACCAGGCGGGCAAGTTGCCGGTCTATGCCGGCCACCGCCTGGGCTGCAGCGCCCGGGCGGTTGTCGTAGAGCTTTACCGGGTGGCCGGCCTGGGCCGCAACCTGGGCGATGCCTGCGCCCATGGCGCCTGCACCGATCACCGCCACCTGGGCATTGCTTGCGAGTGCGCTCATGATCAACGCCCCTTGAATGCCGGCGTGCGCTTGTTCATGAAGGCGCTCACGCCTTCGCGATAGTCCTCGCTGCGCCCGGCCAGGCGCTGCAGGTCGCGCTCCAGCTCCAGCTGTTCATCGAAACCGTTGTCGAAACTGGCGTTCAGGCTGCGCTTGATCAGGGCCAGGCCGTAAGTGGGCTGGGTGGCGAGCTGGCGGGCGAGGGTGAGGGCTTCGTCGCGCAGCGCGGCATCGTCCACCACGCGGTGGATCAGCCCCCATTGCTGGGCCTGTTCGGCGCCCAGGCGCTCGCCCAGCATGGCCAGGGCCTTGGCCCGCGCCATGCCGACCAGGCGCGGCAGCAGCCAGGTGCCGCCGGAGTCGGGTACCAGGCCGATCTTGCAGAAGGCCTGGATGAAGCTGGCCGAGCGGGCGGCCAGCACCAGGTCGCAGGCCAGCGGGATGTTGGCACCGGCGCCGGCAGCCACGCCGTTCACCGCGCAGATCACCGGCAGCGGCAGGTCGCGCAGGGTGCGCACCAGCGGGTTGTAGAACTTGTCGATCGATTCGCCCAGGTCCGGCATCTCGGCGCCCGGGGCGACGTTGCGATCGGACAGGTCCTGGCCGGCGCAGAAACCACGGCCTTCGGCAGTCAGCAACAACACCCGTGCTTCGTTGCTCTGGCGTACTTGCTTGAGTGCCTCGCGCACTTCCAGGTGCATGGCGGTATTGAAGCTGTTCAGCTGCTCGGGGCGATTCAACGAGAGGAGGGCGACGCCGTCCTCGATGGAAAACAGGATGTGCTGGAAAGTCATGACAGACTCGCTCCGTCAGTCGAGGGAAGGATGATCAGCGGCCCTGGAAGCGGGCCTGGCGTTTTTCCTGGAAGGCACGGATGCCTTCGTCGCGGTCGGCGGTGCCGGCCAGCAAGGTGAAGGCATGGCGTTCGAAGCGCAGGCCGCTGGCCAGGTCGGTATCGCCGGCCTTGAGCAGCGCTTCCTTGGCCAGGCGCACCGCCAGTGGGGCCTTGGCGGCGATGCTGCGGGCGATGTGCAGGGCACGTTCTACGGTGAGTTCCGGCTGGGTGATTTCGCTGACCAGCCCGGCCTGCAAGGCATGACGGGCGGTGATGGCTTCGCCGGTCAGCACCATTTGCATGGCCAGCGGCTTGCCTACTGCCCGCAGCAGGCGCTGGGTGCCACCGGCGCCGGGGATGATGCCGAGGTTGATTTCCGGCTGGCCGAAACGGGCGTCGCTGCCGGCGATGACGATGTCGGCACACATCACCAGTTCGCAGCCGCCACCCAGGGCGTAGCCGTTGACGGCGGCGATCAGTGGCTTGGTGAAGGCGGCGATGCTTTGCCAGTGGGCCACCCGCGGGTCGTTGAGGATGCCGACCAGGTCGCGCTCGGCCATCTCGCGGATATCAGCGCCTGCGGCGAATGCCTTGCGGCTGCCGGTGAGCACCACCGCGCGGATCTGTTCGTCTTGCCCGGCCGCTTCCAGCGCAGCGGCCAGCTCTGCCAGTAGCTCGGTGCACAGGGCGTTGAGCGCCTCGGGCCGTTGCAGGGTAATGAGCTGGACGCCGTGTTCGGGCGCCTGCACATCGAGATATCGCGGCATGTCGGGTTCCTCTGGCTGCACGCACGGCACATCGTGGGGCCGGCATTTCTTGGAATTGTTTGCAGGGGCGTGATGTGGGGATCACGTCCAGGTGGAACCAGTATATGCATTACGCGATACAATAATGCAACATTCAAAATTGTTTCATGTATCTCTTTTTGCGGGGCTGACAACTGCCTCAGCAAAGGGTTTCCTGATGTTGAATCGCTTCATCACCTTGCGATCAACGCGTATTTCCGAACTTATTGGAGCGCGATGACCCGAGCAAAAGCGATACACGACCATGCCGATTGACGCACCACAAGATTGTGATACAAGATCAAGGCGCATTTGAAATCATTTCAGGAGCTTTGCCATGCCTTGCTATCGACTGGACGGCCTGACGCCCGTGGTTCATCCGACAGCCTACGTGCACCCCAGCGCCGTGCTGATTGGTGATGTAATCGTCGGCCCTCGTTGCTACGTCGGCCCGCTGGCATCACTAAGGGGGGATTTCGGCCGTATCGTGCTGGAGGAGGGCGCCAACCTGCAGGACACCTGCGTGATGCATGGTTTCCCGGGTGGCGATACGGTGGTCGAACGCAACGGGCATGTCGGGCATGGCGCCGTGCTGCACGGCTGTCGCGTGGGCGAAGACGCCTTGATCGGCATGAACGCGGTGGTAATGGATGGTGCCTATGTGGCACCGCGCTGTATCGTCGCGGCCACGGCATTCGTCAAGGCGGGCTTCGAATGTGCGGCACAAAGCCTGGTGATGGGCTCGCCAGCCCAGGTCAAGCGCCCACTGACCGAACAGGAACTGGCCTGGAAGCAACGTGGCACGGCGGAGTACCAGCACCTGGCGCAACGCTGCATGAACAGCATGGTCGAATGCCCACCACTGACCGAGGTCGAGCCCGAGCGCCCACGCATGGAAGACACCGGCGTCAGGCCCAAAGGCCAGGCATCGGCATGAGCCTGGCAGCGTCACGCAATGGTCAGGCGGCCCGCCGCGCAGGTATAGTCGGTGCTTTAACCGCGCACAGTTCGCCCATGAGCAATCTCGCCCCACTGAACAACCTGATCACCCGCTTCCAGGAACAGACGCCGATCCGCGCCAGTTCCCTGATCATCACTTTGTACGGCGACGCCATCGAACCCCACGGCGGAACCGTCTGGCTGGGTAGCCTGATCAACCTGCTGGAGCCGATCGGCATCAACGAGCGCCTGATCCGCACATCGATCTTCCGCCTTACCAAGGAAGGCTGGCTCACCGCCGAAAAGGTTGGCCGCCGCAGTTACTACAGCCTGACAGGGACTGGCCGCCGGCGATTCGAGAAAGCCTTCAAGCGAGTCTACAGCCCCAGCCAACCAGCCTGGGACGGCGCCTGGACGCTGGTGTTGCTCTCGCAACTGGAGGCCGGCAAGCGCAAGGCTTTGCGTGAAGAGTTGGAGTGGCAGGGCTTCGGCGCCATGGCGCCGAACCTGCTGGGCTGCCCACGGGCAGACCGCACCGACCTGGCCGCCACCTTGCGTGACCTGGAGGCGAGCGACGACAGCATCGTCTTCGAAACCCACACCCAGGAGGTGCTGGCATCCAAGGCCATGCGTGCTCAGGTGCGGGAAAGCTGGCGTATCGACGAACTGGGGCAGCAGTACAGCGAGTTCATCCAGCTGTTCAGGCCGCTATGGCAAGGCTTGAAAGAGCAGCAACAGCTCGATGCGCAGGATTGCTTCCTGGCACGTACGCTGCTGATTCACGAATACCGCCGGCTGCTGCTGCGCGACCCGCAACTGCCGGACGAGCTGCTGCCTGGGGATTGGGAGGGAAGGGCCGCGCGACAGCTGTGCCGTAACCTCTATCGGCTGGTGTTTGCCAAGGCGGAAGATTGGCTGAATGCAGCGCTGGAGACGGCTGATGGGCCTTTGCCGGATGTGAATGAAGGCTTTTACAGGCGTTTTGGCGGGCTGATCTGAAAAATAATGTCAACCATAGTGAGCCTTACCCTTTATAAGGCAAACCCATATAGACATTAAGCTTGGGGAAGTCCTGCGTAACGCACCCTTCAGGACAAAGGGATGCTCATTCTGGCTAAACACGCGATCGGTTTGACCACTATGACCTACCGACGATTGAGTATGCCTGTATGACATTTGCGGCGGGGAAGGGTATTAACGTGACCCGGACCGCACTGCATGCTGAAAACCCGTCTACATTGCTGGTCGAGCGCTTTGACCGCACGCCCATTGCCGAGGGCGCCAGGCGCATACCGATGCTCAGTGCTCTGACTTTGCTCGACTCGGAGTGGGATGGCCCGCACCACAGGGATTGGCGCTATGCCGCCGTGGCTGACGAGATGCGTCGGCGGGGCGTGCCGGATGGCGACCTGCAGGAGCTGTTCAAACGCATGTGCTACAACGCCCTGGCAGGCAACTCCGACGACCATCCGCGCAACCATGCAGTGGTCTGGGTTGCCGGGAAGTGGCGGCTTTCACCGATGTACGACGTATTGCCGATGCTTGATGAGGGGCCCGCGAAGGCCTTGGCCATGGCGATTGGCCGGGAGGGCAGCCAGGTCAGCCGGAGCAATCTGCTCAGCCACCATACGCACTTTGCACTGACACGGGATCAAGCCGAGCATTTGCTTGAAGAAGTGGCGAGCTGGGAGCAGGAGTTAAAGGATCATTACGCGCAAATCCTCTCAGGAAAGGACCTGGATATGGCCTGTGATGCGACCAGTTCGGTGCGGATGCTCAGGTAGGTGGGCGCTTTAATATAACTACCGTCCGAACTCTGGGGCGCAGGGAAAGTTAAGTATCTTTACCGGCGGCGATGAATGCATCCGCAGCGGCATGGGTGCTGGCGGCCAGCTCCGCCAACACCAACGGCGAGGAGGAGGGCATCTGTACCGGCTCTGTCAATTTCGTCTCGCTCAACACTGCAATAGGTTCGGATAACCTGTGGCTTATCAGACCCAATATACCTGGGCTGAGATACAAGCAGTAAGCGATCGGTTCATCGGGTGAGCCATTCAGATAGCGTCTGACGGCAGAATCTCGAAGGTCGCCTTGATGCCCATTACCGGATTTCCGCAGGGCATCGCGCCTTAATGTTTTCGGAGTTTCTGAAGGCCGGCCGGTGGACACAGAGTGTTGGCTACACTGTGTCCTGCTTTGCAGCAATACCGTTATGCCAGGCGGGTATGATGGGCTCCGTCTACTGGCAGCACCACGCCGTTGACGAAGGAGCCCGCCTCGCTAGCGAGCATGATCACCGGTCCAACCAGTTCGTCGAGCTGGCCCAAACGTCGTGATGGCATTGAGCGTAGGGCTGCCTGCCCCTTTTCGCTAGCGAAAAATGCCTGGCTCATTTCCGTTTCAAACCAGCCGGGGGCAATGGCATTGACCCGGATGCCATAGCGCATCAAGTCATTGGCAAGTGCCCGGGTCAACTGGACTACTGCGCCCTTGGACGCTGCATAAACACTGTAACCGGGCTGTACCCCAAGGCCGAGTATCGAGGCGATGTTGATGATCGCTCCCGGGCGCTTTGCCTCGGCAAGCCGACGTGCGGCTTCCTGGGACACACGCCAGATCCCCTTGAAGTTGGTGTCCAGCACCGCATCCATCGAGATTTCGTCGGTCTCCAGGAAGGGGGCAGGGGCCGCGATACCGGCATTGTTGATAATGATGTCGCACAAGCCGACCTGGGCCGCCGCAGCGTCGAACGCGGCACGTACGCTGTCACTGGCGGTCACATCCATGGCGACAGCGATGGCCTTGCCACCACTGTTGAGGATGTCGTGCACCAGCGCCTCGATCCGGTCGAGCCGGCGAGCCGAAGCCACGATCGTGGCGCCAGCCTGCGCCAGGCCGCGGGCAAGACAATAACCGATACCGCTCGAAGCCCCGGTGACGAGAGCGACTTTGCCAGCCAGCGAAAAACGTTCATTAACCATCGTAGCTTCTCCAAACAACTGAAATTTCAGTTCCCAGGGGCAATGAGGTCCAACCCCATTTGCGAGAGCGGCCGGGCCAGCTCACCCGTTTCGTGCGCCCGCGTATTGGAAGCGTTGCCTTCTAGGGCGCGTTTTTTTACACCTTGGGCGATCGCCGCAAGCCGGAAAAAACTGAATGCCAGGTAGAAGTTCCAGTTTTCGATCTTTTCCAGTCCCATGCGCGCGCAATAGTCGGCGACATAGGTATCTTCGTCTGGTATGCCCAATGCGTGGCGGTCGAGACCGCCCAACCCTCGGATCAGGCCGTCATTCGGCATGCGCCACTGCATGCATTGATAGGCCAGGTCGGCGAAGGGATGGCCTAGAGTGGACAGTTCCCAGTCGACTACCGCGAGGATGCGCGGTTCGGTAGGGTGGAACAGGAAGTTGTCCAGGCGATAGTCGCCATGGACCAGGCTGACGCGTCCGTCGTCTGGTGGCAGCAGCCCCGGTAGCCGCTCGATGAGCTGGTTCATCGCAGGGTTGATATCGGTTTCGCTGGCCTGGTATTGCTGGGTCCAGCGCACGAGTTGCCGCTCGAAATAGTTACCCGCTCGACCATAATCGCCGAGGCCGATGGCTTCGACGTCCAGGCGGTGCATAGCTGCGAGTACGCGGTTCATTTCGTCGTAGTAGGCAGCGCGGTGGGCTTGCTCGATCTCGGGCAGTGCAGGGTCCCAGAAAATCCGCCCCTCCACGAAGGACATGAGGTAGAAGTCACTGCCGATGATGCTGGCATCCTCGCAGAGGTGATACGGGTGGGCTACCGGAACCTCGGTGTTGCGCAGGGCTTGCATGACGCGAAACTCACGGTCGATCGCGTGAGCGGACTTCAGCAGTGCGCCCCGTGGTTTGCTGCGTAACACGTAATCGGCCCCGCCGGCGCGTAGCCGGTATGTCGGGTTCGACTGCCCGCCAGCGAACTTCTCCAACGCTACAGGTCCGTTGAAACCGGGCAGAACGGCTTCCAGGTAGGCGCCAAGGCGCTCGCTGTCGAGGTTTTCAATGTGGGTCATGTGGTCGTTCCTCAAGCTGTGTAGCGTTTGATCACCGCTTTGCCCAAGGAGGCCATGTGCACCTGATCGGGGCCATCGGCCAGGCGAATGGCCCGAGCATTGGCAAAGGCGCGCGGCAGGAAGCTGTCCTGACACAGGCCCAGCGCACCGTGGGCCTGGATGGCGCGGTCAATGACCTGCTGCGCCATGGTCGGGGCAACGATCTTGATCATCGCGATAAGGTCCCGCGCGTCCTTGTAGCTGGTGCGGTCCATCTTGTCGGCAGCCTTCAAGGTCAACAGGCGTGCCTGCTCGATTTCGCACAGCGAGCGCGCGATGTCTTCGCGTATCGAACCTTGCTCGGAGAGCTTCCTGCCGAACGCTACCCGGTGCTCGACTCGGGCGCACATCAATTCCAATGCACGTTGAGCGGATCCGATCAGGCGCATGCAATGATGAATCCGGCCTGGACCCAGCCGGCTCTGCGCAATTTCGAAACCTTGCCCTTCGTCGCCGATCCGGTTGCCAACCGGAACGCGCACATTCTCGAACAGGATCTCGGCATGCCCGTGCGGGGCATCATCGTCACCGAACACGCGCAGGGGGCGAAGTAGCTTGAGGCCGGGGGTATCCATCGGCACGATCACCTGCGTCTGCTGGTGATGAGGTGGGGCAGCGGGATCGGTCTTGCCCATCACGATCAGGAACGCGCAACGCGGATCAGGTGCGCCGGTGGTCCACCATTTGTGCCCGTTGATCACGTAGTCGTCACCGTCCCGTTCGATGCGGCATTCGATATTGGTGGCATCGGAGGAAGCGACCGCGGGTTCCGTCATGGCGAACGCTGAGCGGATTTCACCGTTGAGCAGCGGCAGCAGCCACTGTTGTTTCTGCGCTTCGCTGCCATAGCGTGCCAGCAGTTCCATGTTGCCAGTATCCGGCGCATTGCAGTTGAACACTTCCGGGCCGATGAACGAGCGGCCCATGACCTCGGCCAGCGGCGCATATTCCAGGTTGGTCAGGCCCGAGCCGTAGTCGTCGAACTTCGCCAGAAACAGGTTCCACAGGCCTTCGCTCCGCGCACGCGCCTTGAGTTGCTGCATCACCGGAGGAATCACCCAACGGTTGTCGGAGTGCTCGATGAAGTCGTAGTACTCGTGCTCGGCCGGGTATACGTGATCTTCCATGAAATGCTCAAGCCGCCCGAGAAGGTCTCGAACTTTAGGGCTGTGTTCAAAGTGCATGCTGTATTCCTCGATAGGACGCGGGGGCGTATTGCGTTGAAGGGGCTTGGATGCGAGCAGGGTTCATGCGCCAATGCATTACCGAACTCAAAGTACTGGGCTTCGACGATTGGAAATCGTGCTTGTCGGATGAAGGATGTGGGCAAATCAGCATTAGATTGCCAATGCATCGCGCAGGGGCTTGAGGATGTCCGCGAAGCTGGACATCAGGTAGACAGGCCAAGGGTAAAGGGGGCTGGTCTGCACGATTTGCTCTGCCGCATACAACGTGCCTGTGAGCAAAAGCGTGACCGTGCCGATGAACGCAATTCGGCGCATGAATCTCTCCGAGTCCAGCGATTGTCTGGTTGCCGGTTTTTGTTGTTGGTGATTGGAAGTCTAAAGACTCCGAGCATCAGAGACTTAACAGATCGCGCCAGAAAATGTGCAATTCATGAATGTACGCTCAAGGTGTTCGAGCACCTTGCGGCTTTCTTGTTATCGATTTTCTGGGTGATGCGAACCTGAATCTGGGCACGCATTGCCGTTCTCAGCCAAGCGTCAGCGGGTTTCTACTCGCCAGTGCGGTAAGCCGGCATACCAATGGGGGGCAGCCACAGCACAGCCGAAAGGGCATTGCCAACGAGCAATTTCACGAATTAGCATAACGTTGGTTGTTTTAATTTGCGCCCGTTCCAGCAATAGCAGTAATCCGCTTGCCCTGTGTGCACTTCGCTCCCGGGATGCGCATCACCCAACTCATTTTCGAGAAATGCCATGTCTGATTACCAAGCCCCCCTGCGGGATATGCAATTCATCCTCAATGAAGTATTCGAGGCCAGTAAACTTTGGGGTCAGTTTCCTGCTCTGCACGACTTTATCGACTCGGAAACAGCCGATGCGATCCTGAACGAGGCAGGCAAGCTCGCAGCCGAGGTACTGGCACCGCTGAATCGTCCCGGTGATGAGCAAGGTTGTCAGTGGCAAGACGGGCGGGTAACGACACCTCAAGGGTTTGTGGAGGCCTACAAGGCTTTTTCCGAGGGCGGATGGGGCGGGGTTGCCGGCGATGCCAGCCATGGCGGGATGGGGATGCCGAAGATGCTCTCGACACTGGTCGATGAAATCGTCAATGCGGCCAACCTGTCATTTGGTCTGTACCCCATGCTCACCGCTGGCGCCTGTATGGCAATCAATGCGCATGCGAGCGAAACGCTAAAGGGCCAGTATCTATCGAGGATGTACAGCGGTGAGTGGACAGGCACCATGTGCCTGACCGAACCGCATGCCGGGACTGACCTGGGCATCATCCGTACTCGTGCCGAGCCGCAAGCGGATGGCAGCTACGCTATAAGCGGCACCAAGATCTTCATCACCGGCGGTGAGCACGACCTGACCGAAAATATCGTGCACCTGGTATTGGCTCGGCTGCCTGACGCCCCTGCCGGTCCCAAGGGTATCTCGCTGTTCCTGGTACCCAAGGTGTTGAGCAATGACGACGGCACATTGGCCGAGAAGAACAGCCTGAGCTGCGGATCCCTTGAACACAAGATGGGCATAAAGGCGTCAGCGACCTGTGTGATGAACTTCGATGGTGCCGTGGGGTGGTTGGTCGGCGAGCCGAACAAAGGCCTGGCTGCGATGTTCACCATGATGAACTACGAACGGCTGGGAGTGGGCGTGCAAGGGTTGGCTACCGGCGAGCGTTCTTATCAGAGTGCGATCAGCTATGCCCGTGACCGCGTCCAGGGACGGGCATCGAGTGGACCTGCCGATGGGCAGCAGATTGCCGATCCGATTATCGTCCACGCCGATGTACGTCGCATGCTGCTAACCATGAAAGCCTTGAACGAAGGCGGGCGTGCATTCTCCAGCTATGTCGCCATGCAACTGGACACGTCCAGGTACAGCGAAGACGCCGAGGTGCGCAAGCGCGCAGAAGAACTTGTCGCATTGCTGACGCCAGTCGCCAAGGCGTTCCTGACCGATATGGGGTTGGAAGCCACGTTACACGGGCAACAGGTGTTTGGCGGGCATGGTTATATTCGCGAATGGGGCCAGGAACAATTGGTGCGTGACTGCCGTATCACCCAGATCTATGAGGGTACCAATGGCATTCAGGCGCTGGATCTGCTCGGCCGCAAGGTCCTGGGAACGGGTGGCGCCTCCGCGAAAACCTTGATCGACGAGGTGCTGGGTTTCATCCATTCGGCGCCAGCAACACTGGCCGAATTTACCGCACCATTGAAAGCTGCGGTCCTCAATCTTGAGGAATTGACGGCCTGGATCCTGGACCGCGCCAAGGGCGATCCCAACGAAGTGGGTGCTGCCTCGGTCGAGTATCTGCATGTCTTCGGATACACCGTCTACGCCTATATGTGGGCGCGAATGGCTAATGCGGCGCTGCCCAAAGCAGGTCAAGACGACTTCTACGCCAGCAAGCTGGGTACCGCGCGCTTCTACTTCGCCCGTCTGCTACCTCGGATCCATTCATTGATAGCCTCGGTGAAAGCCGGGAGTGAATCGCTGTATCTGCTGGACAGTTCGCAGTTTTGAGCCATGCGCCTGGCAACAATGTTGCCAGGCCGTCTTCACTCGGCAGGGCCGTTGTAGTTTTTTCGCCCTCGCAGCAAGCGGGGTTGCCTGGTCAGCCCGGTTCTTCGTTGCCATTGGAGCGGGGTGAGGCCAAACCAGCGATGAAAGGCGCGGCTGAAGCCGCTCGAGTCTGCATATCCCAGAAGCTTCGCCAGCCTGCTCATGCTGATGGCAGGATCCTGCAGGTAGTGCTGGGCTGATTCCTGGCGCACTTCGTCCAGAAGCTGCTGGAATGACGTGCCCTCGGCGAAGAGTTGGCGTTGCAACGACCGTGGATTCACGACCATCCAGCTGGCGGCTTTGTCCACTGTTGCACGGCCGCTGGGAAGCAGGTGGCGAAGCAGTTGCTTGATGGATCCAGGGAGTGCCGCGCTGGACAACCGCTCCATCCGGCCTATGTGCGTTTCCAGCAGCTGGTGCAATGTTGTGTCCTTGGCGTTCAGTGGCAACGACAGGACATCCCGTGGAAAGACCAGGCCTGTAAACGCCGAGGAAAACATCGGAGGTGAGCCAAGGATGCTCCTGTAGTCCAGCTCGTTGCCAAGTGGCGCGTGGGTAAAGGCCACATGATCAGGTTGCCATTCGTCACCGATCATCGCACGCAACAGTTTCAGGGCCACGGCACACATCAGCTCTGCGGCCTGGAACTGCCCGGGGCCGTACTGCCGAGGCGTTGAAAACTCAAGGCAGACCTGATCGCGTGCAGGTATGAGCTGCATGCTGACCGCACCATTGAAGACTGCATAGTTGTCCTTGAGCTCCAGCAGTGCTTCGCCTACCGATCGGGTGCTGCCGACCAGATATAGCATGTCACCGAATACTGCTAGCCCTTGGTGCATCCCGAACCGCAAACCGAACAGCGGCTGCTCGGCATGTTGTGCGCACAGATCCAGCAACCCGCAGTAGCGTTGGTAGGCAAGTATCTGCTGGGGGAATTGTTCCACGTCCACAGGCAAAGCCACCAGCCGGAGCATTGCCGTTGGCCTGAGCCCTTCATTGCTGGCGAATTCGGTAAATTTGCTGAGCGCCAGCGCACGGATGAACGAGCCAGTGGTCGTGCTACGCTCGCTGGCCGCGGCGGATACCGCTTTCATGGCGGCGACACCTCGTGGGTTTCCGGTGCAGCCAGTTGCCCTGTGCGATGATGTTGCCGCCATTTCTGCGGGCTGATGCCGTTCCAGCGTGTAAACGCGCGGGAAAATGCGCCCAGGCTGGTATAGCCAAGCAGCGCGGAAAGCTGTGTCAGGTTCACGGTGGAATCACAGAGATAACGCTTGGCCATGGCCTGCCGAGTGTCGTCCAGCAATGCCTGGAAGTGGGTGCCCTCGGCTTGCAGGTAACGCTGCAGAGTCCGCGGGCTGAGCGCAAGCTGCCCGGCTATGTGTTCAACGCTGGCTTGCCCATCGCAAAGGCCGTGCCGCATTAGCCGTTGTACGTGGGCGGGTAGCTCGCGCAGGGTGAGGTACGCAAGCTCGTCATAATGGTTTTTCATCAACACCTGCAGGCCAGCATCACGCTCACCGAGCGCATGGGTCAGCAGGGCGTGATCGAATACCCAGGCATTGACCGCACTGTCGAAGCGCGGAGTAATGTCCAGCAAGGCTCGGTATGTGTTCAGACGGGCGCCGGCAGCGTGGCGAAGCAGAAGCTCCTGGGGTTTCCAGGCCCGCCCCAGGAGGCTCTCCATGATCTTGGTGCCGAGCGCCATGGCAAGCTCGACGGTCTGCCGGGTAACTGACACGTTTGCGTCTATCACATCATAGAGCAGCCAGGCCTGGTTACCCCGTTGCTCAAGTCTTAGCTCTGCGCCGTTGCTGTGGGTAGGGAAATAGCGGATGAAAGCCTGCAACGCATCGCCGACCGTATGAGCGCTGCTTATCACATAGTGCAGCGTGCCCAGCGCTGAAAGCCCTTGCTGCAAGCCAAGCTGCAGGCCGAACAGCGCATTGCCGGACTTGCGCGACGCCAGCTCCAGGAGGGCGGCAAAGCGCTCGCCGCTCAGCGGCAGGTCGGTCTGGCCTTCCATCACGCCTGCCTCTTCAAGCAGTGTGCGGGCATCCAGGCCCTGGCGGGTCGAAAACTCGTCGAAACCGAGCAGGGCGATGTCGAGGACGAAAGAAGTCATATCGAAGGTTCTGGTCTGGCAGTGCGCATGCAGTGCCCGGGGTAGTGATGAGTCATCGTAACAGCTGTCCTGCACCCTGGAACATGGCTTTCCAGGCTGTCATGAAAAGCCTGTTTAGTGGCGCGATATGTGAAGCACTCGAGCAAGCTGACCGTCAGACTCGGAGAGGACGCACCAACAAAAACAAACTCTGCTGCGGCGAAGCGCCGATTACGGAGATCGTCATGACTCGAATGCTTATCGTCATTGTGTTCGTTGTGCTGGGTGCAGGCAGTGTTTACCTGTCGACTGTGCGCGCCAATGCAAGCCCAGGCATTACCTCTCACATTCATCCCGTTGCCGGCATCGGCGATGTCTTTCGCCATTAGGGCAACAGCTTCATTCAACATTGCCTTGACCACAGCCTGCCTACGTACTTCAGCGTCCATTGCGGGCATCCGCCTTTCTTCTTTCCTCGATAACGCCTGCCTGCCCCGGCTCGGACTCACCCTGGGGCAGCGGGCGGAGTCCTCTCCCATTGATTTAAAGTAACAAGTGTTCCGTAATTGCACATATCGCCGTCCTGCGTGCTGCAGAGGAGGGCATCTGAGTCGCCAGGTAGCACATATCAGTTGTTATAAAAAATATAAGTAATTGAAAACAAAAGTAAAAAAATATTGGCAAGTAAATTGCTTTTTACCTTGCGTGGTCGTCATCTGACCATGCTTTCGAAACAAACCCAGCCGTCAGTGCTGCCTCGAACGAGGCACGCCGAACGGTCGCCAAGAGCTCGTGAGGAACTTCGCATGAAAGATGTGATTCAGCGCCTTGATGTTGGACCTTCCATTGGTTGCAGAGGGCGGTCATTGGCCCTGGCGCTTGCGGCGCTGGCCGCTTGCGGCGCAGTGCAGGCTGCGCAGAACGATGCTTCGCAATTGGGAACAAAACTGACCCCCTTGGGCGCTGAGGTTGCCGCCAGCGCCGATGGCGTAATTCCTGCCTGGGCGACGCCTGGCAAGCAGGATACAGGCTGGAGTTATGGGCAGGTGCGTGGGCAATCCTGGAAGTTCAAGGACGACAAGCCGCTCTATAGCATCACCGCGGCCAACGTCGCGCAGTACGCCAAGCAGCTTTCTCCCGGGCAGCTGGAGCTGTTCAAGAAAATTCCCGATTACCGCATGGATGTCTACCCGACCCGACGCACCTGTGGTGCACCGGACTTCGTCGTCGACAATACGCGCAAGAATGTCGGCTTCGCCACGCTCGACGCCAACGGGGTTGCGTTGCAGGACGCTCATGTTCCCGGTATTCCATTCCCCATGCCGACCACGGGCGCCGAAGTCATGTGGAACATGAAGATGCGCTACCGCGGCGTAGGCTTCGACATGGCCAAGACGGTGTCCGGCATTTCACCGCGTCCCGGTGGCGGGAGCTGGTTGCAGACCTCGACCGACTGGTTCATGTACACGCCGTGGGGGCAGAAGGGCAGTGCGCTGTTCTCCTCGTTCGACCGGCTCGAGGTTGCCACCTACTTCTCCTACAACGAGCCGGCTGCACTGGCTGGCCAGGCCGGGGTGGTCACGACCAAGGCCGGCGAGCAGGCGAGCACCTTCTACTACTTCCCCGGCCAGCGCCGGGTGCGTCGCATGCCGTCCTATTCCTATGACTCGCCGCAGATCGGCCTGGATAACCAGTACACCATCGACGAGTCGAACATCTTCTTCGGCCCTATGGACCGCTTCGACTGGAAGCTGGTCGGCAAGCAGGAGCTTCTGGTGCCTTACAACTCGTTCGGTGCTTATGACGCCTCCGCCCGTATCGAGGATGTCGCGCAGCAGAACGCCTTTGCGCCGCAGTATCGCCGCTATGAGCTGCACCGGGTCTGGGTGGTCGAGGCGACCGTACGCCAAGGCATGCGCCACCAGGCGCCCAAGCGTATGTTCTATATCGACGAGGACAGCTGGAACGGCCTGGTGGCGGTCGACTACGACAAGCAGGGGCAGATCTGGAAAGTCCGCGAGGGCTACCCCATCCCCGTCTACGAGACCGGCACCTGCGATATGGAAGCCCAGGTCCAGTACAACCTGGTCGACGGTCGCTACCTCTATGACATGACCTCCATCGGCGTCGGCAAGAAAGACCATCGCTGGCTCACCGAGGATGCCGGCAACCCACGTCTGAAGCGTGACTTCTACACCTCGGACAACCTGCGTGCCATCAGCGAACGTTGAACTTCCCCACTTCGAGCGCCGACATGAAAACAACAATCACAAAAGCTTCAGGCCTTGCTATTGCGTGCATGACTCCCCTGGCAATGGGGTTCACTTTCGAGACCGAGACCATCAGGGGCTCGTTCGATTCGACGATTTCCTACGGTATGGGTATCCGCACCGAGTCCCAGGGTTGCAACCTGATCAACCAGGGCACCAGCGGGCATCATCCGCCCAGCGGGTGCCTGGCACAGACCTCCGGTATCGGCGACCAGGGCGACCTCAACTACGACAAGGGTGACTTGTTTACCCATTACCTCAAAGGCACCCATGAACTGCTGCTGAAGATGCCGGAAGACTTTACTTTCATGGCACGCGGCAGTTGGATCCGGGATTTTGCAGCCACCGATACCAGCGGCGCTTTGTCGTTCTACACCCCTGATGGCGTCGGCAAGGACGGGCTGACCAGTGCCGCCCGCGATGACCTGGAATTCAAGGCGCGCCTGCTCGACCTTTGGGTGAGCAAGGGCTTCGATGTCGGTGAGCAGCGGGTTCGCGCCCGCCTGGGTAACCAGGTGATCAACTGGGGCGAGAGCCTGTTCGTGCTCGGCGGTATCAACAACACCAACGCCTACGACATCCAGGCGCTGTCGCGCCCTGGCGTGCAATTGAAGGAAGCGGTGCTCCCGGCACCGATGCTGAGCCTGGCATCGGGCCTCGGTAGCGGGGTCAACATCGAGGCCTATTACCAGTTCGCCTGGAACAAGAGCGAGGTGCCACCGGTTGGCAGCTACTGGTCCTACACCTCAGCGCTAGGCAGCGGGATGAAGACCTACGGGTTCGATGACAAGGACGCCCGCGACAGCGGGCAATGGGGCCTTTCGCTACGCTGGCAGCCCCAGGACAGCGACCTGAACGTCGGCTTGTACGTATTGCGCTACCACGACAAGCTGCCATCGCTGACGATGCGTCTGCTGGACCCGGACACCTTCGCCGTGGCGCAGAAGTGGGAGTATCCGGAAGACCGCATGCTCTACGGCATCAGCGCGAACATGCCGATCGGCGATTGGGCGGTGGGTACCGAGCTGTCCTACCGGCCCAAGGACGCAGTGCCGCTCAACCCGGTGCTGGATTTGTGCAGCAACAATGGCGGCAAGTGCTGGAAGGACGAGAAGAAGTTCCAGTGGCACCTCACCGGGCTTTACAGCATGACGCCGTCCAACTCGCCCACGCTGCTCGATTTCACCGGCGCCAGCACAGGCACGTTGCTGACCGAGTTGGTGGTCATCAAATACCCGGGGCTGCACCGCAGCTATGACGGCGAAATCATCGCCGCCGGTGGCAATACCTGGCAGCTGGACCCTGCGATGGCGCCGAAGGCTCGCGGTGACAAGACCTCATCCGGGATCAACCTGGACTTCAGCCTCACCTACGACGGCACCTTGGTTCCAGGCTGGCAGGTGACGCCAGGGATCTTCTATTCGCGTTCCCTCGGGGGGCGGACTCCCAACCTCTCGGCGACATTCACCGAAGACGCCAGCAGCATGAACCTTTACCTCAACTTCGTGCGTAACCCGGCCAGTTGGCAGGTGTCGTTCAACTACGCCAAGTTCATGGGCGGCGACACCCCCTATGACCAGTTGTTCCGTGATCGCGATTACGTAGGTGTCGTCGTTTCGCGCACCCTGTGAGGCCTGCTGTGAACATGTCTATTCAGATCAAGGAAACACAATCGCGCGGCCCGTTGGCGTGCACCGAGGCCTGGTTGTTCGGGCACCGCGGCTGGGTGCTGGCGATACTCGCGCTGTTCACCCTGGGTATGGCCTGGTTCGCCGTGCAACTGCGCATGGACGCCGGGTTCGAGAAGCAGTTGCCGATTGGCCATGAGTACGTCGAGACATTCAAGCAATACCGCGGCGACCTGCTTGGCGCGAACCGTTTGACCATCGTGGTCAAGGCACGCAACGGCAGCATATGGAGCGAAGCGGGCTTGCGGCGGTTGGCTGATGTTACTCAGGCAGTCACGTTCCTGCCCAGCGTTTCGCGCAGCAGTGTGCGCTCCCTCTGGACGCCGAACGCCTTCGTCAACGAAATCACGGAGGAGGGCTTTCGTGCCGATCCGTTGGTGCCGGGAACTGTGACCCCCGAGCGGCTGGATGCCACCATCATCGGGCGCATCGCTGACTCCACCGCTCAGGGCGGGTATATCGGTACCCTGGTTTCCAGGGACCAGACCAGTGCGATGATCACTGCCGAGCTCAACGAATACGATGTCAATGGGCAGCGCCTGGACTATGTGGCCTACAACCGTGTGCTGGAGCAGCAATTACGACAGCCGTTCGAGGATGCCGACTTCGAGATCCAGCTGATCGGTTTCGCCAAGCAGATTGGTGATATCGCCGATGGCGCGGCAGCGGTGCTGGAGTTCTGCTTGCTGGCCTTGCTACTGACGGCGGCGGCGGTGTACTGGTACTGCCACTCAGTGCGCTTCACGCTGCTCGCGCTGGGTTGCTCGTTGACCTCGCTGGTCTGGCAATTCGGTAGCTTGCGCCTGTTGGGCTATGGCCTCGATCCGCTGGCGGTGCTGGTGCCGTTCCTGGTCTTCGCCATTGGTGTTTCCCACGGTGTCCAGCAGATCAACTACATCGTCCGCGAAATCGCCGATGGCAAGCCAGTCGCGCAGGCTGCCCGCTCCAGCTTCCGCGGGCTGCTGATACCCGGCACCTTGGCGTTGGTTACCGCTTTGGTGTCCTTCGTCACCCTGCTGCTGATCCCGATCCCCATGGTCCGCGAACTGGCGATCACGGCCTCTCTCGGCGTCGCCTACAAAATCGTCACCAACCTGGTGATGCTGCCGTTGGTGGCTTCGATGCTGAAGGTCGATGCACGCTATGCCGCTGCCGAGGAAGTGTCGCGCCAACGGCGGTCGCGCTGGCTGGAGGGCCTGGCGAGGCTGGCGGACTGGCGCAACGCCCGCTGGGTGCTAGTGGTTGCCGTGGCCGTATTCGTCATGGCTGTATGGCAAAGCCACGACCGTGTGGTCGGCTCGCTTCAGGCTGGGGCACCGGAGCTGCGGGAGGATTCACGCTTCAATCGCGATGCAGTGGCCATAGCCAGCAATTATGACATCGGCCTCGATTGGCTGAGCGTGGTCTTCGAGGTCCGGTCAGGGCCGGATGGCAGCGCCAATGCTTGCGAGGATACCGCGCTGGGGCAATATCAGGACCGCTTCGTCTGGACCATGGAAGGGGTGCCCGGAGTGCTCTCGGTGGCGTCGTTCTCATCAGCGATGCGCCAGTTCAACGAGGGCTACAACGAGGGCAACCCGAAGATGAGCGCGGTGCCCATCGACCCGATGAACTATTCGTCTCTGGCCGCCGAGGTGGGGCGCTTGCCTGGCCTGATGCGCACCGATTGCAGCATGACCGCGGTGCACCTGTACCTGGCTGACCACAAGGCCACCACCATCTCCCGCGTGATCGATGCAGTGAAGACTTTCCGCACGGCCTACCCACAGGACGGCATCGCCGTGCGCCTGGCGTCAGGCAACGCCGGGGTGATCGCGGCGATCAACGAGGAGGTCGAGAAGAGTGAGACGCCGATGCTGCTCTATGTCTATGCCGCGATCGCCTTGTTGGTGTTGATCGTCTACCGCGACCTCAGGGCGGTGCTGGTGTGCTGTTTGCCGCTGACCCTCGGCACCTTCATCGGTTACTGGTTCATGAAGGAGCTGCAGATCGGCCTGACCATCGCCACCCTGCCGGTGATGGTCCTTGCGGTGGGCATCGGTGTCGACTACGCGTTCTACATCTACAACCGCATCCAGCTGCACCAGGCCCATGGCCAACCCATCGCCACCGCGGTGGCCTGCGCCCTGCGCGAAGTCGGGATCGCGACCATCTTCACTGCGCTCACGCTAGCGGTCGGCGTGGCTACCTGGTCGTTTTCCGAGCTCAAGTTCCAGGCTGACATGGGGAAGCTGCTGGCCTTCATGTTCATGGTCAACATGGTCATGGCCATGACGGTGCTGCCAGCGTTCGCTGTCTGGCTGGAGCGGGTGTTCCCACGCAAGCGCCCGGTGCGCATGGTCGGCGCGCTGACCCATTGAGGAGAATGACATGCATTACCTGAAACGGGTCGTGGGCATCGCCTTGCTAGCGGCCATGCCAATGGTCGCGCCCTGGGCCGCGGGGCTGAAAGCGGTACCGGTGGCACCTGCCAGCAATGCCCCGCAGGCCATGATGCTGGGTGCGGGCAAAGCGGGGGAGCGGGTGGTGGCCGTCGGTGACCATGGCATCGTGCTGCTTTCCGACGACCATGGGCGCAGCTACCGGCAGGCCCACGGCGTACCCTTGTCGAGCACGTTGACCAGTGTCAGCTTCGTCGATACCAGCAACGGCTGGGCCGTTGGCCACTGGGGCGCGATCCTGGCCAGTAGTGATGGCGGAGAAACCTGGGCGGTGCAGCGCATCGACAGCGATGTCGACCGCCCGCTGTTCGCCGTGCACTTCTTCGATCGCCAGCAGGGCGTGGCGGTAGGGCTGTGGTCGTTGATACTGACAACCGACGACGGCGGGGTAACCTGGACCGAACGCACCTTGCAACCGCAGCCTGGTGCCAGTCGCGCCGACCTGAACCTGTTGAGCCTGTTCGGCGATGGGCAGGGGGCAGTCTATGCCACCGCCGAGCATGGCAAGTTGCTGCGCTCGGATGACCGGGGCAAGACCTGGCGTTACCTGGACACCGGCTACCAGGGCTCGCTGTGGAGTGGTGCCGTGCTGCCGGATGGCCGTCTGCTGGTAGGCGGGCAACGCGGTACCTTGTTGCGCGGCACGCCGGACGCAAGTGCGTGGCAGCGCATACCTCTGAACAGTCGTAGCTCGATTACCGCCATACAGGCAGAGGGCACGCACGTACTGGTGGCAGGTCTTGACGGCCTGCTGGTTAACAGCCAGGACGGCGGCGCCAGCTTCGACGAGACGCTTAGCGGCGACGGCGTCTCGCTTACTGCAGCACTCATGCTGGGTGACGGCCAGCCGTTACTGTTTTCCCGCCATGGCGTGAGCGAAACGCCTTCAGGTCGAAACCCTCGCTGACCCCGCCCGGTCGGACCGTCCTCAAGCGGTGCGGCCGGGCTTATTCATGCCGGCGAATAGCGTTCCATATGTGATGACGAATACGTGTAAAAAACAACATAACAACTGTTGCGTTAAATAGGGCGCAGCAGTAGAGTCTGGCGAAACAACAACAAATTTTTCGGAGGCAAACCATGTCCGAGCTCAGCAGCAACGTTGACAAGTTCCGCCTTCTCGGCGGATGGGTCGAACAGCCAGACGATCTGCAGCCGGAGCTTGGGGATGACATCAATGCCGATGTGATCATCGTCGGCGCGGGCTTCGCCGGGCTGTCTACTGCCCTGGAGCTCACCGCGCTCGGTGCCAGCGTGGTGGTCCTCGAACAGGCATTTGCAGGCTTCGGCGCCAGCGGTCGCAATGCCGGCTACCTTGCCGGCAGCATGGGCGTCGAGTTCGAACTGTTCCACAAGCGGCTCGGCGTGGAACAGGCCAGCAAGGTCGTGTCCTTCTACGATGAAGGCGTGGCCTACGTGGAACGACGGCTGGGTGAGCTGGCCATCGATTGCGATTACCTGCCCAGCGGTGTCATCCGTGCCGTCATCCATCCCTCGCAGGAAAAGAGACTGCGCCACAGCATGGCGCTGGGACAGGAGCTGGGCTCGGTCACTCGATTTGTGGATCGCGATGAAATGCGCGCTCGCGGTATTCCGCCTGCGTTCCTTTTCGGTTGCATTCAGCACGGTGGCACGCTCGATCCCGGCAAGTACGTGATGGGCTTGCGCCGCGCGGCATTGCAGGCTGGTGTTCGCTTGTTCGAACAGACCAGGCTGCTGTCCTACAGTGACGGCCCAACCATTACCTGCCGTACCGGGAAAGGCTCGGCAAGCGCGCCGGTCATGGTCCTGGCCACCAATGCCTACACGCCGCAACTGGGTTTGCTGCGCGACAAGGTCACGCCACTGCGGGTCTCGGCCATCGAGACACAGCCGCTGTCCGCTGCGCAACTGCAGTCCTTGGGTTGGCAGGGCCGGGAGGGCATCGTGACCCCCCACTGGACCATGGAGAGCCACCGCCTGACCGCACGCAACACCCTCCTGATAACCACCAAGCAACTGGGTTATGCCTACGGCTCACAGACCCCGAACGAGCCGGACCGGGCGGCGTACGCCGCGTTGAGGCAAGCCCTGGACGACCGTTTCCCGTCATTGCGCGACGTGGCGATCGACAAGTGCTGGAGCGGCTATATAAGCCTTGCTTACGACGCCTTGCCGGTGGTTGGTGAAACCGGGCCGCACAGCAATATCTACTACACGGCTGGTTGCTCGGGACATGGCGTTGGCACCCAATCGCTGATCGGTTTCCTGCTGGCGGAACGTATCGGCGGCATCGAGCAGCCCTTGCTCACGGCGCTGCGCCACAAGACCCCCTCGACGCTTCCTGAACCTTTGCAGTGGTGCGCGGTAAAGGCCGCCCTGGCGGGTGTAAACCTGCTCGACAACGCCCTCAATCGACGGGCACGAGCGTCGTAACTGCGATCAGGCGCTGGCCGATCGCGGCGCGGCGCCTTGCCGATCCATCACCCCCGGAGATGCAATGAACAATTATTCGAATGAGGCCATGCGTTTCACGGCATGGGCTTCGATCATCGGCGGACTGTTCGCCTACCTCAATGTCGGTTTCATGCTCATGGTCACTCAGGGTGACATGGCCGTGACGTTGCAGGGAACGACCATGCTGACCCTGCCGGCTGAAGCCAGGCAGTACTTCAGGCTGTCGATGTTCGCCGACATCCTGGGTTTCTACCTGCCAGTGCTGGCTGTGGGGGCATATTTCTGGCGCGAGTTTCGCGATGAGGCAGGTGCGCTCGGGGACATGGCCCTGTTGGCCATCGCCACCTATGTGGTGCTTGGCGTAACCGGTGCGGGCCTGCAGCTTTCGGTGCTCAACCCACTGGCGCAATTGCACCTGACGGGCAGCGAGGCCGTGCGAGCTGGCGCCGAGGCAGCATGGACGACCATTGCAGTGGGTAGCCAGCGCGGGCTCTGGTGGTGCGAAGGCCCTGTTGTCCTGTTCTGGGGCATCGTCGTGGGGCGCCATTTGAAGAATGCCGGTTGGGGCAACTCGATCCTGCTGCCGCTGAAGGTGGTGGGCTGGTGCTTCGGGCTGTACTTCGTTTCCGGCTTCTTTGCCGCCCTTGATCCGCTGACCAATGCCCTGCTGGTGCTCGTGGTACTGATCTTCCCGTTCTGGCTGGTGTTGTTCGGGTTGCAGTTGCGACACCGGGCACTGCGCCTGCCGCTGGGCGCCTGAACATTTTAACGCTTCATCCCTTGCTTGCTGGACCTGAAGCGCCACGCAGTGGCGCAGCACAATCGAACAACAATAGCGTGAGGCTCCCTTTATGGCTGAAAAGCCTACCTCCAATTCATTGGATCTCAAGCGCCGGCAGTTGCTGAAGTTCGCTGGCGCTACCGCGGCCGTTGGCGGCCTCGGCCTGCATGTCGGCCTGGCCAGCGCCGCTGAACCTGTGGCGGCTGCGCATGGCGACGATGAGGGCATCCTGGATGTTGCCATCATCGGCGCCGGCATGGCCGGGCTCACGGCGGCCCGCGATCTGCTGAACGCCGGGTGCCGCTCATTCCAGGTGCTGGAAGCCCGTGAGCGGGTCGGCGGTCGGGTGCTCAATTACGACCTGGGCTCGGGCTACATCTCCGAGGTCGGTGGGCAGTGGATCGGGCCCGGCCAGACGGCCGTCGCCGACCTTGCCCGTGAGCTTCAAGTGGACACGTTCCCCACCTACTACCAGGGGAAGACTGTGGTTCTTGGGGGGGAAGGGCGACTGGAGATCGACTTGCAAGGCACCTTTGGCACCGATGAACGAATCGGCGCCAAGCTCAGCGAGCTCTCCAGGTTGGTACCGTCCGGTAAACCATGGGCTTCTTCCAAGGTCAGCGAGTTGGACAAGCTCTCGGCGGGTGATTGGCTGGCGCAACAAGATATCAAGCCTGAGGACAGGTCTGGCTGGGATACCAGCTTCATGCTCACCTGTGGCGTCGCGCCGGCCAAAATGAGCCTGCTGCACTTCCTGTCGATGATCAATTCGGCAAGCTGCGACTACATGAAGCTGGACTCGATCAAGGACAGCGCCCAGGGCACCCGCTTCGTTGGTGGCTCGCAGATACTGTGCACGCGCATGGCCGAGCAGTTGGGCGACCGGCTGCGCCTGGCCTGCCCGGTGCGCGCGATCAGCGAGTGGGACCGCGACGTCGTCACGCTGCACACTGACCAAGGGTTGATACGCGCCCGGCGGGTCATCGTCGCGATCCATCCGGCGCTGTGCAACCAGGTACGCTTCGAGCCCGCGCTGCCGGAGGGGCGCGCGGCGCTGCAGCGTGCCTGGCCGGCACACAGCCCTGCGCGCAAGACAGCGATGGTCTACAAGCGGCCGTTCTGGCGCGAGAAGGGCCTGAACGGCCACACCATGCAGGTCAAGGGGCCACTGCTATGGGCTTGGGACAACTCCCCACCCAACGGCGAAATCGGCGTGATCAACGCCTTCGTCGTCAATGCCATGCTGCCCTCCGACCACCAGGCCGCGCAGCAGGTGCTGACGGAAATCTACGCCCGCTCATTGGGTGAGGAAGCCTTGCAGCCAGTCGCCTACCACGATCATGACTGGGGACTGACAGATCCCTGGAGCCTCACCTGCGTGTCGGCGATTCCGCCAGGTTTCTGGAGCGAGCATGGCGAATCGTTGCGTCCGCCGTGCGGCAACCTCATCTGGTCGGGTACTGAAACTGCCGATATCTGGGCCGGGTATATGGATGGCGCCGTGCGTTCAGGTCATCAAAGTGCACTGCAGGCGCTTGCCTCGCTACGTCGGGCATAGGGGACAGCGATGAAAAAGAAATTGTTGTGTGGTACGGCAGTGTTGCTGGTCGCCCTGCTGGCATTGTTCGGCCGTGACCTGCTGGGCTTCTACCACCTCGTTACCTACATCGACAGCACTACCCAGGCCTATGAAGCGGACGGGCCCTGGCCCCAGACGGCCGATGCCTGCTACGGCTGCCATGGGATGCGCGGAAGCTCGCAGCACCAGCGTTACCCCAGCCTGGCAGGCCAGCCTGCCGATTACCTCAAGGCGCAGGTGCACGGCTTTGCCAATGGCACCCGTCATTTCCCGAACATGCAGCCACTGGCGATCAGCCTGGGTGACGCTGAAATCGACAAGCTGGCCAACTACTACGCTCGCCAGACGCCCATGGATAACCACACGTTCCAGCCTGATCCTGGCCTGCGCCAGCAAGGTGAGAAACTGGTCAAGGCGGGTGCCTGTGCTGCCTGCCATGGCGAGAAGCTGATGGGCCAAGGCGCATTCCCGCGTCTGGCTGGCCAAGGTGCCGACTACCTGCTGGTACAGCTGGACGCCTTTGCCCAAGGCAGCCGGGTCGATCCAACCGGTTCGATGAAGGCGGTTACCCAGACCCTCTCGGCACAAGACCGCAAGGCGCTGGCGCATTACCTTGCTGCCTTGGCGGCCACCCCGAAGTAAAGCCTTCATACCTACAAGAAAGAGACCTGAGCTATGGAAATCAAAGATGTTCTTGCGTTGCTCACTTGCGTCCTCCTGGTGGTTTCCGGGAGCACCTACGGCATCAAATTCCTGCGCAGAGGCAACTTCCTGCTGGGCCTGGAATGGTTGATCGTGGCATTTTCCGGCACCAACTTCCTGATCTACCTGCTGACCCAGTCGCAATTCTCCTACGGCATTTCGTATTTCTGCGATGCGTTTTCCCGCGGCTTTGGCATCCCGATCGTCACGGTGCTTGGCCTGATGGCCGTCACCCATGGCTTCCGGCCTTCGGCGGGCAAGGACGCTTTGATTTTCGCTATCACTTTTGCCTGCACGTTCGTGATGATCAAGGCTGATTTCATGATCAAGCCGCTTCCCTACTTCTACGTCATCATGTGGGCTGGCTACACGGTCTACCTGGCGTACTTCATCAGCCGCCTGGCGATGGTCGGCGAGTACCTGCACGCCTTCGGAGTCACGGTGGCGGCGATGCTGGGGCTACTGGTGGCCTGCATCTATGACTTCTACCCAATACCCGGGGACGACACGAAGGCCGTATTCATGTCGATAGCGCTGGCCAGCTGGTCTTTCATGATGATCCAGCTGTACTACGCGTACTTCGCCCTGGTGCGGGCAAAGCATCAAGCGGTGCCAGCGCGCTGACACACCTTGGTTTCCATGCTGGGGCCGCCCGCGCGGCCGCAGTTTGCAGTCGCAGCGATCCAAGAGATCCACCAGGAGTACTTACACAATGTCGATCGAGCAAGTCGCGCCGGAAGTCGAGCGGATGCGTGAAGTTTTCGCGCTTCAGCGCCACGCATTCGCCGAGGAACGCTACCCGTCCTATCAGACCCGGCGGGCCAACCTGCTGGCGCTCAAGGCGCTGGTGCTGGAGAACGCCGAGCGGATCGCCGCCGCCATATCCAAAGATTTCGGCCACCGCTCGGAGCACGAGACCAAGATGCTCGATATCTTCGGCCTGGTCAGCGAAATCAACCATGCGGTCCGCTGCCTGAAACGCTGGATGAAACCGCGCAAGCGCGGTGTCGGGATCTGGTTCAAGCCCGCGCGCGCTGCGGTGCTGGCCCAGCCGCTCGGGGTTATCGGGATTGCTGCGCCGTGGAACTACCCGCTTTACTTGACGTTGGGTCCGCTATGCGGCGCCCTGGCTGCCGGTAACCGGGCCATGATCAAAGTGGCCAGCGACTCCAGCCACTATGGTCGCTTGCTCGCCGAGTTGCTGGGCAAGCGGTTCGACCAGGACCTGGTGGCGGTGATACAGCCAGGTGCAGGTATCAACGACGGTTTCTCGCGGCTGCCCTTCGATCACCTGATCTTCACCGGCTCACCGGCGGTCGGCCGGCAGATCATGCGCAATTGCAGCGAAAATCTTACCCCGGTGACGCTGGAACTCGGCGGCAAGTCGCCTACCATCGTCGCCCCGGGTTACTCGTTGAAGCAGGCCGCCGAGACCGTTCTTTGGGGCAAATGCCTGAATGCCGGGCAGACCTGCGTCGCGCCTGACTACCTGTTCCTGCCTGCCGGCAGCGAGGAAGAGTTCCTCGCGCATGCCAGGGCGGCGGTGGCTCGAAATTACCCGCAACCGTTGGCTGACAACCCCGACTACAGCTGCATGATCAATGCGCGCCAGCTGGCACGTGTCGAGGCGCTGCTGACGGACGCCCGGGACAAGGGCGCGCGCGTGGTGGCGCTGGCGGATGTGGATGGCGCGCGTCGGGCGGGCAAGCTGACACCGCACCTGGTATTCGATGTGCGCGACGACATGCTGATCATGCAGGAGGAGATCTTCGGGCCCGTGTTGCCGATACTGGCTTATCGCAAGCTCGAGGACGCAATCGGCTACATCAACGCCCATGAACGGCCCTTGGCGCTCTACCTGTTCGACGAAGACGCCGGCCGGGTCGAGACGGTGCTGCGCCAGACATTGTCCGGAGGTGTTTCGGTCAACAGCGTGATGCTGCATGTGCTGCAGGAAAACCTGCCGTTCGGTGGCGTGGGCAATTCAGGGCTCGGGCACTACCACGCCGAGGAAGGGTTCCAGACGTTCAGCAAGATGCGGCCGGTGTTCTACCAGGCGAAGTTCAATGGCAGTTTCCTGCTCAAACCGCCCTATGGGCGCCTGACCCAAGCCCTGATGCGCCTGATGTTGCGTTGAAAAGCGTTTGCTGGGTAGGGCTGACGAGGCTACATCGAGTTGACGCTACGATCGTCATGCCCTTTTTAGCGCCCTTCGGGGCGCTTTTTTTATGTTGATGTGAAAGGTCGGAAACCGCCAAGCCCTTCGAGCAGCGCCATCTGTGGCAGCGGGCGTGCCCTCGAAGCAGGCAGTGCAGTGCATGGCACCGGCTTTGACGGTGTTCGCGGGCTTGCCCGCTCCCACAGTTCAGATGGCGTGCAGGCTTGGGGGCGGGAGGAGGGGAGATCGGGTAGGTGGAAACCGCCCATGCCTGGCATGGTGCAGGGCGGTTTGAGTCCGGGCGAGGGTGTCAGCCGTGAGCAATCCACTCAGCGGCGCGTTCGGCGATCATGATCGCGGCCGCGTTGGTATTGCCTCCGACCAGTGTCGGCATGATCGAGGCATCGACGACGCGCAGCCCCTCGATACCATGAACACGCAACTGGCTATCCACCACGGCCATCTCGTCCTGCCCCATCTTGCAGGTGCCGATTGGGTGGTAGATGGTGTCGGTGCGTTTGCGCAGCAGCTCGATCAACTGTTCATCATTGTGCAGGCCGGCGCTGTACATATCCCTGAGTCCGAAGCTGGCCATGGGCGTCTGGGCAATGATGTCACGGGTGATGCGGTAGCCTTTGAGCAGTGTTGCGACATCGTCGTCGTGGGCAAGGAAGTTGGGGTCGATACGCGGCGCCTTGCGCGGGTCTGGCGAGGCCAGGCCGACACTGCCGATGCTCTTGGGGCGAAGCACGCACACGTGGCAACTGAAGCCATGGCCCCAGTGCAGTTTGCGATTATGGTCATCCACCGTGCCGATCACCGAATGCAACTGGATATCCGGGCGCTCCAGCCCTGGATCGGTCTTGAGAAACGCGCCGGCCTCGGCGCAGTTGCTCGCAACCGGGCCATTGCGATGGCGAGCGTAGTCGAACATGGCCTTGCCCATCTTCACGCCACCGCTCAGGGAAAAGCCCAGCAGCGAAGTGTCGTTGCTCTTGTAGCACAGCACCACGTCCGCGTGGTCCTGCAGGTTCTGGCCAACGCCCGGGAGCTCATGGCGCGGGGCGATGCCCTGGGGCTCGAGTTCGGCTGCCGAACCAATGCCGGAGAGCATCAGCAAGTGCGGGCTGCCAAAGGCGCCTGCTGACAGTATGACCTCCTTGCGCGCCCTCAGGTGCACGCGCGAGCCCTTGATCTGCGCCTGTACCCCGGTCGCCTGCTTGCCCAGCAGGACGATACTTTCGACATGGGTATGAGTGAGCACGGTAAGGTTGCTGCGATGGCGGACCGGCTTGAGGAATGCCGTCGCGGTGCTCCAGCGGCGGCCGTCGCGAATCGTCACATCGTAGTAGCCAGCGCCTTCCTGAGTGGCACCGTTGAAGTCGGGGTTATAGCTGTGCCCGGCACGCAGCGCGGACTCCACGAAGGCTTCGCTGGCAGCGTGGCGATTGGCCGGGCTGACGTAGAGCTCGCCGTCGCCTCCGTGATACTCGCTACTGCCGCCGTGGTGCATTTCGCTCTTGCGAAAGTACGGCAGAACATCGTCGAAGCCCCAGCCTTCGTTGCCCAGCGCCTGCCAGTCATTGAAGTCGTCCTGATGGCCGCGGATGTAGATCATACCGTTGATCGAACTGCTGCCTCCGAGCACCTTGCCTCGGGGCTGGTAGCCTACCCGCCCGCCCAGACCAGGCTGAGGGGTGGTCTTGAATGCCCAGTTGACGTGGCGCGTTGGCAGGATGGCAGCCAGGCCCAAGGGAGTATGGATAAGTGGTGATCGATCCTCCGGCCCTGCCTCGAGCAGGCAGACGGTGACACTGGGATCGGCACTGAGGCGATTGGCAAGGACACAGCCGGCAGAGCCGGCACCCACGATCAGATAATCGAATTCCATGTTGTTGTTCTCGGGGGAATCATTGGGAGGTCTGGGCAGGACAGGAACAGGTTCGCTAGCCATCCCAGTTCGTGTGGTCGTTGACGAAGTCCAGGATATGGCGCTGTGCCTGGAGGGCTTGCGGAAGCGCCGCAATCATCTGGAACACGTGTGGCATCTGTTGCCAGATTTCCAGGCGAACCGGCACTCCGGCCGCCGCCGCGCTGGCCGCCGCGCGGACCGAGTCGTCCAGCAGCATTTCGGTGCTGCCTACTTGCAATAGCAGTGGTGGCAAGCCGGCGAAGGAGCCGAACAAGGGCGACACTTCAGGCGACGCGTGTTTTTCGGCCGATGCGTAGAAACCGCGGATAGCGATCGCGAAAGGCAGGGTGAAGATCGGGTCGTGACGAGCATTGCCCAGCGCGCTCGCACCACTGAGGGTGAAATCGAGGAACGGTGACAACAGCACTGCGCAGCTTGGCAGTTGTGCTCCCTCGTCCCTGAGCCGCTGCAGCAGCGCCAGCGCAAGGTTGCCGCCGGCGGAGTCGCCAGCGATCACGATGTGTTCGGGCCTGGTCCCCTGTTCGAGCAGCCATCGGTAGGTGGCATGAGCCTGATCAAGCGCCGTTGGGAAGGGGCACTCGGGCGCGAGGCTGTAGTCCACCATCAGCGCCCTGGCCTTGAGCGGTCTGCACCAGTTCGCCACCATTGCGGCATAAATCTGCGGGGTGTAGGCGACGAACGCACCACCGTGGATGTACAGCAGCACGCGCTCCTGCCTGCAACTGGCCGGCGACAGCCAATGTGCAGGGGTACCGTTGCACGAGACTCTCGTCCGAAGCACGTCCGTTGGTAGCGCTTGGCCTTGGCGATCCAGCTGCGCGAACTGCTTGCGCAGGCGCTGGATATCGATACCCATGCCGTGGCGGGACTTCACCGACAGGCGCAATAGCAGGTTGAGCAGCCTGCGCTTCCAGCGACCTTCGCTCGGGTCGATGACACGGGTATCGGCCCGGCTTCTCGCAGGGGCGTTCATGACGCCACCTCGCGCGCTGGTGAGCCCGGCCATTGGTAGTCACGCAACGCCTGGCGCAACTGGATCTTGCTGACCTTGCCGGTGGCAGTGTGCGGCAGTGCCTCGACGAACACCACGTCGTCAGGGATGCAGAAGCGTGCCACTTTGCCGGTATAGAGCGCGAGGATCGCCTCACGGGTCGGCGCCTCTCCAGGCTTGGCGACAACTACCAGCAGCGGGCGTTCGTCCCATTTCGGATGGGCGATGCCCAGCGCGGCAGCTTCAGCGACGGCAGGGTGGCCCATGGCGATGTTCTCCAGCTCGATTGAACTGATCCACTCACCGCCCGACTTGATCACATCCTTGGCCCGGTCGGTGATCTGCATGAACCCGTCCTGGTCGAGACTGGCGACGTCGCCGGTCGGGAACCAGCCGTTCACCAGCGGCGTTTCATCACTGCGGTAGTAGCGATCGACCACCCAATGGCCACGTACGACCAGGGCTCCCGAGGTCTTGCCGTCACGCACTACCTCGTTGCCGTCATCGTCCACGGTTTTCAGCTCGATGCCGAACAGTGGTCGACCTTGCTTGATGCTGATGGCAAAGCGCGCTTCTTCGTCCAGGGGCAGGTGCGACGCTTTCAAGGTATTGACGGTGCCCGTCGGTGACATTTCGGTCATGCCCCAGGCGTGCTGGATCCGGATACCGAACTCCTGTTCGAAGCTGCGCATCAGTGCAGGCGGACAGGCGGCACCACCGACCACCAGACGCTGCAGGCTGGGCAGGCGCTTTCCGGTCTGCTGCATGTACTGCTGAAGGCTCAGCCACACGGTGGGCACGCCGGCCGAGAAGGTGACACCTTCCTGTTCGAACAGCTTGAAGACGCTCTGACCATCAAGGCCGGCACCAGGCAGCACTAGCTTGGCGCCCACCAAGGCCGCGGAGTACGGCAGCCCCCAGGCATTGACATGGAACATTGGCACGATCGGTGCCACGACCTCGCGGGCCGACAGCGAGAGCGAGTCGGGCAGGGCACTGGACAGCGCGTGCAGCAGCGTGGCGCGATGGGAGTAGAGCACGCCCTTGGGGTTGCCGGTGGTTCCGGAGGTGTAGCACAGCGCCGCCGCCGCATGCTCATCGAGGGTCGGCCAGACGAACGTCGCGGGCTCGGCAGCCAGCAGCTCCTCGTAGCACAGCAGGCGGGTCTCGCCCGCAGTCGGCATCTGCGCAGCATCCGACAAGGCGATCCAGTGCTTCACGCTCGGGCACTGCGCCGCGATGTCGGCGACCAGCGGAGCGAAGCTCTCGTCAAAGCAGACCACCTCGTCTTCGGCATGCCCGATGATCCACGCGACCTGCTCCGGGAACAGTCGCGGGTTGATGGTGTGGGTGATCGCCCCCATGCCCGAAATCGCATAGTAGAGCTCGAAATGACGGTAGCCATTCCAGGCCAGGGTACCCACCCGGTCTCCAGGTTTGACGCCCAGGCGGGTCAGGGCGTTGGCGGCTTGCCTGGCACGCTGGTGAGCGTCGGCATAGGTGTAGCGGTGCAGGGCGCCGCCAGGGAGGCAGGAAACGATTTCCGTATCGCCGTGATACCGCTGCGCATGCTCCAGCAGTGAAGGAATGGTCAGCGGGAGCGTCATCATTTGACCTAGCATGATATTCAGCCTTTTACCTTTCTTGTTTTTCACGCACTGGCGGCGAGGCCGTGGGCGTCGTGGTTCAACCGGTGACCTTGGCGGGCCGCGGGGTGAGTGCTTGTTGCTGGGCGCGCTGGAACTCCAGGTGGTGGTCTTCGATCGGGTCCTTGAGCAACATCTTCTTGTCGCGCCCGTAGTGCATGAAGACGAACCAGGGGTGCGACCGGCCCTGACGCGGCAGGAAGTGCTGGTCACGCTGGATGTAGCCGGACTTCATCGAATTCAGGATCCCGTCGCTCAACGCGTTGTTGGCGTTGTCGTAAGGCGTCACGACATCCAGGTTGCGTTGTTCCATGTAGCGGAACAGGCGGCACAGGTAAGTGGCGGCCAGGCCGACCTTCAGCGTCCACGAAACGTTGGTGTAGCCGAAGATCCAGGCCATGTTCGGCAGGTTTTCCAGCAGCACACCCTTGTAGGTCATCTGCTCGCCGATCGGGTACGGCGTGCCGTCGACCGAGACGGTCATGCCGCCGAGCAACTGCAAACGCAGCCCGGTGGCAGTGATGATGATGTCGGCAGGCAGCTCCTTGCCCGACTTGAGTCGAATGCCATGCTCGGTGAAACGCTCGATATGGTCCGTTTCCACCGACGCCTGGCCGTTGCGAATGGACTTGAACAGGTCGCCGTCGGGTACGGCGCACAGGCGCTCGTCCCAAGGCATGTAAGTCGGGGTGAAGTGGCGCATGTCGGCATTCGGGCCTACCTGGCGGCGCACGTGTGCCAGGATGATCCTGCGCATCAGGCGTGGCCATTGCCGGCAGGCAATGTAAACGGCGCGGTACAGCATGATGTTGCGTTTGCGTGCCAGGCCGAGCGCCCAGCTTGTGGGCATGATGCGGGAGAGCACGCCCGTGAGCTTATCGGTCGAAGGCAACGAGTAGATGTACGAGGGGGAGCGTTGCAGCATCGTGATATGGCGGGTCTTGTCGGCCATCGCCGGAATCAGCGTGGCAG
Source organism: Pseudomonas asiatica (assembly GCF_040214835.1). Taxonomy (NCBI): domain Bacteria; kingdom Pseudomonadati; phylum Pseudomonadota; class Gammaproteobacteria; order Pseudomonadales; family Pseudomonadaceae; genus Pseudomonas; species Pseudomonas asiatica. The sequence continues at coordinate 2,890,133 of NZ_CP157874.1, read as the reverse complement.
CGGTTGCGCCGCTGCCAATGACCACGACATTCTTGTCGCGATAGTCCAGGTCCTCGGGCCAATGCTGGGGATGGATCCGCACACCTTTGAAGTCGTTCTCCCCTGGAAAGGCGGGCAGAAAACCCTCGTCATGGTTGTAGTAGCCGGTGCAGCAGAGCAGGAATCGGCAGGTGTAATGCCGGATATCCCCGCTGGCTTCGTGCAGCACCGTCAATTGCCACAGGCGCTGCTGGCTGCACCAGTTCGCACTGAGGGTCCTGAGGCCGTAATGGATCTTGTCGGCAAGGCCGTACTGCTTTGCCGTGTCCTGGATGTAGCGCCGGATCGAGGCTCCGTCAGCCAGCACCTTGGGGCTGTCCCACAGGCGGAACTTGTAGCCGTAACTCAGCATGTCCGAGTCGGAGCGGATGCCTGGATAGCGGAACAAGTCCCAGGTTCCGCCCATGCATTCACGCCGTTCCAGAATGGCGAGATTGCGGTTGGGAAACTCGTCCATCAGATGGCACGCCGTGCCGATGCCGGACAGGCCTGCACCGATGATCAAGGTATCGAAATGAAGGTTGCTCATGGAGTCTCCGCGCCTTCGGAATTTGACCGGGTCATTGATTGAAAGGTGGGTATCAGCGCGCACGCGATCACGCGGTAGTCGTTCGGCAGCCGCGAGACGGCAGTGCTGAGGCCCGGAGGAGGGTGGCCGGCAGCGGGTGGGGCAATGGAGTCGTGCATACGATGCGCTCCGTTGATTGTTGTTGTTTTACTGCACTGTAATCCGCTCTCGACTTTAACGCAACGACTGTTATGTTTAAGTTCGAAACGTTTTTTCCCCGCCGCACCAAGCTCGCGTGATAACGCCGTGGAACAGGGGCGGAGGCTGAGCATCCGCCCTTTGACAGGTCAGCGGCTGGCGGCGGCAAGGCCTGCGAGGTAGTGCGCCAGCGCTTGTGCCTCGGCTGGCGAAAGTAGACCGGCGGTCGCGTTCATGGCCCCACTCGGGTCTGTCCGCGTGCCCTGCTTGAACGCCAGGAGCTGGCTGAGCAGATAAGCTTGTCCCTGCCCGGCGAGGCGCGGCCCAGCTGCCCCGCCCATGAAATCGCTGCCATGACAGGCGCTACAGCCACGCGCTGTGGCGCTCGCCTGGCCCTCGGCCGACAACCGCTCATCCGCCGCCGGGGTGTCGGTGCGCAGCGGCGTCTGCCGGGCAAAATACTGCGCCAGCGACGCGATCTGGTCGTCGGTCAATGTGGCGGCCAGTGGCTCCATTTGCGCACTGTGCCGTTTGCCCTCGGCAAATGCCTTGAGTTGTGTCTGGAGGTAGCTGGCCTGCTGCCCGGCGAGGGATGGGTACTGCTCGTTCTGTGACTGCCCGGAGGCACCATGGCATGCGTTGCAGGTATCCTGGGGTTGCGGCCAGGTTCCGACATCGGCGTCGTAGCGGACGTAATGGCTGTCCAGTGCACTCATGAATCGATAGCCCGCTAGCATCTGCGGGCCGGCAATGACTGCCGCCAGCACAAGCCCGGTAACGCCGACCGCAACACCTATCAGCAAAGCGCGTTTCATCATGCGTTCCTCCGATTGGCAACCAGCGCCTGCAACGCTTCCAGGGCAGCTCGGTGGCCGGAGCGCACTGCGCCATCCATGCTGCTGGCCCAGATGTCAGCGGTTTCGGTGCCCGACCAGATCAGTCGACCGACGGCAGGTTTCAGGTAGCGGCCCCAACGGGTGAGAAAACCGGGAGGGATGGCGCCGACGCAGGTCAAGGTCCAGGGGTCGACCTTGGCCCAGTCGTGATCGTGGTACTGCCTGAACTGCAAGGCTTCATCACCCAATGCCTGGGCAAAAATGCCGGCCAGCGTCTGGCTCGCCCGTTCGGCTTCATGTGTTAGCTGGGCGCTGCGCACGAACGCCGAAAGGATGCCGACGCTGCCATCGGCGGGCGAGTTGTCGCAGGAAAAGATCAGGGGGCCATCGGCCTGGCTGATCTGCCCATTGAGCCCTTTGTCTCGCCAGAATGGCCGGTCGTAGACATGCACCGTCTTGCGCATCGGTGCATGGGCAGGCCACAGCCGTTGCAGTTGCGCGCGCCCCTCGGGCAAAGCCGGCTCGAAGACAATCTGGTGGCACAGTGCGGGATGCAGTGCAACGATCACCTGGCGGGCGCGGACCAGCCCCTGGTCTGTGTAGATTTCGACGATGTCCCTGTCCCAGTTGGCGATCTTGCGTACCGGGCTGGACAGCCTCATGCGGTCGCCCAACGCCTCTGCCATGCGCGTGCTCAATACATGGGAACCGCCCACGAAGCGGGTCTCCTGGGCGCCGCCATGGAAGCCCTCCAGCTTTTCCATACTGCAGTCGGCCGAGTTGATAAGTGAGAGGTAGTGGAGCAGGGCCAGGCTGGCTGGCGGAGTACCGGTGGTCAGGCCTATTGAGGTGTCAAAGCTGAAACGGCTGGCATTGTCGATGCCTTGACTCGTCAGCCATTGGGCTACCGACAGCTTGTCGATTTCGGCCGCATCGGCTGCGGTCCACGGCTCCTTGCTCGGAACCTTCCGCGATAGTTGGTTGAGCTTCGCAGTGACAGGGTTGCCATGGGCGGCGCTGAGATCTTCCTCGTATCGGGCGTCGCCCGCCAGATAGACATTGCGACCCTGGTAATAGCTCGGGAAGGTCTCTACTTCCAGTTCGCGTGCCAGGTCGAAGATGGCCGTCTGTCCGGGGCCTGCCCATTGCCCTCCGGCCTCCGCGATCACACCGCCGCCGAGCTGATGGTTGACGGTTCTTCCACCCACTCGATCCCGAGCCTCCAGTACGGCGAAGGAGGTGCAGCCAGCGCGATGCAGGTCTCTGGCTGCGGTGAGGCCGGCAAGCCCGGCGCCGATGACGACCACGTCCAGTACATCTGACGGGGCTGCCTCTACCGTCTGGGCCAGCGCTCGCCCGGCGAGCCCCGTACCACCTGCCAACGCCACGCCAGCGAGCACCTGCAGAAGCAGACGCCGGCGGCATGCCGGCGAAGACGTGTCTTCAGTGTTCATTTTTTTGCCTCGGCACGCTATTGTTGTATTTAAATAACCGTAGTTATGTAAAATAGCGCAGCGCGATCGTCGTGCAAAGAGGGAGCGAGCGTCCAGTCATCGTTTCAGCCACGAAAATCGGGCGTCGATCCCTACGCGACCTATATTAAATAGTCGGCGTTATCCAAATTTGCTGCACACAACCCGAGGAGCTACCCATGAACATGTTGAAAGTGATAGCCGTTGCATCGATCATCTGCGCGCCAGTGGTCTATGCCGCGGACAAGACCGAAGCCGACAACTGTACTGCCAAGATCGACCAGCTCGACGCTATCGAGCGTTCCGAGGGCGCCGGCCAACACGGTGGAGTGGCCACGGATATTCGCAAACTGATTGCGCAGGCCAAGGAAGCTCGGGAAAAGGGCGATGGGAAAGGGTGCCTGGCCGCAGCCAACAGGGCACTGAGCGTGTACAAGAACGCGTCCAAGTAGGAAGCTTCACCGCCCAAAGGCAAGGCGAGATTAGCCAAGGCCGGACGAATACCCGTCTGGCCTACGCCTTATGGTTCTGCTTCGATCAGGCTTTGCGCGAGCGCCTGTGCTTGGCAGGGGGCGCTATCAGCGTGATGAGAGCATCGAGCAGGGTATTCCCGCGCTCGGCGCTGAAGCGCTCGGGCTCGATCGGCATCATCATCAGCCAGCCGTCGCAGATGGTGCTGATCTGGTCGGCCAGTACATCCGGCGGTAGGTCGTCGCGGACTTTGCCTTGGCGCTGCTCTTCCTCGATCACCACGGTAAACACCTGGCGGAATCTGGCATAGCGCTGCTTGATGACATGTGCGAACGCCGGCTCGTGCCGTGCATGGGTCAGCAATTGCAACCAGGAAAGCCAGAGCGTCGACTCGCCGTCGTTGACCCACTCCATCCACTGCCGGAGCAACGCGGGAATGTTCATCTCCGCCTGATTCGCTGCCAACATCGTGTCGACCTGGTCGAACAGGCTCTGGGCGACCTCAGTGATCATCTCTTCCTTGTTGGCGAAGTAATAGGTCACCGCGCCTGTGGTGCAGCCTGCGTGTTTTGCGACATTGCGCATCGAAGCCCCGGCGTAGCCATCCCGCGCGATCACGGTAATGGCCGCCTCCAGCAATTCTGCACGCTTGGCGTCGCGGTCGCCCACGGGCCGTCCCCGGCGTGTTGAACTGCGAGGTGCACTCGTACCGGCGGAAGTGGTGGCTGTTCTGGAAGGTGACTTGGAATCAGGCATGGGGTCTCAGGATTTCAGGACGAAAACGTTTCTGGATCAGGTGGCTGGCTTCCACGGTTGGCTCAGCATAGAGAAATCGAGCGTGGATTACACCTGCCTGAAGACAGGAATGATTCTCCACGCCGATTGAAGCGGCAGCCGGGCCTTTGCCAATCACCGCCGAGTCAGGCGCTACCGCTTCCTGCTACAGCTACCGCGCGAATCTCCACTACCAGCTCTGGCAGGGCTAGCTCTGTGATACCGACCGCAGTCCAGGAAGGATACCGTGAGGGGAAGTATTCATCCTTGATACTGGCGAATACTGGCATGTCAGCCCGTAGCCGGGTGTGAAAAGTGGTCAGTTCGACCACATCCTCCAGGCCTGCACCAGCCGCTTGCAGCACCTTGGCAAGCGACTGGAATGCCAGGTGTGTCTGGGCTGCCACGTCGCTTTCAGGTTTCATTTCGCTGTCGATGCCGACCTGCCCCGATACCCAGATGAGGTCGCCAACGCGGGTTGCCTGGGAATAGTGAAACTGATCGTAGAACAGCTGGGTTGGCGGTGGATTGATCGATAGCCGTTTCAAGGGGGTGGTATTCATGGTGCCTCCTGTTCAGACAACCTGGCGGAAGGTGGGATGGCGAAACGCGGCACCGGCCGTGAGCTGCTTGAGCTCTTCGGTGAATAGCACGCCTTGCGGTGGGTATCCCGCTTTGCTTTCCTTCGGTAGCGGCTTGAAGGTGGCGTCGTCACCGAAGAAGCGGAAAACGAAGGTGTGGCGGCTGGGGAAGTCGCTGTCGACTGGAGCGCCGCCGTGCAAGGACGCCGGATGCAGCAGGATCACGTCACCGGGTTCGGTGGCCCACGACAGCACATCGTAAGCGTGTGGGTTCAGTTTGCGCTCGGCTTCGATGTCGGGCAGGCGGGGAAGGGCGCCGTTGTCGTGCAGCGGTTGCGTCGGATCATCAGGGTCGGCGAACGTGGTGCCATCGTAGCGTGGCCCACGATGCGAACCACGGATGATCTCCAGGGCGTTGCGTTGCGGGATGGATTCGAAGCTGATCCAGGCATTGCCCCAATGCTCGCCGGCCCAGGGCAGGTAGGAGGTGTCCTGGTGCCAGAGGGTCCGGGAGCCTTGCCCGCCGGCTTTCAGGAAGACCTCTTCAGCAAAATACCAGACATTCCGCGAACCCCAGATCCGGGCAAAGAGGTTGCCCAGCGGCAGGGTTTCGACAAGCGCTTCGAGGCGCTGTTTGGCCACCGGGTTGGCATTGTCGACATGCGACTGCTGCGTAGTGCCAGCGAACATTCGGGTTGCATGGGGACCATGGTTTTCCACGGCCCAGTCATACGCTTCACGACAGCGCGCCAGTTGCTCCTGGTTCAGAAGCCCCTTGACCAACACGGCGCCATCTTCATGAAAAGCCCTGCTTATCGAGTCTTGCATGAGCGTCCTCCCGGACCGTTTTTTTGTAGGTATCCAGGAGGCTAGCAAGCAGTCACATATATGACAACAACAGTTATGTGAATATGTGTTTCTGAGAACAATCAGCTCAAGGCTTGGACATCCAGTCGATCACCGCTGCATAGTCCTCTGCTGTGCAGTCCATGCACAAGCCGCGGGCAGGCATGGCGTTGAAACCTTCCGTGACATGCTTGACCAGCACATCCTTGCCTTGAGCGAGCCGCGGCTTCCAGGCTTCGGCGTCACCTTTCTTCGGCGCCATCGGTAGCTGGCCGTTATGGCACATCTGGCAACTGCGATTGAACACGCTCTCTGGGGGCTGTGCCGCATGGGCCAGGGAGGTGAGTGACACACAGACGGAAAATATCGATACCAAGGCGCTTTTCATGGTCATGCTCTCAAGATTTTGTTTTTAGATAAGGGATATTGTTATAGCGCTCGCGCCTGGCTTGCGAAGTTGCTACGCATCTCGTCCAGGACGGGCATCACTATGCTGTCCTACTCCGCTAACGGAGTTTTCCGGCTGATATCAAGTTCGAGTAGCGCGTCCAGCTGTGTTTCAATCTGCAGGAAACGCATGGCGCGTTTAGGGGAAACAGCACTAGCGATGCGCCGTGTGTACTTCTCACGGAGTTCTATGTGGTCTTCCTGGAGGGTGTAAATCCGATCGAGCAACTCTGTGGCCAGCTCATCGGTCACATAGCCTTTGTTATAGGCCTGGCCGTAGTCGATCATGGTTTCCAGGATGTTCTTGTTGATTTTCAGGGCCTCTGCCCGGTAGGTGTTATAGATCGGCCAGAATTTTTCGTTTTCCTGACCCTCCAGGCCCATGTTGTTTTTAACCACGATTTTGCGTTTGTAGTCGGCATCATCCAGGTTGTTCTGTATCTGTGCCTGGTTCTGTCGCATGACGTCCTTGCCCGAGGGAAGCTCGTGCTCGGCAGCCAACAATGGCAGGCTGCAAAATGCAAGTAGCATAGCGGTGGTTCTTAAAAGCATTTCTATTCCTTGGCAATTGCCCGGGGGGAGGGCGGCGCATTATTTGAACAGTGCTGTCGTCAGCGTCTGATCGATTTTTCGCGAAGTAAGTCCTGGGATACAGCTGTGCTGGCTTTCGGTAGTTTTGTGAGGGGCGAAGTCATTCGTGATTACCCTTTCCATGTGAGCCCCTCACGTGTAGCGAGATACCTGGAAATGTTCTTTATGGATTCATATGAGCCAATAAAGACTCACTGGGGTCGAATCTATCACTACCCTGATACGCAAGCAAGACGCCTCAGCGGCTGCGCTCGAGATTCTTCTGCGCTGCAGCCGCCAAATCCGGCGGCAGGAAGTCCTTGTCCGGGTTGTAGTCCGGCTTCAGGTACCGCTTGAGGTCCTCCAGGTCTTGCGGGCTCAAGGTGCCGGCCGCCTGCTTCAGGCTCAGGTTGTCGAGGATGTAGTCATAGCGGCTGTTGTTGTAGTCGCGCACCGAGGTGTACAGCTGACGCTGGGCATCGAGCACGTCGACGATGTTGCGGGTACCCACCTGATAGCCGATCTCGGTGGCTTCCAGCGCGCTCTGGTTGGAGATGATCGACTGCTTGCGCGCCTGCACCTGTTCCACGTCGGTGTTCACCGCGCGGTGCAGGTTGCGGGTGTTTTCCACCACCTGGCGGCGCAGGCTTTCGCGCTGCTGCTCGCTCTGGCTCAGGCGCTGGTAGGCCTCGCGCACCTGCGAACTGGTCAGGCCGCCGCTGTAGATCGGGATGTTCAACTGCAGGCCGATGCTGGTCTGCTCGACGTCGCCACTGTAGTGCACGTTTGGCTGGGCAGCCGAGTTGGTGAAGCCAAGATTGTCGTTGTCGCCTTTCTGGTACTTGGCAACCGCATCCAGCGTCGGCGCATGGCCGGCCTTGCGCTGGCGCAGGGTTTCCTCGGCAGCGGTGACCGCGTGGTTGGTAGCCAGCAGGTTGAGGTTCTGGCGCCCGGCGGTTTCAACCCAGGCCTTGGCGTCGTTGGGCGTTGGCACCTGTACCGGTAGGGTATGCACCACGCCCTGGATCGAGGTGTACTCGCGGTTGGTCAGGGTAACCAGTGCCTCGAAGGCATCCTGTACCTGGCGCTCGGCAATGATCCGGTTGGCCCGTGCCGTGTCATAGCTAGCTTGGGATTGCAGTACGTCGGTCTTGTCGGAAAGGCCGACGTCGAACCGTTCGTTGGACTGGTCCAGCTGGCGCTTGAAGGCAGCTTCCTCAGCCTTGGTCGCGGCCAGGTTGTCCTGGGCGCGGAGCACGGCGAAGTAGTTTTGCGCGGTTTGCAGGATCAGGTTCTGCTCGGTCGCCGACAGCTCCAGTGCCGCCTGTTCGTTGACCGCCTCGGCCGCCTGCAACTTGAACCAGCGGTCAGCGCGAAAGATCGGTTGCGCCAGGGTCGCGCTCCAGGTATTGCCGCTGCGGTTGCTGGTGGCCGACGGCTCGTCGAACTTGGTGCGGGTGTTCTGCATCTCGGCACCGGCCGAAAGATTGGGCAGCAACCCGGCACGGGCCTGCGGCACCACTTCGCGGCGGGCGCCATAATCGGCGCGGGCTGCAGCCAGGTCAGCATTATTGTCGACCGCTTCCTGGTAGACGCTGACCAGGTCGGTCTTCACTGTTTGGGGCACGTCAGCTGCCCAGACCACTCCGTTGGACGCACAAGACACGGCTATCGCCAGTGAGAGTTTGCGCAGCATGGTGGCAATCCTTCAGTACTGATTTGTGGATACGTATTCGGCTTGGCTTGTCCCGCCTTTGGCGGCCGTTTTGTCGAACAGCCTGAGGTCGCAGCACTCGGCGCACAGGCGCTTGCCCTCTATGCACATGGATAGGACTGCTTTTACAATAACGAGTGATATGCTAATGCTTGGGTCGTGCTGAGGCAACGGTTGAACAGCGGTAATTGCCTTGTGTTCAGTCACGGCCTTTGGATTGCGTACCTCGCCCATGCTGTGACAGCTCCTGCTGAGCCTGGACAAGGAGGTAGTGACGAGCAGAACGCTGTTTTGCTTTGCGCTTGAGGCAAGCCCCCTGCAGGAGCAGGGAATGTATCGAGAAACCGGCTGCGAATGCGCCCTGGGGCACCAGCCGTGCGGAACCATTTCATGAAGAGGGCATTTGACATGACGCTGCTCAAGTCGGTACTGGCATGCGGTTTATTGGGCAGTCTGGGCCTTGCGCTTGTCGGGTGTCGTGAGGAGGTTCGTTCAGAGGAACCGCTACGCGCCGTTCGGACCCAGATCGTAAAGGCCGCCACCATCGGTGAGGAGGTTGCCCAGACGGGAGAGGTACAAGCTCAGGTCGTGACCGATCTCGGCTTTCGCATCGGCGGGCGCGTAGCCACTCGAACCGCGGAAGTCGGAATGAGCGTTGCCAAGGGGCAGGTTCTGGCGACGCTCGAACCTAATGATGTGCAAAATGAACTGCGGGCCGCGGAAGCCGAATTGACAAGTGCCGAAGCGACCGAGCAGCTTGCCAGGTCTCAGTTGAGCCAACAACGCACGCTGTTTGACAAACAGTTCGTCGCGCGTGTACGTGTTGAAGAGGCCGAGGCAAACTGGCGAGCCGCGAACGCAAGACTGAATGTTGCGAAAACCAGATTGTTTACGACACGCGACAAGCTTTCCTACACGGAGCTGCGTGCGCCAAACGCAGCCATCGTCAGCGCTGTCGCTGTGAACGCAGGACAAGTCGTCGATGCGGGGCAATTGGCGATCAAGCTGTCCTCGACAAACGACCGCGTTGCAGTCTTCAACGTGTCCGAGCGGCTTTACACATCGGTTCCGTCCGATGTGAAAGTGGAAGTGGCACTCGTATCTGACCCGTCGATCAAAGTCATCGGCTCAATTCGCGATGCAAGCCCTACTGCTGATGTGGCAACACGTACTTACCGGGTTCGTGTTGCTTTACCGGATGCGCCTCCTGTTATGACGCTTGGGGCTACCGTGACCGGGCGCCTTGTTTTGAGTGGCAAGCCTCTGGTCATCCTGCCAGCCTCTGCATTGACCAGTGACGGTGGTACGCCTGCTGTATATGTCGTCCAGCCCACCACGCATGAACTTGTGCGCAAACCAGTCGTAGTTGCGCGCTACACGGCTGGCCAGACGATCATCGAATCCGGGCTAACGGAAGGTGAGGCGGTCGTAACCGCTGGGGTGAGCAAACTCAGACTTGGGCAAAAAGTCTCGTATGACGCAGAGCAGGTGACGAAATGAGCTCGAAGCCAAAACTCGATAAAGAGCAGTCAGGCTTCAACCTCTCGGCGTGGTCGATCGGTCAAAAGCCTCTAATGTTTTTCCTGATGCTCATTACGCTCGTGGGCGGAATGAGCAGCTATGAAAACCTGAGCCGAAACGAAGATCCTGCATTCACCATCAAAACCATGGTGGTGGCTGCGCGCTGGCCAGGCGCGAACATTGAAGACACGACGAACCTGCTGACTGATCGGCTGGAAAAGAAGCTGGAAGAGATACCCTATCTCGACCGACTCGATAGCTACACGCGTCCCGGCGAAACCGTCATCATGGTCAACCTGCGTGATGATGCTCCGTCGCGGATCGTACCTGACGCGTGGTACCAGGTTCGCAAGAAAATGGCAGATATCGGCGCAACGCTTCCGGCGGGTGTTCAAGGGCCATTTTTTGACGACGAGTTTGGCGATACCTATGGCCAGATTTTCGGCTTTACCGGCGAAGGCTTTTCCGATCGGGAGCTGCGTGACTACCTTGAGGGAGTGCGTGCGGAGCTACTGCGCCTTCCCAGCATTGGCAAGGTGCAACTGCTCGGTGTGCAAGAGGAGCAGATCGTCGTGGAGTTTTCGCCTGCCAGGCTTGCGGCTTTTGGCTTGGACGAAGAGGCGATCCTGCACGCGCTGAAGGCGCAAAACGCTGTCATTCCTTCCGGAACGGTACGGTTGCCTGATGACAAGATCGCTCTGCGAGTGAGCGGAGGGTTTGCCTCCGAGGAAAGTTTGCGCAGTTTGACGTTGCGAGCTGACAACCGGTTTGTGCCACTGACCGAGCTTGTCGATATCCGGAGAATCCCGGCCGACCCGCCAGCGCCATTGTTCCGGGTGAACGGCGAAAAAGCGCTCGGCCTTGCCGTTTCGATGGCCGCAGGCGGCAATCTCCTGGAGTTTGGAGAGGCGGTGCGGGCCCGTATGAATGAGGTCGGAGCGACCCTTCCCTACGGTATCGAAATGGCGCTGGTAGCCGACCAGTCTACTGTCGTGAAGCAGGCGGTTAGCGGGTTTTTGACGGTGTTGGCTGAGGCAGTTGCGATCGTCCTGGCAGTGTCGTTTCTGTCACTCGGTGTGCGTGCCGGCCTGGTTGTGAGTATTTCGATCCCGTTCGTGTTGGCGCTGACGTTCATCGGGATGGAGATCATGGGTATCGGTCTTCAGCGAATCTCTTTGGGCGCGTTGATTATTGCGTTGGGGCTGCTTGTCGATGACGCGATGATCACCGTCGAGGCCATGGTCGGGAAACTGGAAGAAGGCTGGAACCTGTCGCGGGCGGCGAGCTTTGCCTACGAGTCAACAGCGTTTCCAATGTTGACGGGCACGCTCGTCATGATTGCCGGATTCATTCCAGTTGGCTTCGCGGCTTCAAGTGCCGGCGAATACTGCTACTCGATGTTCATGGTGGTATTGATTTCATTATCAGCATCCTGGGTGGTAGCGGTTCTGTTTTCACCCTTGCTTGGCACCCTGATTCTACCTAAGGCTCTGCCGCACCATGAGCATGGCGGAGGTAAACTCATGGGCGCCTACCGGCGGGCCTTGGGCTGGGTTCTGCAGCATCGCGCAATAACGCTCGGCGCTGCAGTCACGGCTTTTGTCGCCTCCCTCGGCGCTGCATCTTATCTTGAGCAGCAGTTCTTTCCGCCCTCGGACAGGCCAGAGCTGCTGGTAAGCCTGACGCTGCCGCAAAATGCTTCCCTGGATGCGACGGAGCGCGAAGCGGCAAAGCTCGAGAAGTTGCTTAAAGCTGACCCTGCTGTCGAGCGTTTTTCAACCTATATCGGCTCTGGGGCTATCCGTTTCTATCTGCCCATGGAAGTTTTGCTGCAGAACGAGAACATCACTCAAACTGTCGTGATCGCCAAAGGGGTCAAAGAACGGGATGCCCTGCAGGCACGCCTGGCTGAGAGTTTCAAAACAGAGTTTTCCGGCCTCATCGCGCGCGCGACTCCGCTTGAGTTGGGCCCGCCGGTGGGCTGGCCGTTGAAGTACCGTGTCACCGGCCCGGATCAGGCCACGGTCCGTGATTTGGCGTCGCGCCTGGCCAACATTTTATCTGCCAACTCCGACACCCGTGAGGTCCACCTTCTATCAGGCGAGCCGCAAAGAAGCGTCCTGGTCAAGGTTGACCAGACCCAGGCACGAGCATTGGGCCTGTCTTCAGAGGACGTTGCCAGTGCCTTGGCGACGATTTTCTCTGGTTCTGCGGTGACCAGTGTGCGTGACAAGGACCGTCTTGTGGACGTGATCGTACGGGCGCAAAGCGGCGAACGGACCGACCTTGCGACCCTTGCGAACCTGCAGATACGTACACCTCAAGGCCATACCATTCCCTTGAGCCAGATTGCTGTCCTCAGCTATGGCGTCGAAGACCCGATCATCTGGAGACGGCAGCGTCTTCCTTTGATCACTGTTCAAGGGGATGTTCGCGAAGGGCTCGAGGCTGCAACAGTTGTGCAGGCACTGGCGCCAGCGGTAGCGGATTTTGCTGCGCTGCTACCCAAGGGCTACAACATCGCGACAGGCGGAGCAGTCGAGGAGGCTGCCAAAGGCAGTGCGTCACTGGCTGCTGTTCTGCCTATTACGGCGTTGGTGATGTGCGTGCTGTTGATGGTGCAGTTGCGTAGTTTCTCGCGGATGTTCCTGGCGCTGGCGATGGCGCCGTTCGGCTTGATCGGTGTGGTCATGGCGATGTTGCCGACCGGGACACCTATGGGGTTCGTCGCACAGCTTGGTGTAATTGCACTTGTCGGTATGATCGTCCGCAATGCCGTTATCCTGATCGAAGAAGTGGATATCAACATCAGTACCGGCCAGTCGCCGCGTGAGGCTATCACGCATGCCGCCATTCACCGGGCGCGCCCCATTGTGTTGACGGCGTGTGCGGCAATTCTTGGGATGATTCCAATCGCGCCTCAGATTTTCTGGGGGCCCATGGCTTTTTCGGTCATCGGCGGGCTTGCCGTTGCCACGATCATTACGTTGACCGTTCTACCCAGTGCCTTGTCGCTTTTGCTGCAATGGGAACATCGAAATGTTCAACCTCGACACGCGGAACATTCAGAGGTGTCGCAAGAGCACAACTAGGGTCGGCGAAATGGCCATCTGAACGAGCTGGCATCCAGACCCGAAGATACCGGCGCCGATAACATCGATAACCAAGGTTCAACCTTGGTTATCGTTTTCTACGGGCCGTTGCCAGTTCCGCGTCGCTTTATCGCGTGGTGCCACCTGGTGCTTCTTTCGCGGCTTGCAGAACGATGGTGTCAAACCATTTCTCCATGAAGGCGTCATTTTCGAACCACTGACATAGCGCAAATGCCGTTGCGGGAAAGCCGGAGATGGAACGCTGTTGCCTGATGTTCGTGATGGTCATCCGCGGGCCACCGCTTTTGATGGTGACGACATCGCCTCTAAACAGGTTTTTCATCCAATACCTCTGTTGTGTTTGCAGTGCTCTGTAGGCGGCTCGCTGCGCCTTGGAGGAAAGCCGGTGATCAACTCGCGATCAATGCCGAGAGGCGGTGCAACGTGGCACGGCCGCGATCAGATGATGCATGTTCTTTTTTGATTCTAATGAGACAGAATTGACTCAATAGTGATTCGAAGATATCATCCGGGTCGTTTTCAATCAAGGCTGTGGTGAATGATGGGCAAGATACATACGATAGGGATGGGTGGGCTGCTAGCTGTTGCGGTGGCGTTGGCCGGTTGCGGAGCGGGTGAGGAGCCACAGGCCGCCTCTGCAGCGGTTATGCCCGTGGAGACCGTGACGGTGACGACCGAACAGTTGGCGCTCGCCTCGACGCTGCCTGGCCGGGTCGAGCCGATGCGCGTAGCCGAGGTGCGTGCCCGTGTGGCCGGTATCGTCTTGCACAAGCGTTTTGAAGAAGGTGCCGATGTCAAGGCCGGCGACGTGCTGTTCCAGATCGACCCTGAGCCATTCAAGGTGGCCCTGGCGCGCGCCGAAGGCGACCTGGCGCGTGCTCAGGCGGTACAGCAAGAGGCTCAGGCGCGGGTCAAGCGCTACGAGCCCCTGGTCAAGATCGAAGCTGTCAGCCAGCAAGATTTCGATAGTGCCACCGCCGAACTGCGCAGTGCCCAGGCCGCTGTGCGTACGGCACAGGCCGACGTGCAGTCCGCACGCCTGAACCTTGGCTACGCCACGGTAACCGCGCCCATTTCCGGCCGCATCGGGCGTGCCCTGACCACCGAAGGTGCGCTGGTCGGGCAGGGCGACGCCACGTTGATGGCACGCATCCAGCAGCTCGATCCGATCTACGTCGACTTCACACAGTCTGCCGCCGATGCCCTGCGTCTGCGTCAGGCGCTCACGGAAGGTGCCCTGACAGGCGGCGAAGATAAGGTCCTGAGCGCCCAGGTCGAAGGCACCGGCTACCAGCGCGAAGGCGCACTGATGTTCACTGATGTCGCGGTTGACCGCGGCACGGGCCAGGTCACCTTGCGCGGGCGCTTCGACAACCGCGACGGAATCCTCCTGCCAGGCATGTATGTGCGTGTGCGCACCCCACAGGGCACCGACCAGCAGGCCATCCTGGTGCCGCAACGGGCGGTGCAGCGTGGCAGCGACGGCATGGCACGGGTGATGGTGGTGGGATCCGACAACCTGGCCGAGGTGCGCAGCGTGCGTACCGGCGTGATGCAAGGCTCGCGCTGGCAAATCAGCGAAGGCCTGCGTGCCGGTGACCAGGTCATTGTCGGCAGCCCGGCCGGATTGGCCCCTGGCATGCCCGTGGCGCCGGCTCAGGCGCAACAGGCCGCGGCGCACTAAGACGAGGTTAGCGAGATGTCCAAGTTCTTCATCAATCGGCCGAATTTTGCCTGGGTCGTGGCGCTGTTCATTTCCCTGGCCGGCCTGCTGGTGATCCCGGCGCTGCCGGTGGCCCAGTATCCCAGCGTGGCGCCGCCACAGATTTCCATCACCGCCACCTACCCGGGGGCTTCCGCCAAGGTGCTAGTGGAATCGGTGACCAGCATCATCGAAGAGTCGCTCAACGGCGCGAAGGGCCTGCTGTACTACGAGTCCACCAACAACTCCAACGGTGTCGCCGAGGTGATGGTGACTTTTGAACCCGGTACGCTGCCGGACATGGCCCAGGTCGATGTGCAGAACCGCCTGAAGAAGGCCGAGGCGCGTATGCCCCAGGCTGTGCTGACCCAGGGACTGAAGGTGGAGCAGGCCAGTTCGGGCTTCCTGCTGATGTATGCCCTGACCAGTGCGACAGGTGGGCGCGACAACGTAACGGCGTTGGCAGACTATGCGGCGCGTAACATCAATAACGAACTGCTGCGCGTACCCGGCGTGGGCAAGCTGCAGTTCTTCGCCTCCGAAGCGGCCATGCGCGTCTGGGTCGACCCGCAGAAACTGGTGGGCTACGGCCTTTCCATCGACGACATCAGCAATGCCATCCGAGGTCAGAACGTCCAGGTACCTGCTGGCAGCTTCGGCAGCACGCCGGGCGCCAGCGAGCAGGAACTGACCGCGACCTTGGCCGTGCAAGGCACCCTGGAAACCCCCGAAGCGTTCGCCGGTATCGTTCTGCGTGCCAACCCGGACGGTTCCAGCGTGCGCCTGGGTGATGTCGCACGCATGGCCATCGGTAGCGAGAACTACAACCTGTCAGCGCGCCTGGATGGTAAACCCGCAGTGGTAGCTGCAGTGCAACTGGCCCCTGGAGCCAACGCCATCCAGACCGCGACGCTGGTCAAGGAACGCCTGGCGGAACTTGCGCAGTTCTTCCCCGAGGGCGTCGAGTATTCGGTGCCCTACGACACCTCGCGCTTCGTCGACGTGGCCATCGAGAAGGTGATCCACACCTTGATCGAAGCCATGGTGCTGGTGTTCCTTGTGATGTTCCTGTTCCTGCAGAACGTGCGCTATACCCTGATCCCGTCGATCGTGGTGCCGGTGTGCCTGCTCGGCACGCTGATGATCATGAAACTGCTCGGTTTCTCGGTGAACATGATGACCATGTTCGGCATGGTGCTGGCTATCGGCATCCTGGTGGACGACGCCATCGTGGTTGTGGAGAACGTAGAGCGCCTGATGGCCGAGGAAGGGTTGTCCCCGGTAGACGCAACCATCAAGGCGATGGGGCAGGTGTCCGGAGCGATCATCGGTATCACCATGGTGCTGGCAGCGGTGTTTCTGCCGCTGGCGTTCATGTCCGGCTCGGTGGGGGTGATCTATCAGCAGTTCTCGGTGTCGCTGGCGGTATCGATCCTGTTCTCTGGCTTCCTGGCCCTGACCTTCACCCCCGCGTTGTGCGCCACGCTGCTCAAGCCGGTAGCACATGGGCATCATGAAAAGGGCGGTTTCTTTGGTGCTTTCAACCGCACATTCGCCCGCATGACAGAACGTTACTCGGTAATGAACAGTGCCCTGGTGGCGAGTGCCGGGCGTTGGATGCTGGCCTACGTGGGCATCCTGGTGGTCCTCGGTTACTCCTATGTACGAGTACCTGAGGCTTTTGTCCCCGCCGAGGATCTGGGCTACGGCATCGTCGACGTGCAGTTGCCGCCGGGCGCCAGCCGGGTGCGTACTGATCACACTGCCGAGACACTGGAAGCTTTCCTGATGTCCCGAGAGGCTGTCGCCAACACTATTGTCGTGACTGGTTTCAGCTTCTCGGGCCAGGGCGAGAATGCCGCGCTGGCTTTCCCGACCTACAAAGACTGGTCGTTACGTGGCGAGGAGCAATCCGCAGCAGCTGAAACTGCCGTGGTCAATGAGCAGTTCGTTGCCAACGGCGACGGTGCCATCACCGCGGTCATGCCGCCGCCAATCGACGGCCTGGGCAACTCCGGTGGTTTCGCCCTGCGCCTGATGGACCGTGGCGGCCTTGGGCGCGAGGCATTGCTGGCCGCCCGCGATCAACTGCTGGCCCGCGCCAATGACAACCCGGTGATCCTCTACGCAATGATGGAAGGCCTGGCCGAGGCGCCGCAGTTGCGCGTGCAGATCGACCGCGAGAAGGCCCGCGCCCTGGGCGTGAACTTCGAGTCGATCAACAACACCCTGGCCACCGCCTTTGGTTCTGCGGTGATCAACGACTTCAGCAACGCCGGGCGCCAGCAGCGCGTGGTGGTGCAGGCCGAGCAGGGCGCACGCATGACCCCGGAGAGCGTGCTGCACCTGTATGCGCCGAACGCCCAAGGCGAGCAAGTGCCGTTCAGTGCCTTCGTCACCACCCGGTGGGAAGAAGGGCCGGTGCAACTGGTGCGCTACAACGGCTACCCGTCGATCCGCATCGCTGGCGACGCGTCGCCGGGCCACAGTACCGGCCAGGCCATGGCCGAGATGGAGCGCCTGGTCAGTGAGCTGCCGCCGGGGATCGGCTACGCCTGGACCGGCCTGTCGTACCAGGAGAAGGTGTCCAGCGGCCAGGCCGCCGGCCTGTTCGCCTTGGCCATCCTGGTGGTGTTCCTGCTGCTGGTAGCGCTCTACGAGAGCTGGGCGATCCCGCTGACGGTGATGCTGATCGTGCCGATTGGTGCGCTGGGCGCGGTGTGGGCGGTACTGCTCACCGGTCTGCCCAACGATGTGTATTTCAAGGTTGGCCTGATCACCATCATCGGCCTAGCGGCGAAGAACGCGATCCTGATCGTCGAGTTCGCCAAGGAACTATGGGAGAAGGGCTACAGCTTGAGCGACGCCGCCATCGAGGCCGCGCGCCTGCGCTTCCGCCCGATCGTGATGACCTCCATGGCCTTCATCCTCGGCGTGGTGCCGCTGGCCATCGCCACCGGCGCTGGCGCGGCCAGCCAGCGCGCCATTGGTACCGGAGTGATTGGTGGGATGCTCAGCGCAACCTTGCTGGGCGTGGTGTTCGTGCCGATCTGTTTCGTCTGGGTGCTCAAGCTGCTCAAGCGCAAGCCGGCCCACATGCAACACGCTGTCGAGGTGGTGAAGTAATGGTCATGGGTAATCTTGCAATTCCATTCGCGCTGGCCTGTGCCCTGGTCGGCTGCTCGCTGGCGCCGACCTACCAGCGCCCCGAGGCACCGGTGCCGGCGCAATGGGGCAATGCCACCGGGCAGCAGGG
The DNA here is from genome assembly GCF_040214835.1 of Pseudomonas asiatica. Lineage (NCBI taxonomy): Bacteria > Pseudomonadati > Pseudomonadota > Gammaproteobacteria > Pseudomonadales > Pseudomonadaceae > Pseudomonas > Pseudomonas asiatica. Next base: position 2,872,085 of record NZ_CP157874.1, on the reverse strand, counting down.
CCAGGCCGTGGCGCAGCTGGACTGGCAGGCGTTCATTGTTGACCCTACGCTGCGCCAGCTGGTCGGCAGCGCACTGGGCAACAACCGTTCCCTGCGCCAGGCCTTGCTCGATATCGAGCAGGCCCGTGCGCTATATGGCATTCGGCGTGCCGACCGCATGCCAGGGCTGAACGCCGGCGCTTCGGGCAATCGCCAGCATTTACCGTCGGACCTTTCCAGCGATGGCCGTGAAGGCGTCAACAGCACTTATCAGGTAGGGCTGTCGCTGCCGGAGTACGAAATCGACTTGTTCGGCCGCGTGAAAAGCCTGAGCGACGCAGCGCTTGAGCAGTATCTGGCAACCGAGGAGGTCAGCCGGGCTGCACATATTGCCCTGATCGCCGAGGTCAGCCAGGCCTATCTGACCCTTGATGGCGCCGAGCGACGCCTGGCGCTGACTCGGAAGACCCTTGGCAGCCGCGAAGACTCCCTCGCCCTGGTCGGCCAGCGCCGCACCGTAGGCACCGCGACAGCGCTGGACCATCAGGAGGCACTGGGGCTGGTCGAGCAGTCGCGGGCAGAGCTGGAGTCCATCCTGCGCGAACAGCAGCAGGCTTACAACGCTCTGGTGCTGCTGCTCGGTAACGCCAGCGCGGCCAAGGTGATCCCTGCCCAACGGCCTGAGGCGCCGATGGTGTTGCAGGACATCGCCCCGGGTGCACCGTCGGCACTGATCGAGCGGCGTCCGGACATTCTTGCCGCCGAGCACCGGCTGCGGGCGCGTAACGCTGATATCGGCGCGGCACGGGCGGCGTTCTTTCCGCGGATCAGCCTGACCGGCAGCTTCGGTACCTCCAGCGCGCAGATGTCCGGGCTATTCGAGGGTGGCTCGCGCAGTTGGGGCTTCATGCCGCAACTGACATTGCCGCTGTTCGACGCCGGGCGTAATAAGGCTGCCCTGAGCCTGGCCGAGGCGCGCAAGGACTCGGCGGTTGCAGCTTACGAAGGCACGATCCAGACCGCCTTCCGGGAAGTGGCCGATGCACTGGCCGCCAGTGATACCTTGCGGCGTGAGGAGATCGCACGCAAAGCGTTGGCCGACACCAGCCGGGCGAGCCTGGCACTGGCGAAGGCTCGCTACGAGGGTGGCGTGGACAGCCATCTGCGGTACCTGGATGCGCAGCGCAACACCTACCTGAACGAAGCGGCCGCTATCGAGGCGAGTATCGAGCGGCAAAAATCGCTTGTCGACCTGTTCCGCGCCCTCGGTGGTGGCTGGCCTGCGCGGGGATAGCCCATCGATCCTTTGGTTGGTCTGGCCAACCGCTTTTGCCCCTGAGCGATCAGGGGCATTTTTTTATCCGGGCATAAACTAGCGAGATGCCGCCACGGCGCCATTGAGGAAAAGATTCTCGAGCGTCAACGCAGATGTTGCACTGGCCGCGCGACCGCGGCGTTCGGCATCGACAATTCCGTAGACCAGGCTAAGAAACATCTCGGTAAACACTGCAGCGCTGATATCGATGCGGAAAAACCCGGCTTGCTGACCACGCAGGAAATAGTCGTCCAGCGCGTCGGCGTAGGCTCGCCAACCCTGGTTGGCCTCACTGCCGTCAAAGGTGTCCGGGCGGTATTGGAAGAGCAGGAACACCATCATTTCGCGGTGCTTGAAATGCTCGGTGATCAAGCGTCGCAATGCCGCAAGCGGTTCACTGCTTTTCAGATCGGCATCGGCGATCACTTGACGCAGAACTTGCTCGCCGTAACCTTCCAGCAAGCTGACCAGATTGTCTCTAGTACCGCAGAAGCGATGCAGGGTCGCCTTGCTGACACCGGCCGTTTCCGCCAACTCTTTCAGCGTGGCTCTGGGGTGGATAACAATTGCTGCGGCGAGTGCCTTGAGCAGACGTTCGTCGGTGGCTGAAAGGTGCATGGAAGATTCTCGATTACCTGAATCTGACCATTGTGCGGCAACCGAATCAAAAATGCATCATTTGAGTTCTTTAGGATTCATATGGGGCGGGGCGCGGAACTGATAGATTATGGAGCTACAAAGGGCCGTTGGGGATTAAAGTCAGCGAGCAAGAAGCATGAAGTGGAGTCCCCAATAACTGGCGCACGGGCGGTTGTCCGTAAGGATTTATACATAAGGAGCGGCCTGATGGGGGAGCCTCCATCCTACGCTCACATGCTTTCTACTGACAGCAATCCACCCGTGGCGAATCGCTTCATCGCCCTCTAATCCTCATGGCCACCCAAGCCGTCGATCGCGTGCAACTTGGCCCAGTCAGCCGGGTATTGACTAAGCGTGCTGAACGCCAGAGTCCGCAGCAACCAGGTGCAATTCGAGTCCGTCGACGCCAGAAGACTCCAACCGGCATCCCATCCTGGTGCACGCCAAGCGGACGACTATGAACCACCCTGCAACCGTTGACACCAGCGCACGGCATTTAATGATCCGCCTACAACAGAATCGAGACGGCAAATCAATAGGCGAGGGTGCTCTCCTAATTGAGCTGCAGGAGTGGCACAAACGAACGCCTATTCGGGCGAAAGGCTTCCGTGGGGCAAAGGCTTCCGATGGATTCGGTGACTTTCGTCGCCATAACCACCAGATATGTATAATTTAGTACGTTGAACGTATTATAAAACAAGTTCTCGGCCAATAAGGTCGGATAAGATTTAATTATCAGACCTAATATGGCGGAGGGCAGGGCATGGCGGTAGGCGTACCGGAAAACGACGTGTTTGCTGCAGCAGACGCGGTGCTGGCCCGCGGTGAGCGGCCGACGGTGGAGCGCGTGCGGCTGGAACTGGGGCGTGGCAGTCCGGCACGGGTTGGCGCCTTGCTGGATCAGTGGTGGGAGCAACTGGCCGGGCGTCAGCGCGGTGAAACACGACCACCCGGCCTGCCGACGGAGGTAGCGCAGGCGTTCGTGGCTATCTGGCGGCAGGCCATCATCCTGGCCCAGGGTGTGGCGGAGCAGGGGGTAGCCGGCCAGCGTCAGGTCTTAGCCGAGGAGCGCGAAGCGCTGGGTGCGCTGGAAGCGCGTGCCCGGCAGCGGTGAAGGTTTATCTTTTGATTGCCATAGCGCAGCGCTAGGCGGCCGGCACCGAAGGTTTCGAGTTGCATGCCCAGTACGCGGGTGTAGAAGTCCGTGCAGGCTTGCACGTCGCAGGTGGTGAGTACGAGATGGTCTAGGTGATCGATCACGGGCAAACTCAGCGCAGGAGGACTGACGTAATGCACTCCGGCCCGGACAATGGTAGAGCAATGAGTTGACGCGCACGCCTTATAACTATACCAAATAGTCATTTAGTGGAGTTATAACCGCATGAGGAAAAAACGAGGCTGGAGGAGGTTAGCTTACTTCCTCAAGTGATCGGTCATCTTCACGAACTACCTGACAACTAACCCTCCTAGTGCGCAGTACAGACCTACAGAATCTGCCACGAGGCGTGGGGGCTAATCTCCAGCGCTACGTTAGCACACCATAGTGCACCGTTCAAAATACAACCCGTACGAGAACAAGTAACTAGTGGCCACAGCGACGTATAAATACACCCTGTAAACCACTTTTTTTACGTGTAAACCACTGTAGTTAACACGTAAAAAAGTGGTTTACAACCGCCATAGATAGGCCTTCAAATCGGCATTTCACTGTGAAACGCGCCCATCGGAGAGCACCACGCTCTGACGCCAACTAACACGCCTGTCCGTCATCAAATCAAACGCTCATGAGATCCCGCTGCGGTGAAGACATGCTTAAAGCCTCACATCCAGGCAAAAGCATGCTTCCACATTCCGTAGCATCCCCGACGCTCTAGGCATCTGCTTGTGACCTCAAAAGACCAAAGCACTGGCGACCTCGATGTCGTGGATAGTGAATTTTGGCATGTGCGGACGCGGTTCAGCTTCGTGCCGGCTTGGACAGCAGATGGTGGACACATCGGCAACAGGAACTAACTCATGAAACAGGAGGGAAAATCGCCAGCACGTGAGCGACGATCACACGAACGGCCCGCAGGTTAGAAGTAAATTTTGAACTCGGAGGAAAAACACGGCAGTTCAGGGATTAGCTCCGAAAACGACCTAAGAATTACTTCCGAGGACTCTAGACCAAGGAGCTTTCTCTGGTCCCAAAGTGCCTCACTCGTGGTCCGGTGACCAAATGTAGACTAGCGCATAATGAGTATTATGTTAAATGACGTATTTGGAAGTGCCCGTTCATGTTTCGTCTATCACGCCCCCACACGCTTCCACGAGCTCGCAAAACCAGGCCGCCATGATTTCACTGCCTTGAGACATCTCATTTTGTACAGAGCCTAGAACTCCACCTTACCCCGACCCGCCTTGACAGTGCTGCGCCTGGCTTTTCCTTCGAGGCGACGGGTCTTCGAGCCAAGGGTCGGCTTGGTGGGACGGCGTTTCTTCTCGGTCTTGCCGGCATTGATGATCAACTCGGCAAGACGCGCCAGTGCGTCAGCACGGTTCTGCTCTTGTGTGCGGTATTGTTGTGCCTTGATGATCAACACGCCGTCGCCGGTGATGCGACTGTCACGCAGCGCCAACAGCCGCTCCTTGTAAAACTCGGGCAGCGACGAGGCGGGAATGTCGAAGCGCAGGTGCACGGCGCTGGACACCTTGTTGACATTTTGCCCACCTGCGCCTTGCGCGCGGATGTAGGTCAGTTCGATGTCGGCATCTGGCAGATGCAGATTATTGGAGATGGTCAGCATGGCATGGCCCTTGTAATTCCCCTCCATTATCACAGCCTTCGCCGCTCACCCACAGAACAAAATACGGTTGACCTCAGCCACACTGATCGAGGCACCCCACTCCGCCATTGTGAATGGCGGCCGCGTTTCGCGGACCGCCACGGGTGGAGTGAACTCAGCGCATCATACCCAGCTCGGCATCGTCCATCAGCGCCTTGGCCAATGCGCTCAGGTAATGCGCAGCCCAGATCATCATCGGCTTTTCATCCATCAACCCGACAATCGTCAGTTCCCGCACGTACCCCATCAATTCCGAAGCCTGCTCCCGAGCGCTTTTGCAAGGAATGCCGGCTTCGATGCGAAACAACGGATGGGTCTGGTTTTCACCTTGGTAGAACGTGGTCTTGCCTACGGTGGTTTTCTCGTTCGATTCGTCAGTAGTCATGGGTCCATCTCCCTAATCGTCTAGCGCCTGGCGGACAACTTCGCGGGTGATCAGCCCAGCCCAGGCAATACCTGGTTTGGGCTCAGTGCAGCGTTCACGGTTCGTTCGGCAACTGTACCTGGACGTAGTACGTGGCCTGGATGAGGGTGTCTTCGAGGGAGTGGAGGCTTTGGGGTGGATCGGGGACCATCTTCAACATTCCTATATCTCCAAATGGGCTGCACCGATCCCGCTGTCAAACAGGTTGGGTGGCAGCTGTGTGTGGGTTGACAGACCGGCGGACATAGGAAGTTCCGGCGCACGCAAGCGTGCCCCACACGCAGCCGCCATTAACAGCGCTGCAGACCTACATACCATTACGGCCTGTCAAAGCCGTGTCACTGATGAGCAGCGACAGGCCCAGACTAGAGCCCTGCCAGGGCACCCGCAACGGAAAATAGGCGGCAACAGTATCTTTGGGAAATGCCCTACAAGAAAGCGAAAAAATCTGATTTTTCGAGGCTAGTTGTAATCAATGAACAACGAACGATTCACCATCACATCAGGCAATAGAATTCCGTAACCTCTGCCACAATCTCTCCCTTCGCATCATAAAGCCTCGCCTCTGGCGTCATGGCCATGGAGCGGGCCTCGAGCACGTAGCGCTGTCCAGCCTTGAAATGCTCGTAGTCTATGGTCAGGTAGCATTGCCTTACCGTGGTACCTCCCATCAGGCTGATGCCACCGCCCCCATTTACTTCGTAGTCGAACCTGACGACCAATTCATGGCTGCCGGGGCTGACCTCAAAGAAGCGCCCGTCGCGCAAGCGTTGTTTATCCAGGCGTTCGGCCAACAGCACACGGTCATTCGGAAATGGTGTCGAGAGATCGACCCAAGCCATCTGTGGGTTGGCAGTGGGCATCGGCGCCTGGCAACCCGCAAATGCAGCGATCGCGAACAACAGTGTCAACTTGCGCATGGGTAGTTCCCCAAAGGCTCCTGGGCTCACTCTTCAGGATAACGCCGACAAGTGTCGATGTGCGCATGAAGGGACGACCGAAGCCCCCTCCTTCGCCTTCATGCTGATGCTTGGTTCACGCAGCCCCTTCTCGTATGATCGTCGCAATCTGATCTGGAACGGATTTCGTGAAGTCGTTACCTGGAAATGTCCCAATTACCCCGGTTGCCCCCAAGGACGTGAAATGGAACGTGGGCGAGGCTGCCAACCAGCTCTCTTGGGACGACCTGCGGATCATCAAAACGCTCAGTGAGTGTGGCAATCGCGCTGCCACAGCCAAGAAGCTCGGCATCAACGTGTCCACCGTCTCCCGCAGAGTCTCCCAGGTTGAAAAAACACTTGGCGTAGCCTTGTTCGATCACCGCAAATCAGGCTATCTGCTCACCATCGAGGGCGCGGAACTGCGTGCCCTCGCCGAGCGCGTGGAGCTGGACATCGTCAGCGTGACGCGGCGTGTCTCACGTGCCGGCCAGGGGCCACTCGGAAAGCTTCGTATCACCACCAGCGACTCACTGCTGCTTTACTTCCTCACCCCCATCATCGCGGACTTCAAGGCCCTCAATGAAGGCATCACGATCGAGGTGCTGGTGGGCAACGAATCACTGAGCCTTGCGCGAGACGAATCGGATATTGCGGTTCGGGCGACCAGGAAACCCGCAGAAAGCCTGGTGGGCCGCAAACTGGCCACAATCGCCTGGGCTCCCTACGGCAGCAGCAACCACACATCGCCTACTCCTCTGTTCACGGAAGGCCAGGCATGGGTTTCCTATTCCGCGGCGCTACGCGGGCTCAAGGCAACGAGCTATGTCGAAAACAGGGTCGCTGCCGAGTGCATCTCGTACCGCACCGATTCGGTTGCGGCGGCAAGTGCTGCAATCGCGGCAGGCCTGGGGGTGGGGTTTTTGCCCTGCATGCTGGGTGATATCACGCCAGGGCTTGAACGCGTCGGCCCGGTGGTGCCGGAGCTGCAGGATGAGCTGTGGCTGCTGACGCACCAGGACATCCGCAAATCGTGGCGGGTCAAAGCATTCATGACGTTCTGTGCAGCTGCCGTTGCCAACCAGAAGCCGTTGATCGAGGGCCAACTGGTACTCCCGGTCACGTAGAGCGAAACCGGGAGTGCGGGTCACTCAGCGTGTGAGCCAAGTACCGCTTTGCAGGCGATTTCGATCAGCTGTGGGCGCTGGGCAAGCCTCGAGACGCCGATGATGTTGCTGGCGCATTGAGGCCGCTCCGTGCCGTAGGCGGCCTTGCGCACCTTGCCGACCACGGCAAAGGCCGCGTCCATGTCCAGTACGTAGAGCGTCTCTTCCACGACATCTTCAAGCGTTGCGCCATACAGCGCGAGCAGCTTGGCGATATTGTCGTAGGCGGCGCGCATCTGATCCCCCATCGAAGAGAAATCACAGGGCCTGCCGTCACGATCCAGCGGTGCCGGCGCAACCAGGTTGCCTTCTTCGTCATGATTGAACTGGCCCGATACGTAGATCTCATCCCCTACCCGCCGTGCCTGCGGATACCCGTAAGAATTCTCCCACGGAACGCCCCAATAGGCGGTTTGTTTGTTGAGTGGTTGTGAAGCTGCCATCGCTTTCTCCTGGCGTAAACCGGATCAGGTAGATCCGCGTTTGCGTGCGAATCCTAGCAGCAGGATGAACAAGCGAATGGCGCATTAATGCGCTCCTGAGAGCGCAAAGGTGCGCCACCGCTTCGCTCTGCTATTCGCTATCTTGTGCTCGGACTCAAGCAACGGGCATCACTGAGGACGTCATCCAGTGCCTCAGCACAGTCTGCACAAAGCAGGCGCCGTGACTTGTGCGATGACCATCATCCAGCTGACAGGGAACAAGAATGAACAATCCAAAAACTGAAGTACTGACCCCATTCAACAGCCAACTGATCTTCATCGATCAGCAGCCACAGATGGCCTTCGGCGTTCAGAGCATCGATCGCCAGACCCTGAAAAACAACACCGTGGGCCTGGCCAAGGCAGCCAGGATCTTCAATGTGCCCACCACCATCACGACGGTCGAGACTGAAAGCTTCTCTGGGCACACCTACCCCGAACTGCTCGCCGTCTTCCCCGACGCTCCGCTGCTGGAGCGAACCTCCATGAACTCCTGGGATGACCAGAAGGTGCGTGACGCGCTGAAGAAAAACGGGCGCAACAAGATCATCGTGTCCGGCCTGTGGACGGAGGTGTGCAACACCACCTTCGCGCTGTCGGCGATGAACGATGCCGGCTATGAAATCTACATGGTTGCCGACGCCTCCGGTGGCACCACCAAGGAAGCCCACGACTACGCCATGCAGCGCATGATTCAGGCAGGCGTGATTCCGGTGACCTGGCAACAAGTGCTGCTGGAGTGGCAGCGCGACTGGAAAAACCGCGACACCTACGATGCCGTCATGGAACTGGTGAAAGAACACTCCGGCGCCTACGGCATGGGTGTCGACTATGCCTACACCATGGTGCACAAAGCACCAGAGCGCGTTCAGCACGGCCCAACCCTGGCCCCGGTTGCTGCCGCTGTCTGACCATTGCCAGCCCCTGCATCCAGGGGCTGTTCATTGACCCGCTGATGGGTACGCCGGCTGGCTGAGCCAGGCCATCGAATCGAGCGTTATCGTCTGTAGCCCGCCCGAGGCTGCAGTGGCCTGCTCTGCCCACTCGAAACGTGCGTGCCCACTTCATTGATTAATGGATTTGTATGAACAGCGATCACTGCACTGTGCTGGCGACTGTCGCACTGAAAACGACCGGGCTCCTCAAGCCCTGGCAAGTCACGACTGCCAAGAGGTTGATGCTGGAGAACCTGGACACCGGCATAACTGTTACGGAACTCGCCCAAGCCTGCTCGCTGTCGCGTAGCCATTTCACACGAATGTTCAGGGATACCCTGCATGTGCCCCCGCAGCAGTGGATGCGTGAACAACGGTTGCGCAAAAGCAAGGAACTACTGGGGGGCTCGGGAATGATGCTCGCTGAGATCGCACTGGAGTGCGGTTTCTGCGATCAGTCCCACTTCTGTCGCACATTCGTGAAGGCCGAGGGTATGTCGCCGCAGGCTTGGCAGCGACAGGCGTCCATGCTGACTGCGCCTTTGCTCAATTAGGGAGCACATTTGTACCCTATCGATGCCGCCCTACCCTCATGGTCAAGGCAGTCGCTACCAAGAGCATCATTCCACTGGCGATGAAGGTCGCCTGGTACCCAACGCCGTCATAAAGCACCCCACCTAAGGTCGCACCTACAGTAATCGCCAGTTGTATCACCGCGACCATCAGGCCTCCCCCGGCCTCGGCGTCCTCGGGCAGCATCCTGGCCAGCCAGGTGAACCAGCCCACTGGCGCACAAGTGGCAATCAAGCCCCAGCCACCAAGCAGCACCGCCGTCGGGACGACCCAGGAGCCTGTCGAAATCACAGCGAATGCGATGAAGGCCATTAGCAGTGGAATACCGGGCAGCACTCTGAACAGATGGCGTCCTACGAGCGAACCTACCATCATCGTTCCCACCAGCCCCGCGACGCCGATGATCAGCAGAAGCAGCGACAACGTGGGCACGTCCACCTGTGTCACGGTTTCCAGGAACGGGCGAAGGTAGGTGAACAGCGTGAACTGCCCCATGAAGAGGAATGCAACTGCAGCCATGCCAAGCACAACCTTGCTGTCCAGCAGCAAACGCAGGGATGCGGTCGCCGAAGCCGTACCACGCTCGCCAGGCATCGCCGGCAGCGTGAAGGCCTGCCAGATCAACGCAATTGCGGCCAAAGGTACGACGCAGAAGAAGGCCCCTCTCCAGCCGATCAGGCCGCCCAGGTAACTGCCGACCGGGGCCGCGATCGCCGTAGCCAGCGCAGTACCGCCCTGCATCACGGCAATGGCCTTGGGAACGAGGGCTTCAGGCGCGATACGCATCATCACTGCGGTGGACATCGACCAATATCCACCAATGGCGATCCCAAGCACGGCCCGCCCCAACATCAAGGTCGGGTAGTTCGGGGCAAACGCCACCATTGCACCGGAAACCAGCATTAGCGCCGTGGTGGCCAGCAGGACAGGTTTTCGATCAATACCCTGCGTCAGGGTGGACAGCAACAAACTGGTGACTACGGCGAAGAAACCCGAGATCGAAATGGCTTGACCGGCCTGGCCTTCGGTAAGCGACAAATCAGTGGCAAGTGGTGTAAGCAGGCTCACCGGCAGAAATTCGGACGCTACCAGGGCAAAGGCGCAGAGTGACATTGCCAGCACGGCGCCCCAGACCTGTCTGCTGGAATGTTGAAGGGGGATCGCTGAGCTGGTCATGGTGGTTCTCGTGCAGCAGGTTATTAAAAGCGGGTGCCCTCGCGTTACTCGAGCACTTTGGCAACATTGCCTGCCGCCCATCTTCCTCGCGAAAAACGGCGTATCAGTAGATCAAACGACCAGTTTTCTTGCCTGATTCTCCAGACCCTGTTGGCGGGGCATGGACAGCGTAAGTTACCCACGAGTAGTGTCTTTCCAAGAGATGACCTGAGGCTTCCTATGTCCGCCACCACACAACCGACCTCACACGCGCACCCGATGGCCACGCTGTGCAAGGTCATCGGCGCGCACGCGCCAACGGCTGGCGATTTCGCGACACGCATCGCAGACCTCAGCGTCTACCGACGCAACGCACCGGCCCCACCGGTCACCTGTATCGTCGAGCCAAGCATCGTGCTGGTCGTGCAGGGCGCCAAGGAAATGGTCATCGGCGGCGACGTGTTCCCTTATGACTCGACCCGGTTCCTGGTCACCTCGCTGAACATCCCCGCCCATTCGGCAGTGACGATGGCCAGCGAAGACGCACCTTGCCTGGGCCTGGCGTTCAAGCTCGACCTGCGCACTCTGGCAGAGTTGATCGCGCAAGACGGCCGCCTGCCGGCGGGCAGCCAGTCTGTTCACACAAGCGCCGGCGTGGGTTTGCTAAGCCCGAAGCTGCAGGAGAGCTTCAGCCGACTGATCGGGCTTTTGGAAGAGCCTGATGCGATACCCGTGCTCTGGCCGCTGATTCAGCGAGAAATCCACTATCGGTTGCTACAGAGCGACCAGGCCCCCCTGCTCCGCTACATCGCCTCGGTCGGCAGCAAGGGGCATCGAATCGCCAAGGCCATCGACTGGCTGAAGCTGAACTATGCCGCGCCGTTGCGGGTAGATGAATTGGCCTCTCGGGTGCAGATGGGGCTTTCAACCTTCCATCAGCACTTCCGCCGGCTCACCGCGATGAGCCCGCTGCAGTATCAGAAATGGTTGAGGTTGAACGAGGCAAAACGGTTGATGCTCAATGAACACCTGGATGCTGCCACGGCAGCCTTCAAGGTCGGCTATGAAAGCCCTTCGCAGTTCAGTCGCGAATATGGGCGGCAGTTCGGTACGCCGCCGAAACGCGATATTTCGGAGTTACGCCTGGGTGCAGAAAGAATGGAACAGGGCGACTGCCTTCCTTGGCCTTTGACTACGAAATAGCGACCTCTGGTGCCTTGGGATACACAGCGCGTTGGCTTCTTCGCGGGCATGCCCGCTCCCACAGAGACCGCGCATGCCTTGCAACAATCTTCTGGCCTGCACGGGTCCTTGTAGGAGCGGCCTTGTGTCGCGAAAGGGCTGCGAAGCAGCCCCGGCAATTGGTGCATCTGGGCTGAAACCCTGGGGCTGCCTTGCAGCCCTCTCGCGACACAAGGCCGCTCCTACAACAGCTGACCGCGTTGCGCTGCCATGGCTTTCTGTCAGGCATCGACAGCCTGCTGCAGCCCTCCTCCCAGCGGCAATTCATACGATTTCTTCACCGTACGCACCACCAACGTCGAGGAATAAGTGCGAATCGGAATATCCCGGTAAGTGTCGAGAAAGCGGTAGATATAGTCGGTGTACTCGGTGGCATCGCGAAACTTGGCAACCATCACGAAGTCGAACTCGCCTTCAGATAGGTTCCTGGCCGCACACCAACATTTCGCACCCTTGAAATTAATGCGTTTAGTCAGCTTGCCAAATATTCCTTGCACACCGCGGGAACGGGCCTCGGTCATAACAGTACACACAGACCTTCCTGTGTCTGACCTGAGGTAAGCGATCATGGCAAACAATCAAGACAAGGGTGGCAACCAAGGCAATGCTGACACCGGCATGGGTAACAACACTGCCGGCACCGGCCAGCAAGGCGGCCAGGGTTCGGGCGGCCGGATGCCCGGCCAACAGCAGCAAGGTGGCAGCCAGTCCGGCCAGAAACCTGAGGACAAGATGAACAAGGACTGGGAACGTTCCCGTGACACAGGGAGTCAAGGCGGCCAACGTACGACCGACAAGCAGAACCAGAACCTGACAGACAAGGACCGCATGGGCGGCCAGCAAAACCAGGCAGATGATCAACAGTGGGATAAAGATCGCTGATCATCCGCAGCCGGCATCAGGGTGAGTTTTGCCCTGATGCCACCTCCAACGTACGGGAGGCTCCTGATGAACAACTCCAGAGAACGGCATTCGACGGTCATTTGCCTGCAAGCAGGACGCATCCTTTTCGTGCGCAAGCAAAGCGCTGAATGGTCGTTGCCAGGCGGGAAAATAGATCCGGGCGAGCATCATCTGGACGCTGCGCAGCGCGAGCTGATGGAGGAGACTTGCCTACCCTTCAATGGTGCTCGATTCCTCAACCACTACGTGCTCGCAGGCGAGGAACATTACCTTTATCAGCTGCCTGTCGAACCTGGCGCAAAACCTACCGCAAATCACGAGATCATGGAGTGCCGCTGGTTTACAGCGCCTGAACTTCACGAAGTGCAGGTCAAGCCGTCCAACATCCAACTGCTTGAACGAGAGCACCTGCTCCCTGTGTAGAGGTACCCGATTATCAGCGAAACGCGGAAAGTGTTCCGGCAACAACCTGGTTTTTCAGGGGGCTCGACGCGATTAACCTGCCACCACTGCTCACCTGAAAGGTCACATCCCAATGAAAGCAATTGTCTATGACACCCCCGGCCTCCCGATCCAGGATTCCCGATCGTTGTACGAGCACGATCTGCCCAATCCCATACCCGGTGCCAGGGACCTGTTGGTGGAAATCAAAGCCATCGCGGTAAACCCTGTCGACACCAAGGTCAGAGCCAGCCGCAGCGGTGACCACCCTCAAGTGTTGGGATGGGATGCCGTGGGGATCGTTCGCGAAGTCGGCGCCGAGGTGTCGTTGTTCCAGCCTGGCGACGAAGTGTTCTATGCCGGTGCAATCGACCGCCCGGGCAGTTACAGCGAATATCACCTGGTCGACGAGCGAATCGTCGGGCACAAGCCTCGTAGTCTGGACAATGCCAGCGCCGCAGCCTTGCCGCTCACATCCATCACCGCCTGGGAATTGCTGTTCGACCGCCTGGGTGTGGAGGAAAATGGCGGCGCTGGCAAGAGCCTGCTGATCATCGGTGCCAGCGGCGGTGTTGGTTCGATCCTGGTACAGCTTGCACGCAAGCTTACCCAGCTCAAGGTGATCGGTACCGCGTCACGCCCTGAAACCCAGGCCTGGGTCAGCGAACTCGGGGCACATCATGTCATCGACCATTCGGCATCCTTTGCCCTGCAACTGGAACAACTTCAGTTCAACTCGGTGGATTACGTCATCAGCCTGACCCACACCGATGCGTACCTCGCGCAGATCGTCGAAGTGCTGCGCCCACAGGGCAAGCTCGCGCTGATCGATGACCCTCAGCATCTCGATATCGTGCCGTTCAAGCGCAAATCGCTGTCGGTGCACTGGGAGCTCATGTTCACTCGCTCGCTGTACCAGACCGAGGACATGATCAAACAGCACCACCTGCTGGAAAAGGTATCGGCGCTGGTCGACGAGGGGGTCATCAAGACCACCGTCGGCGAGCACTTCGGCAGCATCAGTGCCAGCAACCTCAAACGCGCCCATGCCCTGATCGAAAGCGGCAAGGCAAAAGGCAAGATCGTTCTGGAAGGCTTCTGATCACTCGCCCGGTCAACACAACGAAGGCGGGGCCATGAGCCCCGTCACCTTATCCATCAGCAGCGATGAGCTGCTCGAAACGCTCCGCCAGAAACGCTCTGAGCACCTGCACAGCAGGTGTGAGCGATGTTCGATGAGCGCACACCAGCTGCAACGGCGCAGGTTGACCGTAATCGCCGGGAAACAACTCGATCAGCCGCCCGGCACGTATGTCCGCCAGCACGTCCAGCCTGGATTTGTAAACGACCCCCAATCCGTCAACACCCCAACGCCGAACGATATCGGCGTCATCGCTCACGCGGTCGCCTGTGACTTGCACGGTCTTGACGCCATCGGGCAAATGGAAGCTCCATCGCTCGTAGGTTTGCTCGCCCATCACATACCGCAGGCAATTATGCCTGCCCAGATCTTCCAAGGCCCCTGGTGCCCCATGTCGTGCCAGGTAATGTGGCGAGGCGCAGACCGTTCTGCGATTTCCAGGGGCAAGCATCAGTGAAACAAGGCTGGAATCTGCCAGCTGCCCATATCGGATAGTCGCATCCAGTTGCTGGCCGACAAGGTCGGCCACCTGATCGCTGATCCGCAGTTGCAGCATCACCTTGGGGTGCAATCGCTGGAAATCGTCCAACCAGGGCAGCAGCAGATTCCTGCCAATATCCGAGGGCATGGACAGGCGAAGTGTACCCGCGATCTCATCTCGCCCCTCGGTCAGCGCCAGCTCACCGTTGTCCAGTGCCTCCAAGGCCTGACGGGCATGAGGCAGATATCGCTCGCCATCAGCCGAAAGCCGCAAACGCCTCGTGGAACGCACGAACAACCTGGCACCCAGGCAGTTTTCCAGGCGCTGGACTGCGCCGCTGGCCAAGGCCGGTGAAATATCCAACAACCTGGCTGCTGCCGAGAAGCTGCCGGCAGAGGCTGTTGTGACGAAGACCTGAAGATCATCAACCCGAACTGTTTTCTTCACTGTGGAAAATTCTTGACCTGGCGCGAGGATCAAAGCGTAGCGGCAATGCTGATACCTGCCCAGCATTGGCTTGCAGGAATTGCAGCGCACCAGGTGTATCCCGTCATCCAGGCGAAAAAGCAAAAAAGATTTCAGCGCACCGCTGCGGTCAGAATCGTAGATAGCAGTGGAGATAACACCATGAAATTCGCGCTTTTCTGCCAATGGCTCGCCAAGCACGCTGGTAAACCCAGTACCTTCCTCATCGCCGTGATGCTCATCACCCTGTGGGCTGCCTCCGGGCCCTGGTTTCACTACAACGACACCTGGCAACTGATCGTCAACACATCGACGACCATCATCACTTTCCTGATGGTCTTTCTGATTCAGAACACCCAGAACCGTGACAACGACATCATCCACGTGAAGCTCGACGAACTGATCCGCGCTACAAAGTCCGCAGAGCAATCGGTACTAGGTCTCGAATCACTCGACAACCGAGAGATCCATCAACTTCGCAAGGAGTATCAGGCGATGGGCCGAAACTGCGAAACGGCCCCACAGTCGCCTCACGAACAGCAGGCAGACGATGCCGCTCGGGACAACCTGCAGCGCTAGAGGTCAATTATGGTCGTTCGTTGCGTGCTGTTCGTCCTGGCAGCCCAGCAGAAATTCAGCCAAGTTTTCAGCACAGGCTGAAATGCCGTCCAGGAGCACCATCTCAAAACCATGGGTATTCTCTGTAGGGATCGCGATACAGGCAAGCCCGGCGCGAATGACCCCCACCACGTTGCCGGCGGCATCGGTGTGCGTGTCATCGCAATAACTGCCGAGCTCTCGAAGGCAAATAGCCCGCACCTCATCCTCTTGCCCTCCGGGGCCACGGGCATTGAGGAGTTCGGTCAACAACGCGTCGATCTTCAAAGCAGAGCCTCCCTGATTCAAGCTGCAAGCGATTGTCCGGCACACAGATAGCCGCCGGCCCTCTGCCGGGGCAGTTGGGCCGACGACGAAGATGCCGCAGGATCAGGAATTGAAGCCCAACCCTGAGGAAAGGTCGGAGTCTCCAGGCCTGCGCTCTGCCTGTGTCGACGCTTTACCACTTGCCTGATCGAGCGACTCTTCGACCGACGCCTTCACCTCGCGACCCTTGGCCTTGAGTGTGTCGGTCAAGCGATCGCTGCTGGCGCCCATCAGCTGGTCTTCCTTGCGGGTACTGGGTAGCGCCGCCCCCAATGCCGCACCCAGTGCTATCCCCAAAGCGGCCAATACCAGCGGTTGCTCCTGAAGCAGATGATCGAACTGGCCTTTCAGAGCCGTGGCCTGGTCTGCGGCCTTGTGTGCCGAATGGCGCAGGGTATCTGCGGAAGCCCCCACGGAGTCGCGGGCGCCGCTGCCGAGTTCGCTGGCCCGATCGCGCATGTCATGGGCTTTCATGCGCACCTTCTGGCTGGCGTCGTGCACTGCCTCCCCCGCCTGCGCGAAAGCGCCCTTCACCGTGTCCACCGCGTCACCGAGCTTTTCGCCCAACCCCGGGCCCTGGTGCGCAGGCCCGGGGTTGAAGGGGCGGTTCTGGTTCAGGCCCAGCCAGGCCAGGCCCAGTACCGTCAGGGTAGCGGGTACGGGGTTGTTCTTGAGGGTGGTGCCCAGGTTCTGGAAGAACTCGCCGCCATTGCCTTTGGCATAGGCCAGGACTCGGTCGACCATCTGGCCCGGGCTCAGGCGCTGTTCGAGGGCGTCCACCAGATCGCTGATGTGCTCGCGCTTGGCGTTGATTTCCTGCTCGAGCAAGTCAGGGTCTTTGTGCGCTTCATGTTCGAAGGAAGTGGTCATGGCAGTTTCCTCTTCAGCGTGTCCTTGTCCTGCTGCATGGCATGCAAGGTGCGGTCAGGGGCCAGGTGCGTGGGTTCGAACTGTTTCTTGCCCGACTGCAACATGATGAACCCGATCACCAAGGTGACCGCGCCCACGATCAAGGCTGCCAGCCAAGGCTCGACCACCATCGCCAGGGCGTAGACTGCCGCCAGCAACAGGATGACGAAGCCCGCCAGCATAACGATCGCTCCCGCCGCCACCGCAGCCGTGCCGGCCTTCAGGGTGGCGAGGTTCTGCTGCAGCTCTGCCTTGGCCAGGGCCAGCTCTTTGGTGAACAGGTCCGGTACTTCCCGCATCAGTTGGCGCAACAAACCGCCAACACCGACGGCGTCGTCTTCCACCGTGTGCAGGCCTGGGGTGGTATGCAAGGGGTCTTTGTTCATCATTCACCTCCTTTGAGTGGATCGCGCTCGAACGGGCTGCCACTGACCGGCGTGCCTGCACCAGGGCCGACTGGGTCGACGGGGGTGAAAGGTTCACGGGTAGATACGTCGCTACCACGATCAGGCACTGACTGCGCGGGGCGGGACTGTTCCCAATCACCGGACGACGCAGGGGTGGTGGACTCATGGCTGGTGCTGGCTCGCATGAAACGCGACACGGCAAACCCGATGGCGACGCTACCGGCCAGGAAGAGCGCCGGGTTGCTCCTGGCCAACTGAGCACCACGCTGCAGCAGGCTTTCGGCACTTTCATGGCGTACCTGCTCGGCAAACTCACCCACGCACTCTGCTGCCTGGTTCAAGTACTGCGACAGTCCGAGACTGTCGTTGCCTTGCAGCGCAGCAGCAGCCGAACGCGCCCCTTCCTCGAGCGAATCAAGCTGATCGGCTGCGTTATCGCGGTAGTGTTCGAACTGCTCGCTGCCTTTGTGCCTGGCCTCGCCAAGCAGCGCACCGGCGTCATCGATCAAGGCATGTTCCTGGGTGCTGCCGGGTGGAGAGGTCGAGCTTTGATTGGTCTTGTCCATCGTTTCGCCCTCGAAGCGGATAGTTGGGTGGATGCCGTCTTTAATGGGGCATTCATTCGAGGGACGCAGGTGAGGCGGCAGGAGTTCAGCGTTTGTGATCTATGACATTTGCTTGGAGGCCCAGAGAAAATGGCGCAATCAAACCTGGTTGTTGGTACCGGAGCAAAGGCTTTGAAGGTGGCGGTAATCAAAGTCGACAACGATTGGAGCACCGCGTTGTCTCGGGGGCAGCCGCGCTGCTCAGGCCAGCTGGATGAATACCGCGTAAATACCGAGAATCATCCAGAAGACCAGGAATATCCAAGGTGTACGCAGCGAAAACAACAACGACTTGCGGTGCCCGGCCAGGGAGGTTTCCGCCTCGCTGAACAGTGGCGATTCGTCATATGCCAGACCCATCAGTGGCTCGCTGCGCAGAAGGTGGCTCTGTTTCAATTGCCAGTGCTCGATGATCTTGTAGGCCGCGCGAATGCCCGGCCAGGCATTGAGTGAACTCAACACGCCCAGCAATGCGAGAAACGGCGGAACCACCAGCGTGAACATCTCGCCCCAGCTCTGATTGAGGTTACCCATCGACGATACGAAGGCGATCACCAGAAACGACTGCGCGGCAAGATAGGCGTCAGTGCGGTTGGCGAGGATGCTGGTCTCGTACTGGATTTCACGGCGGTAGAAATCAAGGCGCTCTTTTGGCGAACCGAACATGCGGGCGTTCCGCTCGCTGATCTCGTGTTCAGGGGTGCCTGGAGTGATGATTCGCGGCACGTACTGGCTCCTGAAAGTGAGAATGATGGTGCCTCGAAACTTGAGAAGCGAACCCATGAGTGAAGGCCTGCCTGAAGATTTCAGGCAGGTCCTGGTCACAACAAGCTTCAGGTACCGCCGGTACCGCTATTGGAGAATTTCTTTACATCAATGGTCGGTGCGACGAACTCCGGCCCGTCGCCCGATACCCGCCAGCGCACATTGTTGATGCCGTAGCGCTCAGCCATCGGCCGGCTGACCTTCTTGATCTTGTGCTGGCCGAACCGCGGGATGATACCCACGCCGGCATCGCAACTTGCCCAGTGCCAGGCTTCGGCGTTGTCCATACGCTCGAGCCGGATGATGAAGGTGCGAAATTCCCCATGAAGCTCGTACTCGATCACATACAACTGCTGTCCAGCCATTGCACTCTCCTTCACCAATTCAGACTAATGGAGCGAGCAACGTGTAAAAAGATTCATTAATTTTGACTGGTTGGTCATCGCTCTTTTCCATCGCCATGTTTCCATCACGTCCTCAGCGCAAATGCCGCTCCAAAGCCAGTGCATCGGCTATCGCAGCACCGGAGGCGGTGTTGTCGAAAATGCACCAGGTGGGCACTCCGGCGGCAAGGCTGTGCTGCAAGCGTTCAGCCAGACGCTGCAGATATTCGTCGGGATACTCGCTGTGGTAGATCTTCGGTTCGCCATGCAGGCGCCAGTAGACCAGCCCTGGCCAACCACCCGGTTGCGCATCGGTAACGAAACGCGACGGGCTTGCGGCAACCTGGGCGATGCGCAAATCGACCAGCATCGGCTGCGCCGATTGCCAGCTGGCGTGCCTGGGCTCCAGCGCTACCGGCCCGTCATACCGTTGCCGCAGGCTTTCGAAGAAACGTCGCGCATGCTCGGGGTCATGGCCAAGCGATGGCGGCAGTTGTACCAGCAGGCAACCCAGGCGGTCGCCCAACTGCCCGCATTGAGCAAGAAACCTGTCCAGCGCGTCCTCACACCCGCAGAGCCGCTGCTCATGGCTGATGGCCTTGGGCACCTTCACCGCAAAGCGGAAATGCTCAGGCACGGACGCAGCCCAACGGGCGTAGGTTTCGGGGCGATGGGGTCGGTAGAAGGAACTGTTGATTTCCACCGCATTGAAGCGGCTGGCGTAGCGTTGCAGGTGGCTGCCGGGCTGCGCAAATGCCTCGGCGTAACGGCTCGGCAGGCTCCAGCCAGCGCAACCCAGATAAATCATTCAACTACCTGCTGGTTCGCCACGCAACGCCTCGCCCTCAGCCGCGACGCGCCGGGCATACCCCACACCCCACAGCAGCGCCCGCCTCATGGTTTCCCCTGCGCGCTGGTCGTAGATCCGTTCGCACAGCACGGAACCGTCGGTGCGATAGACACCGATGAACAACTGCGTGGCGCCTGTGCGTGACAAGCGCGTCTGCACTTCCAGGCAGGTGCCGGTGCCGAGCGTTTCCTCATGGGTTTGATGGTGCAGGATCGGGTCGCACCACCGTCTGTAGGTTTCACCTCTTCGTTTCATCTGCCAGCCCTCACCTTTTCATGGCTGCTGATAATGCCCCGGCGAAGTGCCTGGCTCATGGTCGTGCTCCAGACGCTGCACCTGCACGTCAGTGAAAGATGACGCTTCGTTGCGGTGCATGCCTTGCAGGTAATCGCGCGCCGCTTCGCGGCTCAGGTCCTCCTGGTCGCTGCGCAACTCGCAGGTGCCGGGTTGGTTGTCGAGGATGTAGCTGATCAGGTACAGGTACTTGGCCATCGCTGTAACTCCTGCTGGCTGAGTGAAATCGGGCGACTCAGCTCGATTGATCCTGGCTTGAGTGCAGCCGTTCAGCAGCGACGACGACCGGCTCAGAAACTCAGCGCCAGGCCGTCATCAGGGCGCCACGCGTGCCGTTGAACGGGTCTTGTGCGGGGTCGGGCACGGAAGCGATTCGCGCCAGCGCCTGCTGGTGCGCTGCGCTTTCTTGAACAGCGCCTCGAAGGCACTGGCGCAGTCTTGCGACGGGTTGAGTTGCAAGCGGTACAGCAATACCGGGAAACGGCTGTTCGGCGTTGCACCGTCGTCCTTGAAATACAAGGTCTGCACGGTGGCACCCGCAGTGTCTGTCGCATTCATGTCGAGCATCCTGATCCTGTTGTAGGTTCACTTGCGAACCCGATGGCTCATGCAAGGTTCCAGTCGGTAGACCAGTGCGCACACGCTTGAAACTTTCCCGATCCGAGCCAAGTCCAGACCCCTATCGGTCACAGGACGGGAGAAGACAATGACCAGCACGGTAGGCGACTTTCTGGTGGAGCGCTTGTATCAATGGGGGGTGCGGCGCATCTTCGGTTACCCCGGCGACGGCATCAACGGGGTATTCGGGGCGTTGAGCCGGGCCGAGGGCAAGATCCAGTTCATCCAGGCACGCCACGAGGAAATGGCGGCCTTCATGGCCAGCGCCCATGCCAAGTTCACCGGCGAATTGGGCGTGTGCATTGCCACCTCCGGCCCCGGCGCTTCACATCTGCTTACCGGCCTGTATGACGCGCGCATGGATCACCAGCCGGTGCTGGCCATCGTCGGTCAGCAGGCGCGAGCAGCGCTTGGCGGGCATTACCAGCAGGAGCTGGACCTGCTGTCGATGTTCAAGGACGTCGCAGGTGCCTTCGTCCAGCAGGCTTCGACCCCGGAACAGGTGCGCCACTTGCTCGATCGCGCTGTACGTACCGCCGTCGGCGAACGCCGGGTCACCGCCATCATCCTGCCCAACGACCTGCAGGACCTGCCCTACCACGAACCACCGAAAGCCCATGGCACGGTGCATTCCGGCATCGGCTACAGCAGGCCCAGGGTGGTGCCTTTCGAGCAGGACCTGCAACGTGCCGCCGAGGTACTCAACGCTGGGCGAAAAGTGGCGATCCTGGTCGGTGCCGGTGCACTGCAAGCCACCGAACAGGTGATAGCGGTAGCCGAAACGCTTGGTGCAGGTGTGGCCAAGGCGCTGCTGGGCAAGGCCGTAGTGCCAGACGACCTGCCCTGGGTCACCGGCGCCATCGGGCTGCTAGGTACCGAACCGAGTTATCGGTTGATGAGCGAATGCGACACCTTGATGATGATCGGTTCCGGCTTCCCCTACGCCGAGTTCCTGCCTGAGGAAGGCCAGGCCCGTGGCGTGCAGATCGATTTGCAGCCAGACATGCTCAGCCTGCGCTACCCCATGGAGGTCAACCTGGTCGGCGACGCCAGCGAAACGCTGCGGGCACTGCTGCCATTGCTCGAACACAAGACCGAGCGCCGTTGGCGCGACAAGGTCGAAGGCTGGCGCGCAGACTGGGACAAGACCCTGCAGAAACGCGCCTTGGTCAAGGCCGACCCGATCAACCCCCAGCGCGTGGTGCACGAACTCTCCCCTCGCCTGCCCGACCACGCCATCGTCACCAGCGACTCCGGGTCCTGCGCCAACTGGTTTGCCCGCGACCTGCAGATACGCCAGGGCATGCAGTGTTCGTTGTCCGGTGGCCTGGCCAGCATGGGTGCGGCGGTACCCTATGCCATCGCCGCCAAGTTCGCCCATCCGCGGCGCAGCGTGGTGGCATTGGTGGGTGACGGGGCGATGCAGATGAACAACCTGGCCGAGCTGATCACCGTCGCCAAGTACTGGCGCCTGTGGGAAAACCCCCAGTGGATCTGCGCGGTGTTCAACAACGAAGACCTCAACCAGGTGACCTGGGAGCAACGGGTAATGGAGGGCGACCCCAAGTTCGAGGCCTCACAGACGATTCCTGATGTGCCCTACCATCTGTTCGCCATCTCCATCGGTTTGCAAGGCATCTATGTGGAACGCGAAGAAGACATTGCCGACGCCTGGGAGCGAGCCCTGGCGGCTGACCGACCGGTGTTGATCGAGTTCAAGACCGATCCGGACGTACCTCCCTTGCCGCCGCACATCAAGCTTGAACAGGCGAAGAAGTTCGCCAGCAGCCTGCTCAAGGGCGACCCGGACCAGGCTGGGGTCATCGTGCAGACGGCCAGGCAAGTTCTCGGTTCGGTATTACCGGGCAAGAGATGAGATGTGCGCGGCAGCGGGGCCTTACACATCTGCCCGGCGAAACACCAATACCTTTGAAACAGTGGTTTGGCATACGGCATCGTCCTGATTGAGCGTGGTGCTTTCAAGGACAGCGAAGCCCCGGTCAGGCTTAGACTTCGACGCGGCAAGCTCCCTTATGGTTGTGGTCACTCGCAGCAGGTCACCTGGTCGCACGGCCCTTGGCCAGGTGATTTCGCTGCCGGCCCCGATGAG
Source organism: Pseudomonas asiatica (assembly GCF_040214835.1). Classification (NCBI taxonomy): domain Bacteria; kingdom Pseudomonadati; phylum Pseudomonadota; class Gammaproteobacteria; order Pseudomonadales; family Pseudomonadaceae; genus Pseudomonas; species Pseudomonas asiatica. Next base: position 2,849,116 of record NZ_CP157874.1, on the reverse strand, counting down.
CCCTCCGGCCACAGGAACACTCTCTACCAATAACCGCATCGTGACTGCGGATGTATGCCAGCCGCTAGCAGCCAGCCCAGCAAAAAAGGTTTTTTGGGCAGCATCGGGGTCCGTATGGAATGGCTGGGGGTCGAACTCCGAGGCGAAGCTCAGGATCCGTTCCTGGGTCATTTCATACGAGCCGCTCATGAAGGACTCACCTACTTGCAAGTCCTCGAAAAAGAGCCTTTCAGGTGCAGAAGCCATGAGTTACCTCCGAGGTATGCGGGCAGCGACGGCAAAGCGAACGTCTGGAACTGGCGCCAGTTTAGCCCTTCCTTACCTGCCTCCAGAAGCCACGCTCACGCTAGCGCTGCTCCCGTACGAACTCGATAAAGGCCCGCAACGCCGCAGGCACCTGGCGGCGGCTCGGGTAGTACAGATACAGCCCCGGGTAGTAGTGACACCAGTCCCCCAGCACCTGCTGCAGATGGCCACGCTCCAGGTGCTCCTTGGCCATGTCTTCGAACACATAGGCCAGGCCGAGCCCTTGCAAGGCAGGCGCCAGCATCAGGCTGACGTCACCCAATACCAAGGGCCCCTGGACATCGACCTCCAGTTGCACGCCCCCGCGCTCGAATTCCCATCGATAAAGTGCGCCACCTGGGAAGCGGTGCCCGATGCAAGGTAGCTGCTTCAAGTCTTGCGGGTGCTGTGGAACAGGATATCGATCGAAGAACGCGGGCGCCGCTACCACCACCGAACGAAGGTAAGGGCCGATGGGCAGCGAAACCATGTCCGCCTGGAGTCGCTCCCCCAGGCGCACGCCGGCGTCAAAGCCGGTGCCCACCATGTCCACCAGCGCATCGTCACTGACGATTTCCAGGCGTATATCCGGATACGCCAGCAGAAAGCGATTGGCCAGTGGCAGTAGCGCGAGCTCTACTGCGGCGCGCCCGGCGGTGATGCGCAGGTTGCCTGACGGTTTGTCGCGGAAGTTGTTGAGGTCCTCCAGCGCGTCGGCGATGTCCCGAAAGGCCGGTTGCAGCCTCTGGTATAGACGCTCCCCGGCCTCGGTAAGCGCCACACTGCGCGTGGTGCGGTTGAACAGGCGAACATCAAGACGGGTTTCCAGGGCCCGCAGCGCATGGCTGAGGGCCGAGGGCGTAAGGCCCAGCTCGACCGCCGCGCGGCTGAAGTTCAGGTGGCGGGCAATACACAGGAACAGGGACAGATCGGCGGTGCTGGTTGGCTTCATTGCTGAAAGCTACTCAAAGGCCTATGTAATATTCATGGGATTATCACATCAATCCGAAGATTTTAAAGTTCGCTCAACTCATCGAGAAGGCCCGCATGGTGCAGGGTCGGATACAGGAGGAGTTGACATGCGTACCTGGCTCATTACTGGCGCTTCCCGCGGTTTCGGCACCCTGATCGCCCAACAGGCCCTGGCAGCGGGTGACGCCGTCATCGCAACGGCGCGTAACCCGGAAGACATCGAGGCTCGCCTTGGCCAGCACCCGAACCTGCTGGCCGTGCGGCTGGATGTGACCCGCGAAGAGGACGCCCATGCGGCGGTCGCTGCTGGCATCAAGCATTTCGGGCAAATCGACGTGCTGGTCAACAATGCCGGTTTTGGCGTGCTCGGCGCGGTAGAAGAAACCAGCGCCAGCGAAACCGAACGGCTGTTCGCCACCAACGTTTTCGGGCTGCTCAACGTAACCCGCGCCGTACTGCCCCACATGCGTCGCCAACGCAGCGGCCACGTGATCAACATCTCGTCGCTCGGCGGCTACCAGGCCTACATGGGCTGGGGGGTGTACGGTTCGACCAAGTTCGCGGTCGAAGGCATCAGCGAAGCGATGCATCAGGAGCTGGCCCCCTTGGGGATCAAGGTAACCGTGGTCGAGCCGGGCTTCTTCCGTACCGACTTCCTGGATGACCAATCGCTGGTGAAGACGGCGCTGGAGCTGCCTGACTACGCAGCCACCGTCGGCGTCATGCGCCACTACGCCGAGGCAGCCAACCATGCCCAGCCCGGCAACCCGGCGAAGCTGGCCGAAGCCCTGCTGGTCCTGGCCAATGCAGCGAACCCGCCACTGCGCCTGGCGCTGGGCAGCGACGCCGTCGCGCGCATCGAGGCCAAGAACAGCGCGGTCGAGCAAGAACTGGCCCAGTGGCGGGACCTGTCGCTCTCTACCGACTTTGCCGCGTAGCCGTTACACCGCATGCGCTCCCATAGAACTGCACATAACTCATTGAATTAGCAGGGACCCTGTGGGAGCGGCTTTAGCCGCGAACACCGGCGCAGCCGGTGCCATGCACCGCGTTGGATTCTTCGCGGCTAAAGCCGCTCCCACAGGGTACGAGGATCGCTTGCGAACTCCGTTATCTGTGCGACAGCGCGGCCCAAAGGGCTGGGCAATCTCCCACAGGACCTGTGTATGCCTTCAGGGCTTACAAACAGCCAACATGCTCGCGGCGTCGCTGCACTCGAACTTGCCGGGTGCTTCGACCGCGATGTGCCGGACCACCAGGTTGTCGACCAACATGGCATAGCGTTGCGAACGCCGGCCCATGCCGCGTGCCGAGAGGTCCTGAATCAGGCCCAGCGCCTCGCTGAACTCACCGTTGCCATCGCCAATCATCCTGACCGCCTCGCCCACCTGCAGGCTCGCGCCCCAGGTATTCATGACGAATGCATCATTGACCGAAACACAGAGAATTTCGGCAACCCCGGTAGCGAACAGATCCTGGGCCGCAGCCACGTAACCCGGAACATGCCGTTCCGAACAGGTTGGCGTGAAGGCACCAGGCAAGCCGAAGATCACCACTTTTTTCTGCTTGCAGCGCTCGTGCAGGGAAAACGCGTTCGGGCCGATCGCACAACCGCCCTCGCCGTTGCTGTACTGGTAAAGCGTTACGTCGGGCAGTGTATCGCCGGTCTTGATCATCGCTGTCTCCCTGGGGCGGTAAATGGCCAGGCATGATGCAGCATCCACCGGGGTACGTCAGCTACCACCGCGAACAGGCCAGCCCCCAGCCCGATCAACACACTGAAGCACGCCATCGATCTCAGCCACTACCTGCAGCGTTGCATCCTCGATGGCCCCTTCATTACGGCACAGTACCCAGCCGTGTTCCGCTACCGCACGTTCGAACGCCTCGGTACAGGCAACCTGCTCGTCCAGGCTATGGATCACCGTACTGCCCAACCCACGCGTTCGTGCCGCGGCCCTTGCCCATGAAGTATCAGGGGCCGTGACAACGCCGACATGCAAATCGGGCACTTGCACATTTCGCTCGAGGTTCAGGCGCAGGATCTCGTCGAACGCCACGCTACGGCGAAATGCGGCATCAGACGGGTACCAGCGATCGATCAGGATGATGCTGTCTACTGGCTGCCTGGGCAGCACATGCCGGGAAATCCAGGCACGGCTTTCGGCGAAGCGCTCGCATACCCTCAATTCCAGGTCCCGGGAGGGGTTTCTGACCAGTTGGTTGACGAGGGCCATGGTTTCTCCCCGGTAGGGATCGCTTTTTTTCTCGCAAAGCCGGATCACTTTCTTGTTGTCAGCCCTCAGGGCCTTGGTAACCGCCTCCAGAAGCGTGGTCTTGCCAGTGCCCTTGGGCCCATCGATGGAAACAAACAGCGGGCGGGTCATTTCTGATTACCAGTCGAATCTGAAGATGCAGCGCAGGCCTGGGTGCCAGCGCGGTCCTTGTGGGAGCGGGCATGCCCGCGAAGCAGGCGACGCGGTGGATGGCACCGGCCAAGCCGGTGTTCGCGGGGTATGCAGTTGGCCGGAATCAACCCAGCTGGGCCTGAAGAAACAGCGAAAACAGCTCCGACTGCGATTTGATACCCAGCTTGCTGTACATATGCTTGCGGTGCACTTTCACTGTCTCCACGGAGATTTCAAGCTTGCGCGCGATCTCTTTGCTGGAACACCCGCTGAGCATCAGCCTGCCCACCTCCAGCTCACGCCCGGTCAGCGGCGACTCCATCTGCTCGACCCTGTCCTCCATGCGGCTTTGCCAGTGCGGCGCGGGCTTGGTGGCCTCTTCCAGCAACTCCCGCTCGAAGGTCATCCGCTGGCGCATCAGCGCAGTTACCCACGGCCGCAACAGTTCCAGCAGGGTGACCTGTTCGATGCTGAACCGGCGCTTGCTACCCAGCGACAGGCACAGCGTGCGCTGCGCATCCAGCTGCACGTTGTACTGAATTTCATCGGCAACCACGTTAAGCCGGAAATAGCGCTGGTAGTAGTCTGTCTGCTCGAAACATTCAGGGGCCACATCCGCCAGGCGCACCAGGCCGGACACCGCAGCCTCTCGGCTGGCCACGTAGAACGGGTCCAGCAGGTACAGGCCGTTCAGGTAATCCTGGAACAGCGGATCAGGGTTGCCGTCTGCACTGGGGCATTCGGCGAACACCTGCGGGCGCCCTGCGGAAAACAGCAGCGCAACCCAGCTGTCGCAGGCAACGTACTCGTTCAGCAACCGCACCAGGGCTGTCCAGAAGTGGTCCTTGTCGAGGGTTTCGATCAATTGGCCTACCGATCGGTGCCAGGCGATGTCGTGCAGCGTAAAATTCATCCTCTACCCCTGTTGGGTTACCACGTGGGCGTAATACCCCCCGCCATGATGACCACCCCATAATCCGGGCTAGCTTACGCTGAGCGAACCTGTACCGGGATCGTTTTTTACACCCCATGCCGCCAGGGCATGGCGGTCGAAGCCGTTAGTCGAGGATTGGAAATGAAGGTAGAGCTTGTCCAACTGGCCGGTCGCGATGGCGATACCGCGTACAACCTGCAGCGCACCATCGAGGCGATCGGCAACTGCGGCGCCGATACCGATCTGCTGGTCTTTCCGGAAACCCAGTTGATGGGCTTCCCAACCGAAGAAAACATCGGCCGCATCGCCGAGCCACTGGATGGCCCGAGCATCACGGCAGTCCAACAGGCCGCACAAGCGCAAAACGTTGCCGTGGTCGTCGGGCTGGCCGAAGCCGCAGACGACGGTCGTTTCTACAACACCACCGTGCTGGTTACGCCTGAAGGCGTAGCGCTCACCTACCGCAAGACCCACCTTTGGGCATCGGACTGCGGGGTTTTCACCCCAGGCGACCGTTTTGCGACAGCCCTGTTCAAAGGCATCCGTGTCGGCCTGCTGATCTGCTTTGACATCGAATTCCCCGAAACCGCCCGTGCCCTGGGGCAGCTGGGCGCAGAACTGATCATTGTCACCAACGGCAACATGGACCCGTACGGGCCCACTCACAGAACCGCCATCACCGCACGCGCCATGGAAAACCAGGCCTTCGCGGTCATGGTCAACCGCGTGGGCGACGGTGATGGCGGCCTGGTCTTCGCTGGCGGCAGTGCCGTCGTCGACACGTACGGCCAGTTGCTGTGCGAAGCCGGCCGTGGCGAGTGCCGCATGACCGTCGAGCTGGCCATGGAGCAACTGCAGCAGTCACGGCGCGACTACACCTACATCGCCCAGCGCCGCATCCAGCTGCCGGGTGAACAGGTCGAGCACGCCAACGGCCTTCGCGAACTGATCATCCCCTCCTGAATATTCCACCCTTCCAGGCTCTCTTACTGGAATGCAAGGCCGCCAGGGACGGCAGCGTGTTCGACTCTGAATAACAATCACAAGCTGGAGCAAGCAGTAATGGCCACACTCAAGCGAACGCTTTCGCTGGGCTCGGTGGTGCTTTTCGGCATCGCCTACATGACCCCCATCATCGTCCTGGGCACATTCGGTATCCTGGCCGAGACCACGGGAGGGAGGGTACCCGCAGCCTACCTCGCTGCCGCCATCGCCATGCTCTTTACCGCCTTGAGCTACGGCCACATGGCGCGCGCCTTCCCGGTCGCCGGGTCCGCCTATACCTACGTGCGCAAATCGATCAGCCCGCAGCTGGGCTTCATCACCGGGTGGGCGGTGTTGCTCGACTACCTGTTCCTGCCCATGGCGATCTGGCTCATTGGCGCGGCCTATCTGCACTCGGCGTTCCCGGGCGTGCCGCAAGCCATTTGGGTGCTGGCATTCATCGGCATCACCACGACGATCAATGTGATCGGCCTGCGGCTGGCCAAGGCCGTCAATGGCCTGTTGATGTTCATTCAGCTGCTGGTGCTGGCCGCGTTCGTTGCACTCGCGGTGCATTATGTCTGGGGCGACCCCACGGTGCCGCTGTGGACACTCGAGCCGTTCTACAAGGAAGGCACCCAGTTGCCGCTGATCATGAGCGGTGCGGCGATTGCCTGCTATTCATTCCTGGGCTTCGACGCGGTCAGCACCCTGACCGAAGAAACCAGGGAACCACGCAAGAACATCCCGAAAGCCATCCTGCTGATCACCCTGATCGGCGGTGGGCTGTTCATCGCCTGCAGCTACTTCGTTCAGCTCGCTCACCCGTCCACCGACTTTGCCAACGCCGACGCGGCGGCTTATGAAATTGCCCAGAACATCGGTGGCGACATCTTCGTCAGCATCTTCCTGCTGGGGCTGATCGTCGGCCAGTTCACTTCGGGCCTGTCGGCGCAAGCCAGCGCCTCCCGCCTGCTGTATGCGATGGGACGTGACGGTGTGCTGCCCAGGTCATTCTTCGGCAAGCTGAGCGAACGCTTCAGCACGCCGGTGCCCAGCATCATCCTGTGCGGAGTGGTCGCCCTGCTCGCCTTGCGCATGGACGTGACGACCTCCACCTCGTTCATCAACTTCGGTGCCTTTCTCGCCTTCAGCCTGGTCAACCTGGCGGTGATCTTCCACTACTGGGTTGCCATGCAGCAGCGTGGTGCCAACGCGCTGCTGATGTACCTCGCATTCCCCCTGGTGGGCTTTGCCTCCACCTTGTGGCTGATGGCGAGTCTCGATCACCTGGCGATCTACCTGGGGGCAGGCTGGCTCTGCCTCGGGGTGCTCTACCTGACCGTGATTACCCGTGGTTTCAAGCGCAAGCCACCGGAGATGCATTTCGAGGAAGCCTGAACGACCCTCTAGACCACTCGCCTGGCATCCCTGCGCACCGCCTGCGGCGGCACCCCAAACCCGCGGATGAACACCTCGCGCAGGTGCCGGCGGTCTCTGAAGCCTGTCTCCCTGGCCACCACGTCCAGGCTGTGCCGGCTTTGCTCGATCATCAGGCGGGCAGCCTCCAGGCGCAGGTTCTCCACGGCCTTGGCCGGGGACTGCCCGGTTTCGGCAGTGAACACCCGGGTGAACTGCCTGGGGCTCAGGTGCACCACACCGGCCAGCTCTTCGACACTGAGCGGGCGGCTCAGGTGCTGGCGGGCGTATTCCAGGGCGCTCTGGACGCGGTCCGACTTCGGCGCCAGGGCGAGCAGTTCGGAATGTTGCGACTGCCCGCCCGAGCGCCGCTGATGCATCACCAACTTGTGCGCCACCGACCTGGCCAGCTCTGCCCCCAGGTCTTTCTCCACCATGGCCAGCGCCATGTCGAGGGCCGCGGTCATGCCCGCCGATGTCCAGACCGGCCCATCGATGATGAAGATCCGGTCATCGTCGACCTCGACCTTGGGGTGCAGGGTGCGCAGTGCCTTGGCATAGGCCCAGTGGGTGGTGGCCCGGCGATTGTCCAGCACGCCGGCCTGAGCCAGCACGAAGGTGCCGGTACACAGCCCGGCAGTCCTGCGCGCACTGGCAACAAAGCCTTGCACACACGCCAGCACCTCATCGGCGGGGGGCGTCTCGGGGGTCAGGGTACCGCTGACCATCCAGGTGTCAGCCAGGCCTGGTGCAGCCAACGGCAGGGTTTCGATGGGCATACCCAGCGATGAGCGGACCATGCCGCCACCTACCGAGAAGTTCTGCACCCGGTAAAACGCCTCCCCGGCGACGAGGTTGGCGACCTCGAACACCGTCTGCGTGGCCAGGCCCATGATTTGAAAACCTTCGGTGATCAGATAGCCGATGCGATGCATGACCGGGCTCCGTATGGTAGTGTCCTGAAACACTACCATATACGTCATTTGAGCCAGTGAAAATCTACCGCATCATGGCCCCAGTCCCCAACCACTGGAGCTTGAATCATGACTCACTCGCACAAAGGCACCGCTCTCATTACCGGCGCTTCCTCGGGTATCGGCGCGGTATACGCCGAGCGCCTGGCCCGCCTCGGCTATGACCTCGTGCTGGTCGCACGCAACCGCGACCGCCTCAATGCGCTGGCCAGCCGCATCAGCCAGGAAACCCGGCAAAGTGTCGAAGTCTTCCCGGCAGACCTGGCAAGCCCCGAGGAACTCGCCCGGGTCGAGCGCAAGTTGCGTGAAGACGCGAGCATCACCCTGCTGGTGAACAATGCCGGTATCGGCACCCATACCCCCCTGCTGGAAAGCGATGTCGAACGCATGGCCGAGATGATCAGCCTCAACGTCACCGCCCTCACCCGCCTTACCTATGCCGTAACGCCAGGCTTCGTTGCCCGCCAGCAAGGTGCAGTGATCAATATCTCGTCGGTCGTCAGCCTGGTCCCGGAGCTGCTCAATGGCGTTTATGGCGCCAGCAAGGCGTACGTCACCGCCTTCACCCAGTCGCTGTACAAGGAACTTTCACCACACGGCATCCAGGTCCAGGCCGTGCTGCCTGGTGCCACGGCCACCGACTTCTGGGCGATTGGCGGCTTGCCGGTGGAGAACCTCGACCCAGGTATCGTGATGTCGGTTGACGACCTGGTCGAAGGCGCCCTACAGGACTTCGACAACAAGGTACTGATCTCCATCCCTGCCCTGCATGACCTGCAGCGCTACGAAACCTACGAGAGCAACCGTCAGGCCCTGTTCGGTGAGCTTTCCAGCAACCGGCTGGCACCGCGCTACAGTGCCAGCTGAAACTGATTGCCTGGTCGAAGGCCCACGCAGGGGATACATTTGTGCTCCTCTTCGCGGGCGGGCGGTTCAAGCTGGCCGGCCGTGACGCGCCAGCGCGCCTTCCAGCGCCTCGAGAAACACTTTCACCCGCGCCGGTACGTAGCGACGGGTCGGCATCACCGCCCAGACGGCCAACTGCTCCATCTGTGCGTCCTGCAGCGTGATCTCTACCAGCAGGCCGTCACGGATGTGCTGAAACACATCCCAATGAGCCAGCATGGCGATGCCCAATCCTTGAACAGCGGCCGACCTCACAGCCTCCACGCTGCTGGTACTCACCCGCGCCTGCATGCGTCGATGCTGCAGGCCCCCGTCGACCACGAACGGCCAGCGTGGCACAGCCTGCAGCATGATGCAGGCATGTTGTTCCAGGTCCGCCATTGTGCGCGGCTGGCCGTGCTGTTGCAGGTAAGCGGGCGCTGCGCACAGCACCCTCGGGTTGGGGGCGATCTTGCGCGCCACCAGTTCCGAGTCGGCCAGGGGCGCTACGCGCAAGGCCAGGTCAAGGCCCTGCCCGACCAGGTCCACCAGTTTGTCCGACACATCCAGGTCGATGCGCAGGTCCGGGTACCGAGCCAGCAGTTGCGGCAGCAGCCCAACCACGATGCCCTGGCCGAAAACACTGGGCGCTGTAATACGCAACAGCCCTTTGACGGTGCTTGATGACGGCCGCAACTCGCCAAGCGCGCTGTCCTCGGCTTCCGTCATGGTCCTGGCATACGGCAGCAGCGCCTCACCCTCTGCCGTCAGGGCCACGGCACGGGTGGTTCGATGGAACAGGCGCACGCCGAGTTCTTCCTCCAATGCCGCAAGCCTGCGTGATACCTGCATGGGCGACACATCGAGCTGGCGGCCTGCCGCTGACAGGGTGCCGGCGGCGACGACAGCGAGGAAAACCCGCAGGTCGGCAACGAGCATGATCATATCCTTTGGCGTTATACCGGCTTCTCTGCGGCCTACCTTGGTCAGGCGTACATCCAACAGTAGCCTCAGTGCATCGGCGCCATAGTGTGCGCGCCCTGATCCGAGAGAAATCCAATGACAGCTTTCAAAACACGCACTTTAACGCAAATCGATATTGCTGGGCTGGCATTGCCCAATCGCCTGGCGGTAGCGCCCATGACCCGCGTCAGCGCGAGCGAAACCGGTGATGCCACGGCAGCCATGGCCCACTACTACGAACGTTTCGCAAAAGGCGGCTTTGGCCTGGTCATCACCGAAGGCCTGTATACCGACCAGCAGTACTCGCAGGGCTACCGGTACCAGCCCGGCATGACGGATGAGCAGCAGGCAAGTACCTGGCGACCAGTCGTCGAACGGATACACGCCCACCAGGGCGCGGTATTTGCGCAACTGATGCATGCGGGCGCGTTGAGCCAAGGCAACCGTTTCAAGCGTGAAACCGCGGCGCCTTCGGCGGTTCGGCCCAAAGGCGAGCAGATGCCGTTCTACCATGGGGATGGGCGCTATGCAGAGCCCAAAGCCATGACCGATGAAGACATTGCCGATGCCATCACCGGTTTCGCCAATGCCGCAAAACGGGCCATGCAGGTCGCCGGTTTCGATGGTATCGAGATTCACGGTGCCAACGGTTACCTGCTCGACCAGTTCCTTACCGACTACAGCAACCAACGGAGCGATCGCTGGGGTGGCTGCACCGAGCGGCGCGTGCAACTGACGCTCGAGGTGGTCAGGGCCGTTCGCGCCAACGTGGGTGATGTGCCGCTTGGCGTGCGTATTTCCCAAGGCAAGGTCAACGACTTCGGGCACAAGTGGGCGGGGGGCGAGCGGGACGCGGAAGCCATCTTTGGCTCGCTGCGTGATGTGGGCGTCGACTTCATCCATGTCACCGAGCACGAAGCCTGGCAACCGGCGTTTTCCAGCAGTGCTGCCAGCCTGGTACAGCTGGCACGGCGTTATGCGCCTGGGGCCCTGCTGATTGCCAATGGTGGCTTGCAGGATGTGCAGCGTGCCGACAGTGTTCTGGATGAGGGTGCCGATATGGTTGCACTCGGCAAGGCAGCGCTGGCAAATCCGGACTACCCGCGGCGCCTGGCGAGCCAGCAGGCGCTTGCACCGTTCGACCCAGCCATTCTCGGCCCGATTGCCAATATCAAGGACACCGAACTCGCCCTTTGAGCGATGCTGTGGATGGCACCGGCTCAAAGATTCAGGTCGCTATCCCTGTATGGGCGGCCTTGTGTGGCGATGGGCTGCATGGCAGCCCCGGCGATTGTTGCGTTGACGCTGAAATCCGGGGGGCCGCTTTGCGGCCCATCGCGACACAAGGCCGCTCCTACACAGGTTCGGCGCCAGCTTTGAGGTAGTGCCGATCCTGTCAGGCCTTACACCGCCAAGGACACCGAACTCGCCCTTTGAACGATGCTGTGGATGGATTCTGAGGCAGGTCGCTGTCCCTGTAGGAGCGGCCTTGTGTCGCGATGGGCTGCATGGCAGCCCCGGCGATTGTTGCGTTGACGCTGAAATCCGGGGGCCGCTTTGCGGCCCATCGCGACACAAGGCCGCTCCTACACAGGTTCGGCGCCAGCCTTCAGGTGGCGCCGTACCTGTCAGGCCTTACACCGCCAGCGCGCGCTCACGCAGCTCGCTGTTGAGGATGCGGTCGTTCTCGCTGTAATCGACCGGGCAGTCGATCACGTGCACGCCTGGGGTCTTGATGCAGTGCTCGAGCAGCGGCAGCAGGCCTTCGGCGCTTTCCACGCGGTGGCCGTTGGCACCGTAGGCTTCGGCGTACTTGACGAAGTCCGGGTTGCCGTAGTCCAGGCCGAAATCGGTGAAGCCCATGTTGGCCTGCTTCCAGCGGATCATGCCGTAGCCGTCGTCACGCAGGATCACCACGGTGATGTGCATGCCCAGGCGTACTGCAGTTTCCAGCTCCTGGCTGTTCATCATGAAGCCGCCGTCGCCGCAAACCGAGATCACCGGGCGGTCCGGGTGCACCAGGTGCGCGGCCATGGCCGATGGCAGGCCGGCGCCCATGGTCGCCAGGGCGTTGTCCAGCAGTACGGTGTTCGGCTTGTGCGCCTTGTAGTTGCGGGCGAACCAGATCTTGTAGATGCCGTTGTCCAGGGCAACGATGCCTTCGGACGGCAGCACGCGACGGATGTCGGCGACCATGCGCTGCGGGTAGACCGGGAAGCGGTTGTCGTCGGCACCTTCGGCGATCTGCGCTTCGTTGGCTTCACGGATCGCCATCAGGCGGGTGAAGTCCCAGTGCGAAGTGTCGTTCAGCGCTTCGCTGATCTGCCATACGGCGTTGGCGATGTCGCCGATCACTTCAACCTGCGGGAAGTACACGGCATCGACTTCGGCGGAGCGGAAGTTGATGTGGATGACCTCGGTGCCGCCACGGACCATGAAGAACGGTGGCTTCTCGATCACGTCGTGGCCGATGTTGACGATCAGGTCGGCGGCTTCGACGGCGCGGTGCACGAAGTCACCCGACGACAGCGCGGCGTTGCCCAGGAAGCGCGGGTGACGCTCGTCGACCACACCTTTGCCCATCTGGGTGGTGATGAACGGGATGCCGGTCTTGTCGATCAGCTGCTTGAGGACCTTGGCGGTCATCTTGCGGTTGGCGCCGGCGCCGATCACCAGGATCGGATTGCGGGCGTTCAGCAGCTTTTGCACGGCAGCGTCGATCGCCACGTGCTCGGCCAGCGGACGGCGGTGCAGGCTTGGCGGGATCGGCAGTGCGTCGGTCTGCTCGGCGGCGATGTCTTCCGGCAGCTCCAGGTGCACGGCACCCGGCTTTTCTTCTTCAGCCAGGCGGAAGGCTTCGCGCATGCGCGAAGGGATGTTGTCGGCGGAGGCGAACTGGTGGGTGTACTTGGTGATGGGGTCCATCATGCCGCACACGTCGATGATCTGGAAACGGCCCTGCTTGGACTTCTTGATCGGCTTCTGGCCGGTGATCATCATCATCGGCATGCCGCCCAGGTAGGCGTAGGCGCTGGCGGTGACCAGGTTGGTGGCGCCAGGGCCGAGGGTCGACAGGCTGACGCCGGTCTTGCCGGTCAGGCGACCATAGGTGGCAGCCATGAAACCTGCGGACTGCTCGTGACGGGTAAGTACCAGCTTGATCTTCGACTTGCGCAGGGATTCGAGCAGGTCGAGGTTTTCCTCACCAGGAATGCCGAATACATACTCGACACCTTCGTTTTCCAGGCATTGCACAACGACATCGGCGGCCTTGGCCATTTGGGGTACTACCTCAAAATCTTTGTGGGATTGCAGATTTATTAAGCTGCGTGACTGAGATGTTGCAGGATGTCTCAGTGGCGCGCATCGTAGGCCCTCTGGTTAATAATAATAAATATATTGTTATGATGCTTGGCATCACAGTTTGTTATGAACGGTAAACCCCCTCAATGAACCTCAAGGCATTGCGCTGCTGCGTCGAGATCGTGCGCCAAGGCAGCTTCACCAAAGCCGCGCAGCACCTGCATATTGCCCAGCCGGCACTGAGCATGGCTGTTACCCGCCTGGAAGAAGAACTGGGCGTCACCCTGTTCAACCGCACCACGCGCAAAGTCATCCTGACAGCCGAGGGCGAACGCTTCCTGCCACGTATCGAATCGGCCCTGCGCGAAATGGATGTGGCCCGGCAAGAACTGCGCGACATGGCCGACCTGAAGCGCGGCGAAGTGCGCCTGGGTATCCCGCCGATGTTCGGCCTGCACTATGTGCCCGGCTTGATGAACGCCTTCCGCCAGCTGTACCCGGGCATTGCCATGACCGTGTTCGAAGGCAGTGCCGAGGACATTGGCCATCGCCTGGAACAACGGGAAATCGACCTGGCGCTGCTGGAGTCCAGGCGCGTGCCGCCCGACAAGGAATCGATCCTGCTGGGCAGCGACGAGATGCTGGCGTGCATGCACCCTGACCATCCCTATGCCGGCAAGGCCTTCCTCACGGCCGAGGACCTGCGCAATACCGACATGGTGGTATTCGACCGCACCTTCGTGCAGCGCCACCTGCTGGATGCGTTCTTCGCCGAACATGGCATCACATACCAGGTAGCACTGCAGAGCAACTTCGTATCGCTGGTGGTACAGGCCGCGCTGGACAACATGGGCGTGGCGACCCTGCTGCGCTCGGTGCAACAACGCACGCCGGGCATTGTCGGCGTACCGTTCCAGCCAGCGCAGCAGATGAGCTTCCGCTTGTGCTGGCGCTCGGGGGAATACCTGTCGCTGGCCAGCAAGCGCTTCATCGATTTTGCCGCGCAGACCCATTACCTGGAGCGTTGAGGCCAGCCTGTTCCGGCCTCTTCGCGGCTAAAGCCGCTCCCGCAGGGGTTGTGCATACCGCAAGCCTGCAGTGATCCCTGTGGGAGCGGCTTTAGCCGCGAATACCGGCGCATCCGGTGGCAAACGAGTTGACGGGACCCAGGCAGCAAATGTCAGGCAATGCACCCGTCAAATGCCATTACAAACCTGTCAATCGTTGCAATCCGTCAGGTTCTTGCCTGCGCTTCGCCTCCCTACAATGGCCTCACAACAACAAACGAGCCCAGCTCCGTGAGGCACGACCCCATGTACAGAGACCATATCGTCAAACCGCGTGCGACCGACAACCCTGCGTTCATGGCCCTGACCACCGCCGTGATCTTTGCACTCGCCCTTTTCTACGGTGTGGGCGACGGTAGCCTGGCCCGGCTGATGGGCCCGATCGTGCTCGACCTGCAGGCACCGCTAATGCGCAACATCGCCGTGGCCGCCACCTTGGCCGTCACCCTGGTGCTGAATCTGTTCATCCTCGGCCGCTTTGCGCTACGGGCCCAGGTAATCACCGTCTGGTTCGAACTGTTGCTGCTGTTCCTGCTGTTCTTCGACACTTTCGACCTGTCTTACAGTTTCATCGCCAGCAAGGTCGGCTTCATGATTACCCAAGGGGTGTTCACCACCGTCTACGTGTCCACGATCTCGATCGCCATCGCTTTCGTCCTGGCCCTGATGGGTGCGACTGCACGCTTGTCGTCCAACGGCTTCGCCATCGCCATCGCCAGTTTCTATACCTCGTTCTTCCGCGGTGTACCGCTGCTGATCCAGATCTACCTGATCTATCTCGGCATCCCCCAACTCGGCTACGTGGTCGGTGCAGTGCCGGCGGGCATCCTGGCCCTGTCGCTGTGCTATGGCGCCTACATGACGGAAATCTTCCGCGCCGGCATCAGCAGCATTCCGCGCGGGCAGTGGGAAGCCTCGCGAGCAATTGGCCTGACCCCCTTCCAGGCAATGACCCGGGTGATCCTGCCGCAGTCGATGCGACTGATCATCCCGCCCACCGGCAATCAGTTCATTTCCATGCTCAAGGACAGCTCGCTGGTGTCAGTGATCGGCGTGTGGGAGTTGATGTTCCTGGCTCGCACACAGGGCCGCGCAGAGTTCCGCCACCTGGAAATGCTGATTACCGCCGCCGTCCTGTACTGGGTGCTGTCGATCCTGCTCGAAGCCGTGCAGTCGCGCCTGGAAAAACGTTTCGACCGCGCCCACCGCTGATCGAGGAGCATCACGATGAACCAAGTAGTCACCCCAGCTGCCGCCCAGGCCGCCGTATCGATCCGCGGTCTGCAGAAATGGTACGGCGACTTTCATGTACTCAAGGGTATCGACCTGGAAATCGCCAGCGGCGAGATCGTGGTGGTCTGCGGCCCGTCAGGCTCAGGCAAGTCCACACTGATTCGCTGCCTGAACCTGCTGGAGGACTTCCAGAAAGGCGAGGTGCTGATTGCCGGCAACCCGCTTGACCGTGATGCCGCCAGCGTGGCCGCCATTCGTCGCCAGGTCGGCATGGTGTTCCAGCAGTTCAACCTGTTCCCGCACCTGACCGTGCTGGAAAACCTGATGCTCGGTCCGCGCCTGGTCAGCAGGCTCAACGAGGCCCAGGCCCGCGCCCTGGCCCTGGAGTACCTGGAGCGGGTGCGCATCGCCAGCCAAGCCGACAAATTCCCCGGCCAGCTTTCCGGTGGCCAGCAACAGCGGGTAGCCATTGCCCGCGCGCTGTGCATGAAGCCGCGGATCATGCTGTTCGACGAACCCACTTCGGCACTGGACCCGGAAATGGTCAAGGAAGTGCTCGATGTGATGGGCGAGCTGGCCCAGGATGGCATCACCATGCTCTGTGTCACCCACGAAATGGGCTTCGCCCGCCGGGTCGCCGACCGCATCATCTTCATGGACCAAGGCCAGGTCATCGAGCAGGCCCGGCCCAACGACTTCTTCGACAACCCGCGCCATGCCCGCGCCAGGGAGTTCCTTTCGCAAATTCTCAGCCACTGAGGCCTGTGTCTACCGCTGTGCCAACACCACAACAACAATTGCATACCCGGAGACTTACCGAATGAACCCACTTGCACGCTTGTTTGCCCTCACTGCCGTCGCCGGCAGCCTGGCCCTGATGACCGGCGCCGCCTGGGCGGGCGCCACCCTGGATCGCATCCACCAGAGCAAGGTCATGAAAGTGGCCACCGCCGCCAACTGGCCACCGCAGTCGTTCCTTGGCGAGGACAACACCCTCAAGGGCTTCGACATCGATGTTGCCAACGAAATCGGCAAGCGCATGGGCACCACGGTAGCGTTTGTCACCCCCGAGTACGGCATCATCACTGCCGGGCGCTGGGCCAGCCGCTGGGACCTGTCGGTCGGTTCGATGACGCCTACCACCGAACGTGGCCGCGTACTCGACTTCCCGGCCATCTACTACTACACCCCCTACATGTTCGCAGTGCACAAGGATGCCGCTGGCGCCAGCGCTGCCGACCTCAATGGCAAGACCATCGGCGTCGAGGCCGGCACCACCTCCGAGGACTACATCAACCGCCGGCTGAAGATCGACGCGGCGGACGTACCTGCGTTCAGCTACACCGTGGAGCCTGGCGATGTGCAGACCTACGGCGACAGCATGGGCCCGCTGGATGACCTGCGCATGGGCAACGGCACCCGCCTGGATGCCGCACTGTCGCCGCTGCCGACCATCATGGGCGCGATCAAGGCCGGTTACCCGATTGCCCCGGTGCAGGGCAAGCCCGCCTACTACGAACCGCTGGCCATCGCCACCGACAAGGGCGACGACGCCTTCAATGCCGAACTGGCCAAGGCCGTCGAAAGCATGAAGGCCGACGGTACGCTGAAGCAGCTGTCCGAGAAGTGGTACGGCGCCGACCTCACGCAAGTGCAATAACCCCATCACCCACAGGCCAGCGCCCCTCAGCTGAAGGGCGTGCGGCCCCCGCGTGCCCGTAGAACATGCAACGCTCAGTAAAAGGATGACCCAGCCGATGTCCAGCTACAGCAACAACTACTACACCGGAACCATGCGCCCGGCCTCGCAGCGCCCGGCTTTGGCCGGCGAAACCCGGGCCGATGTATGCGTCATCGGCGGCGGCCTGGCGGGCCTGAGCGTAGCCTTGGAACTGCTGTCGCGCGGGCGCTCGGTGGTATTGCTGGAAGCCGCGCGAGTGGCCTGGGGGGCCTCAGGGCGCAATGGCGGCTTCGTGCTGCAGGGCTGGTCCGAAGGGCTGTCGGCCATCGAGCGGCGCTGCGGCAAGCCGACAGCAGCGGCATTGTTCCGGCTGTCACTGGAGGGCGTCGATATCGTCCGCGACACCATCGCCCGCCACCAGCTGCCAGGCTGTGCCGCGACCACCGGCAAACTCAGCGTGGTGCGCTACGACGACGCCGACAACCTGCAGCGCACCCGCGACCGCATGGCCCGTGACTTCGGTTTCGAGATGGAATACCTGGATACCCCGACGCTACGCAGCCACCTGAACACCGACTGCTACTACCAGGGGCTGCGCGACAGCCATGGTTTTCATTTCCACCCGCTGAACTACTGCCTGGGCCTGGCCGAGCTGGTCGAGCTTGCCGGCGGCTGTATCCACGAGCAATCGCCCATGCTGCGGGTAGCACGCGTGGCCGGGCGCCACCGCGTAACCACTGCCCACGGCGCGGTCACCTGTGCCGATGTGGTGTACTGCTGCGGCGGTTACGGCGGCGCCGAGTTCGGCCGGCTGCGCCGAGCTTTCCTGCCGATCGCCACCTACGTGGTACTCACCGAACACCTGGGTGAACGCCTGAATGACGTGGTACGTACCACGGATGCCGTCGGCGACAACCGCCGCGCCTCGGATTACTACCGCATCGTCGAAGGTGACCGCCTGCTGTGGGGTGGCCATATCACCACCCGCAATCTGCAGGACGAACAACGCCTCGGGCAGTTGCTGACCCGTGACATCCTCAGCGTTTATCCGCAGCTGCAGGGTTTGAAAGTCGCCAAGGCCTGGTCCGGGCTGATGGGCTACGCCCGCCACAAGATGCCGCACATCGGCCCTCTGGGCCCGGGGTTGTGGGCCTGTACTTCATTTGGGGGCCATGGTATGAACACCGCACCCGTGGGCGCCAGGGTAGTCGCCGAGGCAGTGTGCGGCGAAACCGACCGTTATCGCCTGTTCGATGCCTATGGCCTGGAATGGAACGGCGGACCGTTTGGGCCTGCTGCGGCACAAGCGGTGTATGCCGGGCTGAAACTGATGGACCGGTTCCAGGAAGCGCGCTCGCAGTACAACAACTAGAACGACAACCAGGAATCGCCATGGACGCCCTCCCCCCCGGCGCGCTGTTCAAACTTACCGAAAAGGACCGCCAACTGCTGGCGCTGCTGCAGGCCAACGCCCGCGAGCCCACAGCCTCGCTGGCACGCAAGCTGGGTGTGTCGCGCTCGGCGGTGCAGGAGCGCATCAACCGCCTGGAAAATGCCGGCGTGATCACCGGCTACAGCGTGCGCATCGACCAGGACAAGCTGCAGCAGGTGATCAACTGCTTCACCATGACCTCCTGCAGCAACAAGAGCTACACCGACGTGATGACCACCTTGCGCAAGATGGAGTCGGTGCAGGCGGTGTACGCGGTATCGGGCGAAATGGATTTCATCATCCACCTGACCACCCACACCTTGGGCGAACTGAATGCCGAACTGACCCGTATAAACATGATCAAGGGTGTGACCCATACGGCGTCGCACATTGTCATGGAGACCAAGTTCAGCAAGAAGCTGACGTTGTAATCCCCCTCCCAGGCTTGTGCAGAGCCTTGTGGGAGCGGGCGTGCCCGCGAACACCGGCGCAGCCGGTGCCATCCTCCGCGCTGGATTCTTCGCGGGCATGCCCGCTCCCACAGGTGCTGTTCATGCCGCAGGTCCAGGAAGCCGGCCAGCTTCCTCGACGTCACCGTCACGGATTGACTATGATCCCGCCTTGAACGTTTCAGCATGTTTCAACAAGGATCCAGATGTCAGTTCAGGAATTACCCCCTCTCCCCAGCAAAACTACCGTCGCGAAGATGGAAGCCGCCATGGCGCTGGGCAGCTTTGCCATTGGCACCGGCGAGTTCGCCATCATGGGCCTGATGCCCGATATCGCCAGCAACCTGCAATTGAGCGAGCCCCAGGTGGGCCATGCCATCAGCGCCTATGCGCTGGGGGTGATGGTCGGCGCCCCGACACTGGCGATCATCGGTGCCCGGCTGTTGCGCAAGCACATGCTGCTGTTGTTGATGGCGCTGTATGCCCTTGGCAACCTGGCTACCGCCTTCGCCCCCTCGTTCGGTGGCCTTGTCGCCTTCCGCTTCATCAGCGGCCTGCCCCATGGCGCCTACTTCGGCATCGCGGCGGTGGTGGCGTCGAGCATGGTAGCCAAGGACCAGCGGGCGGGGGCCGTGGCCCGGGTGATGATGGGGCTGACCCTGGCCATGTTGCTCGGCAACCCGATCGCCACCTTGCTGGGCCAGTACTTCGGCTGGCGCTCGGCGTTCGTGCTGGTTGGCGCGATCGCCCTGTGCACCATCGCCCTGGTCTGGCGCTTCGTGCCCCAGCGCCACGATGAAGTGCGCAGCGACCCGCGCAAGGAACTGCAAGCCTTCACCCTGCCGCAGGTGTGGATGGCGCTGGGCATCGCCTCGATCGGCTTTGCCGGCATGTTCTGTGTGTTCAGCTACCTGGCGCCGACCATGTTGCAGGTGACCCAGGTGTCGCCGCAGTGGATTCCGTTCGGCCTGGCGGCGTTCGGCGTCGGTGGCATTGTCGGCAACATCGCCGGAGGCAAGCTGTTCGACCGCCTGCAGTTCCGCGCCGTCGGGCTGGTGCTGGTGTGGTCGATTGCCGTGCTGCTGTTCTTCAGCTTTGCCGCCCAGGCGCTGTGGAGCCTGCTGCTGGGCATTGGCCTGGTCGGCACCATGATTGCCCTGGCGGCACCGTTGCAGATCCGCCTGATGGACATTGCCCATGAAGCGCCAAGCCTGGCGGCGGCCTCCAACCATGCGGCGTTCAACCTGGCCAATGCGCTGGGGCCGTGGCTGGGCGGCATGGCGATTACCGCAGGCATGGGCTGGACCAGCACCGGGTACATCGGCGCGGCTACGGCGCTGGTCGGGCTGGGGATCTACCTGGTGGCACGGCGGATGAAGGGTGGGCACTAGGACCGAATGCGGTTCTGTACTTTGGGGCTGCTGCGCAGCCCTATCGCGACACAAGGCCGCTCCCACAGGTTCTGCATTGCCCTCTAGGACGAGGCCATCTTTGTGGGAGCGGCCTTGCGTCGCGATAGGGCCGCAATGCGGCCCCCGAATCAAACTTCAACGCGCCAGGCTTGCTGGCGGGCCAGTACCGAGCTGGCCGACTCGCCCAGCAGGTCGGCATATACGCCGGGGGCGGTGGCGCCTTCGGTACTGATGAAGAGGATGCGGGCGTTGCCGTCGATACCCAGGTCGGCAGATGCGCCAGCATCCGTTACCAGGTGGGCAAGCCCGGCCAGGCCGGCGACGCCGGACTCACCGGCAACCAGCGGAATGTCGCGAGCGCTGCCAGCCGCCAGACGGCGCATGGCGGCGACAGCTTGGTCATCGCTGATGGTCATGAAGTAATCGACGCTCGGCTCCAGGAAGCGCCAGGCCAGCGGCGATGTCTCGCCGCACGCCAGGCCTGCCATTACCGAGTCCACCGAGCCGGTCGCCCTGGCCGGCTTGCCGAGCAAGGCGCTCTGGTACAGGCAGTCCGCCTGCTCCGGTTCGACCATGACCAACAGCGGGCGCTGTGCGCCGTAGTGCTCCCACAGGTAGCTGACGATGCCGGCCGCCAGGCCGCCCACCCCGCCCTGCAGGAACACGTGGGTGAACGGCGGTTGCCCGGCAGTGGCTTCGATGATTTCCGCAGCAATGGTGCCGTAGCCCTGCATCACGTCACGCGGGATCACTTCGTAGCCTTCATAGGAGGTATCGGAAACCACGGTCCAGCCATTGCTGGTCGCCAGCTCCGCAGCATGCTCGACCGACTCGTCGTAATTGCCTGCAATGCGCACGATCTGTGCGCCATAGGCCGCGATCGCCTGTTCGCGCTCGATGCTGACGTTGGCATGCAGCACGATCACGCAGCGGCAGCCGATACTTTGCGCGGCGGCCGCCAGGCCCTTGCCATGGTTGCCATCGGTGGCGCTGACCACGGTGAACTGCGCCAGCAGGTCGGCGTACTGGCCTTCCAGCAAGCCACGCGGGTCGAACTGCTGCGCGGGGAAGGTACGCCGGATCAGCCGGACCAAGGCAATCGGCGCGCCCAGGGCCTTGAAGCTGCCCAGTTCCGAGCGCACCGATTCATCCTTCACCGACACCTGGGCAACACCCAGCTCGGCAGCCAGGTCAGGCAGGGTGTACAGCGGCGTAGCGCCAGCGTTCAAGCGCGCCCAGCCGGCCAGCCACTGGCGGCTTTCTTCAGCCCTGGCAATGCTCATCACCTCTTGCAACGCTTGCGGGTAAGGCCGGCGACCAGCCTTGGGGTTGGAAACAAACATGCGGTACTCCTTTCTGCAGGCAACAGGAAGCCCATGCCGCTGAAACCAGGCTTCAGCGGGCGGGGCATTACAGTGGGGATCAGGGGTGGGTCAGGCGACGGCTGACCACATCCAGCAGTACCTGGGCGCCCTGGATCAGTTGCTCGTCGTCGGTATGCTCACGCGGGTTGTGGCTGATGCCGCCCTGGCTGGGCACGAAGATCATCGC
This sequence comes from Pseudomonas asiatica, assembly GCF_040214835.1. Classification (NCBI taxonomy): domain Bacteria; kingdom Pseudomonadati; phylum Pseudomonadota; class Gammaproteobacteria; order Pseudomonadales; family Pseudomonadaceae; genus Pseudomonas; species Pseudomonas asiatica. The sequence goes on along the minus strand of NZ_CP157874.1, from coordinate 2,827,164 downwards.
GGCGGGGGCAATGCGGGCGATCATTTGCGCGTCGTGGCCAGCACCGGAGGTCATGCGCCGGTGGCTGAAGCCGAAACGCTGCGCCGAGGCTTCTATGGCATCCGCCAGGCCTGCGTCGAAGATCACCGGTTCGAAACGCACCAGGCGCTCGGTGGTAATGGTCACCCCTTCACGCTCGGCAAGCGCCTCCAGGTATTGACTCAGGCGGCTTTCGGCGTAAGCCAGGCAAGTTTCGTCGGGGTCGCGCAGGTCGACGGTGAAGGTGGCCTTGCGCGGGATGACGTTGATCACGTTCGGCTCGAACTGCATGCAGCCCACCGTGGCCAGGGTCGTGCCGGAATCCACGGCCATGGCGCGCAACTCGGCAACGATGGCACCGGCGACGAAGCCTGCGTCATGACGCAGGTGGGTCGGCGTGGTGCCGGCATGGTTGGCGTGCCCTTTCACCTCTACTTGCTGCCAGGAAATGCCCTGCAGGTTCTCGACCACGCCAATCAGGGTGTTCTCGGCTTCGAGGATCGGCCCCTGCTCGATATGCAGTTCGAGGTATTCATGCGGCACGATGGCGCCAGGCTCCAGCGTGCCGGCATAGCCGATGCGCGCCAGTTCATCGCCAAGCCGCGTACCGTCTGTGCCAAGGGTGTCCAGCGCCTGCTGCAAGGGCAGGCCGCCGGCATATACCAGTGAGCCCATCATGTCGGGCTGGTAGCGCACACCCTCTTCATTGGTGAATGCGCCGACCGTGATCGAACGCTCAGGCAAGCGCCCGGCATCACGGTAGGCCCGAATCACCGCCAACCCGGCCAGCACGCCATAGCAGCCATCCAGGGCTCCGGCGTTGGTAACGGTATCGATGTGCGAACCCATCATCAGTGGGCGTTGCTCACCGCTGTCGGCGGCAGCGCGCAAAGTACCGAAAATGTTGCCGATGCGGTCGACCTGCACGTCGAGGTCAAGTTCGCGCATCCAACCGACCAGCAGGTCGCGCCCGGCCTTTTCGGCATCGCTCAGGGCAATCCGGGTGCGCCCGCCGTGGGTGGCGTCAGCGCCTACCTGGCCGAGTGCACGGATCTGCTGCAGCAGCAAAGCGCCGTTCAGTTGCAGTGGGGTACTCGCATTCATCAACCGTTTCTCCCTGGGTGCAAAGCCTTGGCTCTACACCGCCGTTTTTGCTCATGGGAGAATTCTATTCGCTCACCATGTACGAAAAGCTTGATTTTTTGCCTTCGCGCGCACTTTTATTACGCATTCCCGGCGTTTACCGCTGTTTACCTACAGAGGCCCCTTCATGCCCCTCGATCACTTCGATCTGGCCCTGCTCGATGCCGTGCAGCGCGACGCTGGTACTTCACAGCTGGACCTCGGTGCGCAGGTCAACCTGTCCTCGGCAGCGGTCAATCGGCGGTTGAAGAAGCTGGCGGCCGACGGCGTGATCCGTGGCACGGTGGCACAGGTGAACCCGGAGCAGCTTGGGTACACGCTGACGGTGATCACCGAGGTTGAAGTGGAGAACGAGCGGCTGGACCTGCTGGACGAGATGAAACGCACCTTCCTCGCCTGCCCGCAGGTGCAGCAGTGCTACTACGTGGCCGGAGAGTGCGATTTCGTGCTGATCATGCTGGTGCGGCACATGGAGCAGTACACCCAGCTGACGCGCGAACTGTTCTTCGAGAACAACAACGTCAAGCGCTTCAAGACGCTGGTGTCGATGAGCAATGTGAAGACGGGCATGTTCGTGCCGACCCTCACGCCTTGAAGCCTTTATTGCGATTGCGATCCCACAGGTACAGCGACAACCTCGAGAACAGCGATGTACCTGTGGGAGCGGCTTTAGCCGCGAAGAATCCAACGCGGTGCATGGCACCGGCTGCGCCGGTGTTCGCGGCTAAAGCCGCTCCCACAGGGGCCCTGCTAATTCAATAAGTGCAGTTCCCTTGGAGCGGCCTTGCTCACGCAGGGTTTGCCTGCGGCAGCTCGATGCGCACCCGCAACCCGCCACTCGCGGCGGCCAATGCGGTGATGCTGCCGCCGTGCAAGGCAACGGCCCGCTGGGCAATCGCCAGGCCCAGCCCAAAGCCGTCACCGTTACTGTCGGTGCCGCGGTCGAATGGCTCGAAGATGCGCTGCAGGCGCGCCGGCTCGACACCCGGGCCATGGTCGCTGACGCTGACCTGCAACCATTGCCCGCCCGGCGCCAGCGCGGCCTCGACCAACACCTCGGTACCTGCTGCGGTGTAGCGCACGGCATTACGAATGATGTTCTCGAACGCCCGGTACAGCAGTTCTTCATGCCCATGAGTGATAAACGTGCCCTGGGCCTGCAAGCAAACCTGACACTGCTTCATGCCGGCCTCGAAGCGGGCGTCTTCGACGATCTGCGCCAGCAGTTCGACCACATCGAGGGTGGCGAAGTCGTCGCCCTGCCGGGACTGGGCGCGAGCAAGGGTCAGCAGTTGCTCGATCAGGTCGTCCATGCGCCGCGACTCGCGCTCCACCCGTTCAAGCATGTCGAGCCGGTCCGGTTGCTGGCGCATCAGGCCGATGGCGGCATGCATGCGGGTCAGAGGCGAGCGCAGTTCGTGGGAAATATCGTGCAGCAGGTTCTGCTGCGCCTGCACCAACGCCTTGAGCTGACCGGCCATGCGATCGCAGTCTTCGGCCAGTTCGACGATTTCGTCACGGCGTTTGCCCAGCCTGGGTTTGACCCGCACCTCGAAACGACCCTGGGCGACCTGGCCCATTGCTTCGCGCAGCCAGGCCAGCGGGCGGGTCAGGTACAGGCTGCACAGGAAGGCGAACAGCGCACTCATCAGCGTGCCGGTAAACAGCGGGCCCATGCCGCGCGGGCGTGGTGGCTCGCCAATGGTCGTGGCCACCGAAGCGCGCAGCACCAGCGGGCGGCCGTCGCGATCGCTCTGCGCCTGCTCGAACCGGGCCACTGGCACCGCCCTGCCGGCCAGCAACCGGCCCTGGCTATCGTAAAGGCCCACCTGCACATCCGGCGGCTGCGGCGAGACCTCGAGCAACTGTCGGCCAGCCTGCTCGCCGTAACGTTGCAACAGCTGCAGTTCGGTGGCCAGCAGCGAGCGCAGCGCCGGGGTATCACCACGCAGGTCATTGAGCATGAAGGCGCCCGCGCCCACCAGGAAGGTCAGGGTGTTGGCCAGCCAGAAGGCCAGGAACAGCTTCCAGAACAGGCGCTGGCGCATCATTCGACGATCAGCATGTAGCCCATGCCGCGCACGCTCTGGATCCAGCTGCTGCCATCGGCGCGCGGCCCGAGCTTTTGCCGGATGCTGCTGATGTGTACGTCGATGCGCCGGTCGTAACGGGTCAGCGGCCGGCCCAGGGCATTGAGCGACAGGTCCTGCTTGCTGACCAGCTGGCCGGCCTGGCGGGCCAACGCTTCGAGCAGGCTGAACTCGGAGCCGGTCAGCTCGAGGATGGCAGCGCCCCAGTGCGCCTCGCGTCGACCGGGCCACATCTTCAGGGCACCGCTGCGCACCTGTTCGGGCACCATGCCTTCGCCCATCAGTTGCGGCTGAACACGGCGCAGGATCGCCCGCAGGCGCGCCACCAGTTCGCCGGGGGAGCTGGGCTTGGGCACATAGTCATCGGCACCCAGCTCCAGGCCGGCGATGCGGTCGATGTTGTCGCCACGGGCAGTCAGCAACAGCACCGGTACCTGGCTGCGCGCGCGCACGCGCCGCAGCACTTCGATGCCCGAAATGCCCGGCAGCATCACGTCCAGCACCACCACCTGATAGTTGCCGGTCAATGCCTGGGCTTCGCCCTCCTCGCCAGTGCCGACGGCGGTGGCCTGGAACCCTTCGCGGGCCAGGTACAAGGAGAGCATTTCGGTGAGTTCGCGGTCATCGTCGACCAGCAGCACAGGGATCATCAGGGCCAGGAATCGTGATTTCAGGGGTTGCAATGATCGCCCCGGCGGCCGGCACTGTCACCGCCGGCCGGTCGGACTTTACACATCTTTACCCTCGGCTAACCGCGCCGAACATAGCCCGCCCGTATCCTCATCGCCCGCTGCATGCGGGTTGCCCGCGCTTGCTCCCTCCGAATCCGCTTGTCTGGAACCCTCGATGAACTACCCGCGCCTGTTGCTCTCCGTCCTGCTGCTGAACGCCACGCTGGCCCAGGCCTCCCCCTTCAGGATCGCCGACATCCGCGTCAACGGCCTGCAGCGGGTTTCCGCCGGCAGTGTCTTCGGTGCCTTGCCGCTGAACGTCGGCGACCAGGCCGATGACCGCCGACTGGTGGAGTCGACCCGTTCCCTGTTCAAGACCGGCTTCTTCCAGGACATCCAGCTGAACCGCGATGGCAATGTCCTGATCATCAACGTGGTCGAGCGCCCGTCGGTGTCGAGCATCGAGATCGAAGGCAACAAGGCCATCAGCACCGAAGACCTGATGAAGGGCCTGAAGCAATCCGGCCTGGCCGAAGGCGAGATCTTCCAGCGTGCCACCCTCGAAGGTGTGCGTAACGAACTGCAGCGCCAGTACGTGGCCCAGGGCCGCTACTCGGCCGAGGTCGACGCCGAGGTGGTGCCGCAGCCGCGCAACCGTGTGGCACTGAAGATCAAGATCAACGAAGGCACCGTCGCCGCCATCCAGCACATCAACATCGTTGGCAACAACGTGTTCGACGACGAGACCCTGGCGCAGCTGTTCGAGCTGAAGACCACCAACTGGCTGTCGTTCTTCAAGAACGACGACAAGTACGCCCGCGAAAAGCTCTCCGGTGACCTGGAGCGCCTGCGTTCCTACTACCTGGACCGCGGCTACATCAACATGGACATCGCCTCCACCCAGGTGTCCATCACGCCGGACAAGAAACACGTCTACATCACCGTCAACATCAACGAAGGCGAGAAGTACACCGTTCGCGACGTCAAGCTGTCCGGTGACCTGAAGGTGCCGGAAGACCAGATCAAGTCGCTGCTGCTGGTGCAGCCTGGCCAGGTGTTCTCGCGCAAGGTGATGACCAGCACTTCCGAGCTGATCACCCGCCGCCTGGGTAACGAAGGCTACACCTTCGCCAACGTCAACGGCGTGCCGCAGCCGAACGATGAAGACCACACCGTCGACATCATGTTCGTGGTCGACCCGGGCAAGCGTGCCTACGTCAACCGCATCAACTACCGCGGCAACACCAAGACCGAAGACGAAGTGCTGCGTCGCGAAATGCGCCAGATGGAAGGCGGCTGGGCCTCGACCTACCTGATCGACCAGTCCAAGACCCGTCTGGAGCGTCTGGGCTTCTTCAAGGAAGTGAACGTCGAGACCCCGCCGGTGCCGGGCACCGACGACCAGGTCGACGTCAACTACAGCGTCGAGGAGCAGGCTTCCGGCTCGATCACCGCCAGCGTCGGTTTCGCCCAGAGCGCCGGCCTGATCCTCGGTGGTTCGATCAGCCAGAGCAACTTCCTCGGTACCGGTAACAAGGTGTCCATCGGCCTGACCCGCAGTGAGTACCAGACCAAGTACAACTTCGGCTTCACCGACCCCTACTTCACCGCCGATGGCGTCAGCCTGGGCTACAACCTGTTCTACAACAGCACCGACTACAGCGATTACTACGACGACGGCGTTTCCTATTACGCGATCGACAGCTACGGTGCCGGGGTCAGCTTTGGCTACCCGATCAACGAAACCTCGCGCCTGACCTATGGCCTGACCCTGCAGCACGACAATATCTCGCCCGGCACCTACAGCGCCGACGAGATCTACGACTTCATCGCCCGCGAAGGCAAGAGTTTCAACAACCTCAAGGCCTCGATCGGCTGGTCGGAATCGACCTTGAACAAAGGCGTGCTGGCTACCCGCGGCCACTCGCAGAGCCTTACGCTGATGGCCACCACCCCTGGCAGCGACCTGTCGTTCTACAAGCTGGACTACAGCGGCCAGACCTACCTGCCGCTAACCAGCAACACTTCGCTGCGCCTGCATACCAGCCTGGGCTACGGCGACGGCTATGGCTCCACCGACGGGCTGCCGTTCTATGAAAGCTACACCGCAGGTGGGCTGGGTTCGGTGCGCGGGTTCAAGGACGGCAGCCTCGGCCCGCGCAATACCCCGGCCACCGGCACCTACGCCAGCGCAGGACAAGCCTATTACTCCGACCGTGACACCGACGTGCTGGGCGGCAACATCCTGATTGCCGGCGGCGCCGAATACATCTTCCCGTTGCCGTTCGTGAAGGACCAGAGCCAGCTGCGCAGCTCGGTGTTCGTCGATGCCGGCAACGTGTACGCCGACACCTGCTACCTGTCGACCACCCAGGGCTGCGGCAGCGTGGACCTGGCACAGATGGCCGTGTCGCTGGGGGTTGGCGTGACCTGGTACAGCCCAATGGGGCCGTTGAGTTTCAGCCTGGCGGCACCGCTGAAGAAGCCGGATGGGGCAGAAACCCAGATCTTCCAGTTCTCGCTGGGGCAGACCTTCTGATGCCTGATGCCGTAACGCGCTGGCGTTGAGCATTACCCGCTTTTACCCCTGCTTAACCCAAGTTGACAGTGACCTTGCTTAAGCTGGCCAGGACTCGTACCCCGCCCAGCAGGACATGCCCATGCCACCCTTCACACCATGCTTCCCCACTTCACTGCGCCCCGACGAAGTCCCGGTCGCGCTACTCGACCTGGTCCAGCAGCGCCTGGCCGGGCTGCTCGGCCCGCGCTTCACCGTGGTGCTGGGCGGCAGTGGCAACGGTGCCGGGGTCAGCCACTACCACCTGGCAATCCAGCACAACCAGAGCGGTGTTTCCCTGGAGGACACCGGCGCCGTCGGCACCGGCTTCATCGAGCGCCTGCTGCGCATGGCAACCCAACTCAAGGCCATGCTCGACTCGGCCACGTTCAGCAGCATGGGCAGCGACGACCCGCGCCGCCCACTGGTGTGGATCAGCGAGCTGGCCAGCCCCAAGGAAATGATTACAATGCACGCCCCAACCTGAAATATGTTTTCCCCATGAAATCACTGCTTTACGCCGTATCCTTACTGTTTTCCTTTACCCTGCCCGCCCTTGCCAGCCCACCGGCGACCTTCACCGAGGCAAAGGTGGTGGCCAAGCAGAAGGTGTACATGGACCAGGCCAGCAGTGCCATGGGCGACCTGTACTGCGGTTGCAAATGGGCCTGGGTGGGCAAGTCTGGCGGGCGTATCGATGCCGCCTCTTGCGGCTATCAGACACGCAAGCAGCAGAACCGCGCCGAACGCACCGAATGGGAGCACATCGTGCCGGCCTACACCTTCGGCAACCAGCGCCAGTGCTGGAAGAACGGTGGCCGCGAGCATTGCGTGGATGACGACCCGGTGTTCCGCGCCATGGAGGCCGACCTGTTCAACCTGTACCCGGCAGTGGGCGAGGTCAACGGCGACCGCAGCAATTTCAACTACGGCATGGTTGCTGGCAATGCAGGGCAATACGGGCAGTGCTCCACCAAGGTCGACTTCGTACAGCGTGCTGCCGAACCGCGTGACGAAGTGAAAGGCCTGGTCGCCCGCACCACCTTCTACATGTACGACCGTTACAAGCTGAGCATGTCGCGCCAACAGCAGCAGTTGCTGATGGCCTGGGACAAACAGCACCCGGTGTCGGCCTGGGAGAAAGAGCGTGACCGGCGCATTGCCGCGATCATGGGGCATGCCAACCCCTTCGTGACCGGGGAACGCAAATGGACCGCCAACTACAAGCCGGTCGGCAGTGGCGTGGTACAAGCGGTGCCGGCGAAGGCTGCCAAGCCAGAGGCCAAGCCGAGCCTGGCCAGTGCCGGGTCGGTGGGGGCGGTGCTTGGCAACCGCAACAGCCACGTCTATCACCTTTCCGTCGGCTGCCCGGGCTATACCCAGGTTACCGCGAAGAACCAGGTCACCTTCGCCACAGAGGGTGAGGCGCAGGCAGCGGGTTATCGCAAGGCGGGCAACTGCCGCTGATCGCCTTCCTCGGGGCCTGCGCGGCCCCCTTGCAATCGAGCGGGCTGCACGGCAGCCCGCAACAATGACCATCCGTCGCCCAGACGGCACCCCACTCCCCGCCCCCAGCCCAACGAATGACAGATCATCCGCAAAGGAGACGTTCCATGATCCGCATTCGCCCACTCTCACTGTGCCTTGCCCTTGCCCTTGCCAGCGTCACTGGCACCAGCTTCGCCGCCACCGACACAGACACCGACAGCCGCCCGCAAACCGACCAGTACGGTGGCAAGACCGCCGGTGAAGACAGCAGCGTCAACAGCCCAGGCAGCAGCAAAGCCAACGACAGCAGCGACACCGGCAGCAACAGCGATGCCGCCGACGGCGCCGCTGGTGGCTCCAACAGCACCGGCGAAGCCACCGGCTCCGGCGCCGGGCACTCGGGTGGCACCGCCGAGGACCAGGACAGCCATTGAGGCCGGCCTGGGCTACACTGCGCCGGAACGCCCTGCCAAGGATTCACCATGAACCTCAAACCCTGGCTGCTCGCCGCCCTGCTGCCGTGCAGCGCCCTGGCCGTCGCTGGCGGCCAGGGCGCACTGTCGATCAGCTCTTCGTCGTTCACCGATGGCGGCGTGATCGCCTTGCAACAGGTTGGCCCGGACCCGGCCTGTGGTGCCGGCGAAGAGCGCACCCCGCAACTGAGCTGGGACAACCTCCCCGCAGGCACCCAGTCGCTGGCCCTGATCATGTTCGACCCGGACGGCGGCAAGGGCATTGGCGTGGTCCACTGGATCGCCTACAACATCGACCCGGCCCAGGATGGGTTGAAGGAAGGCGTCGCCGGGCTGACCGGGCAAGGCGTGACCGTGGGGCGCAACTCGCGGGGCACGCTCAGCTACCGCGGCCCCTGCCCACCCGCCGGCGACAACCCGCACCACTACGCACTGACGCTGATCGCCACCGACCTGCCATTGGGCACCCTGCCCGAAGGCCTGGACCGCAGCGGCCTGCTGCAACTGCTGCAAGGCCACGCGCTAGGGGCGCAGAGCCTGGTCGGGCGCTATGGCCATTGAACCGTGCGGTACAAAAACAATTGATCACCCCCATAGCATTTATCCATTGAATGGCCCGGCCGAACTGAAGTAAGCTCGGGCTCATTCACTGGAGAGCAACATGCCGAAACACACCCGCAACCACGCCAACCACACCGGTCGCAGCCTGCGCCCTGTGCTGGCCGTTGCCAGTTGCGTGGCACCTGCCAGCTATTACTTTGGGTATTGGTTTAGCCACTAGGCGCCGATACCCACACGGCGCCCACCTTCGAGGGGCCGCCGAACATGAGAATACTCAAACCCCCGGTCGGCTCCCCGACCGGGGGTTTTGCTTTTCAGGCCTTTGAACAACACCGATTCACATTGAGGACAGATTCATGAACTACGCCACTTATTACTACGCAAACACCTACGCCTGGCGATTTAGCCAATCCCGTTCGGGCCAGCCTGCCGCCTCCGTTCGGTCTTCCACAGGTGGCAATGCAGCAGCCAATACGAATTCAACGATCTGTCGAACACCTCGATAGGGCCGACCATGCGGGCCAGAACCCGCCGTCCGCCCAGGGAAAAAACGCCATGCAAGCTTCCAGCCTCGCCCTGACCCAGCCGCAAGCGGCCAACAACACCGTCAGCCAGCGCCTGCCCAGCCCGCACCTGCTCAAACAGCAAATGCCGCTGTCCAGCGAACTTACCCAGCAAGTCCATGCCCACCGCCAGGCCATCCGCGACATCCTCGAAGGCCGCGACCAGCGCCTGCTGGTGATCGTTGGCCCGTGCTCGATCCACGACCCGCGCTCGGCCCTGGAATACGCCGACCGCCTGGCCGCCCTCAGCCGCGAAGTCGACGACAAGCTGCTGCTGGTGATGCGCGCCTACATCGAAAAACCCCGCACCACGGTCGGCTGGAAAGGCCTTGCCTACGACCCGCACCTCGATGGCAGCGACGACATGCACGCCGGCATCGCCCTGTCCCGCGGGCTGATGCTGAACATGATCGAACGCGGCCTGCCGGTTGCCACCGAACTGCTGCAGCCAATGGCCGCCGGCTACTTCGATGACCTTCTGGCCTGGGCCGCGATTGGCGCGCGCACCACCGAGTCGCAGATCCACCGCGAAATGGTCAGTGGCCTGGAGCTGCCGGTCGGCTTCAAGAACGGCACCGACGGCGGCATCGCCATCGCCAGCGACGCCATGCGCAGCGCCGCCCACCCGCACCGCCACTTCGGCATGGATGCGCAGGGCTACCCGGCCATCATCGAGACCTTGGGCAACCCGGACACCCACCTGGTGCTGCGCGGCGGCCACAAGGGCCCGAACTTTGACGCCAACAGCATCGCCATGGCCCGCCAGGCGCTGGCCAAGGCCGGGCTGCAGGCGCGGATCATGGTCGATTGCAGCCATGCCAACAGCGGCAAGGACCCGGCGCGCCAGCCGGCGGTTTTCAACGATGTGCTGGAGCAGCGCCTGGCCGGCGACCGTTCGATCGTCGGCGTGATGATCGAAGGGCACCTGTTCGACGGCTGCCAGGCGCTGGGCAAGGGCGCGCTGAAATACGGCGTGTCGATCACCGACGGTTGCCTGGGCTGGGCTTCGACCGAAACCCTGTTGCGCGAGGCGGCACAAAAACTCTAGGCAGCGGGTTGCAAGCCTGGCGAGACATACCCCGGACAAGTGCGCTAGGCTTGCCTTTTTTACCCCAAGGAGCAGTACCCATGGCCCGTGCAACCGCCCGCCACATCCTGGTCAGCAGCATCGATAAATGCAACGAACTGAAAGCCCAGATCGAAGCAGGCGCCGACTTCGCTGAAATCGCCAAAGCCAACTCCACCTGCCCGTCCAGCCGCCAGGGCGGTGACCTGGGCTCGTTCGGCCCGGGCCAGATGGTCAAGGAGTTCGACACCGTGGTGTTCAGCGCCCCGATCAATACCGTGCAAGGCCCGGTGAAGACCCAGTTCGGCTACCACTTGCTCGAAGTGACCAGCCGCCAGGACTAAGTCCTCGCAGCCGATGAAATCCCCTGTGGGAGCGGCGGTGCGCCGCTGCGCTTTACCCGCGAATGCGCCTGATCAGGCAACGGCGTTGCATGGACGGACGCATTCGCGGGTAAAGCGCAGCGGCGCACCGCCGCTCCCACAGGTCTTGTGTTGGCTGTTTTTGCTTTGCATTGGCTTCAACGCCCACGCCGCCTCCACCCACGCCCTCACCGTCTACGGCGAAGCCCCCCGCTACAACGCCGGCTTCCAGCATTTCGACTACGTCAACCCCGACGCCCCCAAAGGCGGCATCCTGCGCCGCTCGGCCATCGAGATCGGCCAGTTCGACCATATCCTGCCGTACATCGACAAAGGCATCGGTGTCAGCGAGGTCGATGGCCTGCTGTACGCGCCACTGGCCGTGCGCTCGTTCGATGAACCCTACACCGTCTACGGCCTGATCGCCCGGCGCATGGAGCGCGGCCCGGAGGATGCCTGGCTGCGTTTCGAGATCGACCCGCGCGCCACCTTCGCCGATGGCAAGCCGGTGCGCGCCGAGGACGTACGCTTTACCTTCGAGCTGCTGATGAGCAAGGGCAGCCTGAGGTATCGCACCCAGTTCGCCGATGTTGCCGCCATCGTGGTGGAAAGCCCACACAGCGTGCGCTTCGACTTCAAGCCTGACCACGGCCGCACCCTGCCACTGGACCTCGCCAGCTTGCCGGTACTGCCCGAACACGACTGGCAGCAGCGCGATTTTGCCAACGGCGCCGGTTTCGACAAGCCGGTCGGCAGCGGGCCGTACCGTATCGGGCGCATCGACAACGGCCGCAGCATCACCTTCGAGCGCGACGCCAACTGGTGGGCGCGCGATCTGCCGGTCAGCCGTGGCCGCTACAATTTCGACAAGCTGCGCATCGAGTACTTCGGTGATACCGAAGTGGCGCGGCAGGTGCTCAAAGGCGGCGGCTACGACTACAACCGCGAATTCTCCGCCACCGCCTACACCCTGGGCTACAACGGCGCGCAACTGGACGACGGCCGCCTGCAGCGCGCCCACCTGGGCCCGGCCAAACCGCAGGTGGCCCAAGGCTTCGTGTTCAACCTCGACCGGCCGCAGTTCAAGGACCGTCGCGTGCGCCAGGCGCTGGGCATGCTGTGGGACTACGAGTGGAGCAACCGGCAGATGATGCGCAACATGTACATCCGCCAGCAGAGTGTTTTCTCCAATACACCGCTGGCCGCCCGCCAACTGCCGGATGCCGGCGAGTTGAAACTGCTCGAACCGTTGCGCGGCAAGGTGCCGGACGAAGTCTTCAGCACCGTCTTCACCGCCCCGGTCACCGATGGTTCGGGGATCATCCGCAAGCAGCAGCTGCAGGCACTGGCGCTGCTCGAACAAGCCGGCTGGCGCCCCGAAGGCGACCGCCTGGTGAACAGCCAGGGCACGCCGCTGGCGTTCACCTTCCTCAACGGCCAGGCAGGCATGGAGCGCCTGCTGCTGCCGTGGAAGCGCAACCTGGCACAGATTGGCGTGACCCTGGACATCCGCAACGTCGATTCGGCCCAGTACGTCAACCGCCTGATGGCGCGTGACTACGACATGATCGTCACCGGCTACCCGGTCACCCTGTCGCCCGGCGCCGAGCTGTACAACTATTTTGGCTCGGCAGCGGCCCACGACCCTGGGTCGAGCAACCTGATGGTGCTGCAGGACCCTGCCGTGGACCACCTGATCGACGGCCTAGTGCGCGCCGACACCCAGGCCGACATGCTGCACCACGCCCATGCCCTGGACCGGGTGCTGCAATGGAACTACTACTGGATCCCCAACTACTACCCACCGGGCAGTTCCACTGCCTGGTGGAACCGCTTCGGCCTGCCCAAGGTCCAGGCTGCCTATGACGAAGGCCTGGACACCTGGTGGGAAGTCAGCCCCACCGCGCTGACCAACGCGCAAATGGCCGAACGCCGGAAATCCTCGCCATGACCACCTACATCCTGCGCCGCCTGTTGCTGATCATCCCGACCCTGCTGGCGATCCTGCTGGTCAACTTTGCCATTGTCCAGGCCGCGCCGGGTGGCCCGGTGGAGCAAGCGGTGGCACGCCTGCAGGGCATCGGCGGCGGCACTCCCGGTGCCCGGGCCGAGGTGGTGCACGGCGAGTCACGGGCCACCCGTGGCCTGGACCCGAAACTGATCGAGGAGATCAAGCGCCAGTACGGCTTCGACAAGTCCGCCCCCGAGCGCCTGTGGTTGATGCTGGGCCAATACGCCCGGCTGGACTTCGGCAACAGCTTCTTCCGCGGCGCCAAGGTCACCGACCTGATCCTCGACAAGTTGCCGGTCACCCTGTCGCTGGGCTTCTGGGCGACGCTGATCACCTACCTGGTGTCGATCCCGCTGGGCATCCGCAAGGCAGTGCGCCACGGCAGCCGCTTCGATGCCTGGAGCAGTGCACTGATCGTGGTCGGCTATGCCCTGCCCTCGTTCCTGTTCGCCCTGTTGCTGATCGTGCTGTTCGCCGGCGGCACCTCGCTCAGCTGGTTCCCGGTGCGCGGCCTGGTCTCGGACAACTTCGACGAGCTCAGCCTGCTGGGCAAGGTCGCTGACTACTTCTGGCACCTGGTGCTGCCGGTCGGCGCCCTGGTGATCGGCGGCTTCGCCACCCTGACGCTGCTGACAAAAAACGCCTTCCTCGACGAGATTTCCCGGCAATACGTGGTTACCGCCCGCGCCAAGGGGCTGAGCCAACGCCGGGTGCTGTATGGCCACGTGCTGCGCAATGCCATGCTGCTGGTGGTGGCCGGCTTGCCGCAGGCGTTGATCACGGTGTTCTTCGCCGGCTCGTTGCTGATCGAGGTGATCTTCTCGCTCGATGGCCTGGGCCGCATGAGCTACGAGGCGGCCGTGTCGCGGGATTACCCGGTGGTGTTCGGCACGCTGTTCATCTTCACCCTGGCGGGCCTGCTGATCCGCCTGATCGGTGACCTGTCGTACACCCTGCTCGACCCGCGTATCGACTTCGACACGAGGGCGCGCTGATGCTTTCACCGATCTCGCGTCGTCGCCTGCAACGCTTTCGCCGCAACCGCCTCGGCTGGGTTTCGCTGTGGCTGTTCGCCGCCCTTCTGCTGCTGAGCTTGTGTGCCGAGCTGGTGGCCAACGACAAACCGCTGCTGCTGGGCTACAAGGGCGACCTGTACGTGCCGGCGCTAAAGCGCTACACCGAGCAGCAGTTCGGCGGCCAGCTGCCGTTCCAGCCAGACTACCGCAGCGCCTATGTACGCCAGCTGATCGAGCAGCAAGGTGGCTGGATGCTGTTCGCCCCCATCCCGTTCAGCGCCGATACCCCCAACTACGACCTGCAGGTGCCCACCCCCAGCCCGCCGAGCGCGAGCAACTGGCTGGGTACCGACGACCAGGGCCGCGACGTGCTGGCCCGGGTGCTGTATGGCACCCGGGTATCCTTGCTGTTCGCCTTCGCCCTGACCGTGGTCAGCGTGCTGATCGGGGTGGCGGCCGGTGCTTTGCAGGGCTACCACGGCGGCTGGGTCGACCTGATCGGCCAGCGCCTGCTGGAGGTGTGGTCGGGGTTGCCGGTGCTGTACCTGCTGATCATCCTCAGCGGGTTCGTCGAGCCGGACTTCTGGTGGCTGCTGGGGATCATGGCGCTGTTCTCCTGGCTGACCCTGGTCGATGTGGTGCGCGCCGAGTTCCTGCGCGGTCGCAACCTGGAGTACGTGAAGGCCGCAAGGGCGCTGGGGTTGCCAGACAGCCAGGTAATGCTGCGGCACATCCTGCCCAATGCCATGAACGCAACGCTGACCTATGTGCCGTTCATGCTGACCGGGGCGATCACCACCCTGACTGCGCTGGATTTTCTCGGGTTCGGCATGCCGGCCGGGAGTGCTTCGCTGGGAGAGCTGGTGACCCAGGGTAAACAGCACCTGGAGGCGCCGTGGCTGGGCTTTACCGCGTTCTTTGCCCTGGCGGTGATCCTGTCGCTGCTGGTGTTTATCGGGGATGCCTTGCGCGAGGCGTTCGACCCCAGGGGATAGGTTTTCAGGTCTGGCCTCTTCGCGGGTAAACCCGCTCCCACAGGATCACCACAAACCTTGAGGACTGTGGGGTACCTGTGGGAGCGGGTTTACCCGCGAAGAGGCCGGCCCTGCTTTTACAGATTTCAGGATTTCTACCCATGCACGACAGCGACAGCCTCAAGGACTACCCCCAGGTACGGCAACTGGCGATCCGCTCGTTGTTCGAGATCATCGAGCAGTCCAGCGAGGGCACGGTAATCGTCGATCGCCAGGCGCGCATCGTCTGGATGAACGAGCGCTACGCCCGGCGCTTTGGCCTGGCCGACGCCGCCAGCGCCATCGGCCAGCCATGCGAGGCGGTGATCCCGGGCAGCCTGATGCGCGAGGTAGTGAGCAATGGCCGGCCAATCCTGCTGGACATGCTCGACACCCCGAACGAGCCGCTGGTGGTAATGCGCCTGCCCATCCACGACGACCAGGGCGCGCTGATCGGCGCCATCGGCTTTGCCCTGTTCGATGAGTTGCGCAGCCTGTCGCCGCTGCTCAAACGCTACTCCAGCATGCAGCAGGAGCTGGCCTCGACCCGCTCGCAATTGCGCGCCCGCCAGGCCAAGTACAGCTTCGCCCAGTTCGTCGGCAGCAGCGCCGCCAGCCTGGAGGCCAAGCGCCGCGCCCGGCGTGGCGCAAGCAGCGATTCGCCGGTGCTGCTGCTGGGCGAAACCGGCACCGGCAAGGAACTGCTGGCTCATGCCATCCATGCGGCGTCGGCGCGGGCGCACAAGGCGTTTGTCAGCATCAACAGTGCGGCCATCCCCGAGACACTGCTGGAAGCCGAATTCTTCGGCACCGCACCCGGCGCCTTTACCGGCGCCGATCGCAAGGGCCGCAGCGGCAAGCTGCAACTGGCCGAAGGCGGCACGCTGTTCCTCGACGAGATCGGCGACATGCCGCTGGCCCTGCAGAGCAAGCTGTTGCGGGTGTTGCAGGAGAAGGAGTACGAGCCGGTAGGCTCGAACCAGATGCTGCGCAGTGATGTGCGCATCATTGCCGCCACCTCCATCGACCTGCAGGCCGCCATCGCCCGCGGGGCATTCCGCGCCGACCTGTATTACCGGCTGAATGTGCTGCCGATCGAGGTGCCGCCACTGCGGCAACGGCTGGAGGACCTGCCGGCGCTGTGCGAGGCCATCCTGGGCGAACTGGGCAGCCAGTATGAGCTCGAGGCCGAAGCGCAGCAGCTATTGGCGCGGCATGCATGGCCGGGGAACATTCGCGAGCTGCGCAATGTGCTGGAGCGGGCCACGCTGCTGGCGGATCAGCCGCGGTTGGGGGTGGCGGATCTACGGGCGGCATTGGGGCCGTTGAGCCCGGTGGCGGCGGAACCCGGGCGTCAGACTTACCGAGAAGCGTGCGAGCAGTTTGAACGCAGGCTGATTGCCGAAGCGTTGGCCGAGCATGAGGGAAATGTGCCAGAGACTGCGGCAGCGTTAGGGTTGGGGCGATCGACCTTGTACAAGAAGATGGTAGCGCTAGGTCTCTGATTGGAGACTTATGTTTCCATTTTGAGATTGCCGCGAGGGCTTTGCCCTCGATCGCGACACAAGGCCGCTCCTACAGGAGATCGCGGTGCACTTGTAGGAGCGGCCTGGTGTCGCGATGGGCCGCAAAGCGGCCCCAAAATCTCAAGACAGAGACAAAAATTCGGTAGAAAACAAAATACCCATATAAATCAATGAGTTAAAAACTGGCACGATTCCCGCTATCTCCTGTTCACCGATAAAAACAAGACTCACCCAGGAGACCCACCCCGATGACCGTGCTCATCGCCCTAGCCGCTCTGGCCCTGCTGATGCTGGCTGCCTACCGCGGTTACAGCGTAATCCTCTTCGCCCCCATCGCCGCCCTCGGGGCGGTACTGCTCACCGACCCGTCCGCCGTGGCCCCCGCATTCACCGGGGTGTTCATGGAGAAAATGGTCGGTTTCATCAAACTCTACTTCCCGGTGTTCCTGCTGGGCGCCGTGTTCGGCAAGCTGATCGAGCTGTCCGGCTTCTCGCGCTCGATCGTCGCCGCCGCCATCCGCGTGCTCGGCACCCGCCAGGCGATGCTGGTGATCGTGCTGGTATGCGCCCTGCTCACCTACGGTGGCGTGTCGCTGTTCGTGGTGGTGTTCGCGGTGTACCCGTTCGCCGCCGAGATGTTCCGCCAGAGCAATATCCCCAAGCGCCTGATCCCGGCAACCATCGCCCTGGGCGCGTTCTCGTTCACCATGGATGCCCTGCCCGGCACCCCGCAGATCCAGAACATCATCCCCAGCACCTTCTTCAACACCACCGCCTGGGCCGCGCCCTGGCTGGGCCTGATCGGCACGCTGTTCGTGTTCTGCACCGGCATGGCCTACCTGCAGCGCCAGCGCAACAAGGCCCAGCGCGCCGGTGAAGGCTATGGCAGCGACTTGCGCAACGAACCGGAAACCGCTGCCGACCTGGCGCTGCCCAACCCCTGGCTGGCCCTGTCGCCGCTGCTGCTGGTGGGGGTGATGAACCTGCTGTTCACCCACTGGATCCCGCAGTGGTACGGCCCCAGCCACAGCCTGCAACTGCCCGGCATGAGCGCGCCGGTACAAAGCGATGTGGCCAAGCTCACAGCCATCTGGGCGGTGCAGGCGGCGTTGCTGGTGGGCATCCTGATGGTGCTGGTGTGTGCCTTCGGCGCCATCCGCACCCGCCTGGCCGAAGGCACCAAAAGCGCCGTGGGCGGCGCCTTGCTGGCGGCCATGAACACCGCCTCGGAATACGGCTTTGGCGCGGTGATCGCCTCGCTGCCGGGCTTCCTGGTGTTGGCCGATGCCCTGCGCGGCATCCCCAACCCACTGGTCAACGAAGCCATCACCGTGACCTTGCTGGCCGGCATCACCGGCTCTGCCTCGGGCGGCATGAGCATCGCCCTGGCGGCCATGGGCGACAGCTTCATCGCCGCCGCCAATGCCGCCAACATCCCGCTCGAAGTGCTGCACCGAGTGGCCGCCATGGCCAGCGGGGGCATGGACACCCTGCCGCACAACGGTGCGGTCATCACCCTGCTGGCCGTGACCGGGCTGACCCACCGCGAGGCCTACAAGGACATTTTCGGTATTACCCTGATCAAGACCCTGGCGGTGTTCGTGGTCATCGCCACGTTCTACGCCACCGGCATCGTCTAAGGAGCTTTGCATGACCCTCAAAGGCAAGACCGCACTCGTCACCGGTTCCACCAGCGGCATCGGCCTGGGCATTGCCCAGGTGCTGGCCCGCGCGGGCGCCAACATCGTGCTCAACGGCTTCGGCGACCCTGGCCCGGCGCTGGCCGAGATCGCCCGGCACGGGGTAAAGGCAGTCCATCACCCGGCCGACCTGTCGGACGTGGCCCAGATCGAAGCGCTGTTCGCCCTGGCCGAGCGCGAGTTCGGCGGCGTCGACATCCTGGTCAACAACGCCGGCATCCAGCACGTGGCGCCGGTGGAGCAGTTCCCGCTGGAAAGCTGGGACAAGATCATCGCCCTCAACTTGTCGGCCGTGTTCCATGGTACGCGCCTGGCCCTGCCCGGCATGCGAGCGCGCAACTGGGGGCGCATCATCAACATCGCCTCGGTGCACGGCCTGGTCGGCTCCACCGGCAAGGCGGCCTATGTGGCGGCCAAGCACGGCGTGGTCGGCCTGACCAAGGTGGTGGGCCTGGAAACCGCCACCAGCAACGTCACCTGCAATGCCATCTGCCCTGGCTGGGTGTTAACCCCGCTGGTGCAGAAGCAGATCGACGATCGTGCTGCCAACGGTGGCGATCCGCTGCAAGCGCAGCACGATCTGCTGGCAGAAAAACAGCCATCGTTGGCCTTCGTCACCCCCGAACACCTGGGTGAGCTGGTACTATTCCTGTGCAGCGAGGCCGGTAGCCAGGTTCGCGGTGCCGCCTGGAACGTCGATGGTGGCTGGTTGGCCCAGTGACGGGCGGCCTGGGCCTGGCGACGGTCTTGCATTCTTTTATCTGCAAGGAGGCCCTATGCGCCCAACCCCGATGACCGCGATCCTGGCCCTGACCCTGGCTGCCGCCGCACCTGCGATGGCAGCCAGCCTGAAGGACGTCGCGCCCTACCCCGAGGCGGAAAAAGGCTTCACCCGGCAGGTCATCCACCTGCCGGCCCAGGCTGATGAGTCGGCCTATCAACTGGAAATCCTCGCTGGCAAGACCCTGAAGGTGGACTGCAATCGCCAGCGCCTGGGCGGCAGCCTGGAGGAACGTACCCTGGAAGGCTGGGGCTACAGCTACTACCGCCTGGACAAGGTCAGCGGCCCGGTCAGCACGCTGATGGCCTGCCCCGATGGCAAGAAGACCGAGGCCTTCGTGCCAGTGGTCGGTGAAGGCTTCATGCTGCGCTACAACAGCAAGCTGCCGGTGGTGGTGTATGTGCCCAAGGACGTCGAAGTGCGCTACCGCGTCTGGACCGCGTCGCAGGACGTGCAAAAGGCTAAAGTAGAGTAACGCGCAAGCCCCTGCTGCCAGGGGGCTTCTTCGCGGGCACGCCCGCTCCCACAGGCTGTCACCAGGCTGGACATCTACGCTGTACCTGTGGGAGCGGGCGAGCCCGCGAAGGCGCCCTCGAATCCAAATGATCATCTGGAGGTTCGGCATGAACGATGTGCTCTGGCGCCCCTCCACGGCGCAGATCGAGGCCAGCCGGATGGATGCCTTCCGCCGCCGGGTCAACCTGCGCTACAACCTGCAACTCGACGACTACCAAGCGCTGCACCGCTGGAGCATCGAGCAGCGCCCTGCCTTCTGGCAAACCCTTGCCGACTATTTCCACGTTCACTGGCATACCCCGCCGAGCCAGGTGCTCAGCGAAGGGCCGCAGATGCCCGATGCCCAGTGGTTCAGCAACGCCACCCTCAACTTCGCCGAACACCTGCTGCGCCGCCGCGACGACCGCCCGGCCCTGGTCGCCGTGCGCGAAGACGGCCAACGCCAGCTGTTCACCCATGCCCAGCTGGCGGCCCAGGTGGCCGGCCTGCAAACAGCCTTCAAGGCCGCCGGCATCGTCCCCGGCGACCGGGTAGCCGCGGTCATGCCCAATACCTGGCAGACACTGGTCGCCATGCTTGCCTGCACCAGCCTCGGTGCGGTGTGGTCCAGCTCCTCGCCCGAGTTTGGCGTACACGGCATCATCGACCGCTTCGGCCAGATCGAGCCCAAGCTGCTGATCGCCTGTGCCGGGTACCAGTACGCCGGCAAGGCCATCGACCAGGTGGACAAGGTCAACCAGGTGTGCGCGCAGCTGCCCGGGCTGCAACGGCTGATCGTGGTGCCCCATACCCGCAGCGGGACGCGCGCCGACGAATTCCAGGCCGCCAACGTCAGCCTGTGGGACGAGTTCTTTCAGCCCGGCGGCGAGCCCCGCTTCACCCCGCTGCCCTTCGACCACCCGCTGTACATCCTGTACTCCAGCGGCACCACCGGTGTGCCCAAGTGCATCGTCCACCGCGCCGGCGGCGTGTTGTTGCAGCACCTGAAGGAACATGGCCTGCACAACGATCTGAAGGCCGATGACGTACTGTTCTACTACACCACTTGCGGCTGGATGATGTGGAACTGGCTGGCCAGCGGCCTGGCGGTGGGCGCCACGCTGGTGCTGTACGACGGCTCGCCGTTCCATCCCGGCCCCGAGCGGCTGCTGGACCTGATCGACGCCGAGGGCATCCAGGCCTTCGGTACCAGCGCCAAGTACCTGGCAGCATTGGAGCAGGCGGGCCTGGAGCCTGCGGCAAGCCACCGCCTGGAACGCTTGCGCCTGCTGCTGTCCACCGGCTCGCCGCTGTCGCCACACAGCTACGACTACGTGTACCGCAAGATCAAGGCCGACCTGTGCCTGGCGTCGATGTCCGGCGGCACCGATATCGTCTCCTGCTTCGTGCTGGGCAACCCGACCCTGCCAGTGCGCCGTGGCGAGATCCAGTGCAAGGGCCTGGGCATGGCGGTGGAAGTGTGGAACGAGCATGGCCAGCCGGTGCAGGGCGAAAAAGGCGAGCTGGTGTGCACGCGCAACTTCCCGTCGATGCCGCTGGGGTTCTGGAAGGATACGGACGGCAGCCGCTATCACGACGCCTACTTCAGCCAGTTCCCGGGGGTGTGGGCCCAGGGCGACTATGCCGAACAGCGTGCCGACGGCGGGCTGGTGATTCATGGCCGCTCCGATGCCGTGCTCAACCCCGGCGGGGTGCGCATTGGCACGGCGGAGATCTACCGGCAGGTGGAAAAGGTCGAGCAGGTGCTGGAAAGCGTGGCCATCGGCCAGGACTGGCAAGGCGACGTGCGGGTGGTGCTGTTCGTTCGCCTGCGTGACGGCCTGCAGCTGGATGAGGCCCTGCGCCAGCACATCCGCCAGGTGATCCGCCAGTACACCACCCCCCGCCATGTACCGGCGGTGATCGCCCAGGTCGATGACATCCCGCGTACCATCAGCGGCAAGCTGGTGGAGTTGGCGATTCGCAATGTGGTGCATGGCTTGCCGGTGAAGAACACCGACGCCCTGGCCAACCCCGAGGCACTGGAGCAGTTCCGGGATCGGGAGGAGTTGCAAACCTGACCCTTGTAACCGTCCCTGTAGGAGCGGCCTTGTGTCGCGATGGGGCGCGAAGCGGCCCCAGGTTTTCAGCTTCGCAGCACAGGTTGCCGGGGCCGCTTCGCGCCCCATCGCGACACAAGGCCGCTCCTAACAAGGACGCGTAATCGCCTCAGCACAATACTATGAGGCATAATGCCCACCTTTTTCGCCCCCGAAGCACAGGTACCCCATGAAAGCCCAAGCCCGCCACATCCTGGTCAAGACCGCTGACGAAGCCGAAAAGCTCAAGCAGCGCATCGCCAATGGCGAGGCTTTCGACGTGCTCGCAAAAAAGTTCTCCACCTGCCCTTCGGGCAAGCGTGGCGGCGACCTGGGTGAAATCCGCCCCGGGCAGATGGTCGGCGCCATCGACCAGGTGATCTTCAAGAAGCCCCTGCGCGTGGTGCACGGGCCGATCAAGAGCAAGTTCGGTTATCACCTGGTGCAGACGTTCTACCGCGACTAAGTGCCGAGTACGCAGTTCTAGCGCCGCGCAGCCAGCAGCCCGAGACCGGCGCAGCCCAGCAATGAGGCGCTGACCCGATTGAACAGCCGGCGTGGGCCGGGCTGGCTGAACCAGCGCTGCAGGTACGCCCCCAGGCCGGCGTAGATGGCGATGGCGGCCCATTCCAGCAAAAGGAACAACACACCCAGCCAGAGGAACTGCTCGCTCACCGGGGTGGCGCTGCCGACCGAGACGAACTGCGGCAGGAAGGCGGTGAAGATCAGGATTGCCTTCGGGTTACCAGCGGCCACCCAGAACTCCTGACGTGCCAGGCGCCAGGTGCCGCGTGGGTGATCGCTTGCCACCACCGCCTCGCCCACCGGTGCCCGCCACAGTTGCCAGGCGATATAGAACAGGTACGCCGCCCCCACCACCTTGATGGCCAGGAACAGGTATTCGCTGGTGTGCAGCACCACTGCCAGGCCCATGGCCGCCAGGGCGATCATGCCGCTGAAGGCGACGATGCGCCCGCCGCCGGCCACGCAGGCCGTGCGCAGGCCGTAACGGCTGGCATTGTGCAGCGACAGCAGGTTGTTCGGCCCCGGCGCCATGTTCAGGGCGAAGCAGGCGGGGATGAAAAGCAGCAGGCTTGAGAGGTCCATTATTGTTTTCCTTTGGCAACAGGCGTCTATTTCGGCGGGTAGCGGGCCTTGCGGTCAAGTTACAGCCAGCGGAAAAAACTGTATGGGTGCGCGGCGCCTGATAAGCTGCCGCGCATACCGAGGACCCTGTGATGCCCCGTTCCCATGCCGCGCTGTGGCGCGACCCGGCCCTGCCGCATGTCGAAAGCCGCCGCGCCTGCCATAGCCGCGCCTGCTACAAGCCCCACAGCCACCCGACATTTTCCATCGGTGTGGTGGACGCCGGGTACAGTCATTTCACCGGTGCCGGCAACGGCCAGCAACGCCTGACACCCGGCACGCTGGTGCTGGTCCCGGCCCGCCGGGTACATGCCTGCAACCCAGAGCCCGGGCAGGCGTGGAGCTACCAGATGCTGCACGTGGATGCCGACTGGCTGGCACAGCTGCACCTGGAGTCCGGGCTGGAGGGTGCCGGGCCCGGCGAGCCGGCACGTATCTGCCAGGTGCCGGAGGTGTATCGGCAGTTCTGCGAAATGAACAGTCTGCTGTTCTCCAACGCCAGCAGTGGTGAGAAGGATGCGGCGCTGATTGCCTTTCTGGGTGACCTGGACTTTGCCAGGCACGCGCCGCTGGCACCGGCACCGGCCCTGGGGGCGACCGCGTTGAGTGGGCTGATCGCCCACATCGAAGGCCAGGACCCGGCGCAGTTGAGCCTGGCGGTACTGGCCCGGCAGGCCGGGCTTGGGCGCTACCAGTTGATTCGCGCATTTCGCGCGGCCACCGGGTTTACACCGCATGCCTACCTGCTCAATGCCCGGGTCAACCGTGGGCGGCAATTGTTGGGTGAAGGGCAGGCACTGGCGGAGGTGGCCTATCGGCTCGGGTTTGCCGACCAAAGCCATTTCCAGCGGGTGTTCAAGGCCCATGTGGGGGTGACACCGGGGCAGTATCGGGGAGACTGAAGGCCTGCGCGGTCTGTGTAGGAGCGGCCTTGTGTCGCGAAAGGGCTGCGCAGCAGCCCCGGCAATCTGTGCTGCGGAGCTGAAAACCTGGGGCCGCTTCGCGCCCCATCGCGACACAAGGCCGCTCCTACAGTTACCGCGCCTGCTGGTTAGGCCTGCAATATTGTTCAATACGGCATGAGCGCCGAGGGGCAGAGTCAGGCTTTACGCCAGAGCAACCTCACCCAATGCAACAGTTCCTGATCATCGCCCTCGCCCACTTCCTCTCCCTGCTCTCTCCCGGCCCGGACTTCTTCCTGGTCGCACGCACCTCGGTCAACGCCGGCTGGCGTGTCGCGAGCGGCGCCTGCCTGGGTATCGCCCTGGCCAATGGCGTGTTCATCGCCATGGCTTTCACCGGCCTGTCGGTACTGCAGGAAGGCAGCCTGCTGTTCACCGCCCTGCAACTGGCCGGCGCCGGCTACCTGCTGTACATCGGCACCCTGTTCCTGCGCCATGCCGGGCAAACCAGCCTGGGCGCAGTCGCTGGCAAGCAGACCGCCCAAGGGTGGTGGCGGGGATTGGGCATGGGGTTCCTGTCCGGCATCCTCAACCCCAAGAATGCGCTGTTCTATGCCAGCCTGGTCAGCATGGTCGCCAGCGCCAGCATTGCCTGGAAAGCAACCTGTGCCCTGTGGATGTTCAGCATCGTGCTGCTGTGGGACCTGCTGGTTGCCCTGGCCATCGGCAACCCGCTGGTGCTGCGGCGCTTCGCCCGCTGCCTGCCGTGGCTGGAGCGGGCCTCCGGGTTCATGCTGGTGCTATTGGCTGCGGCACTGTTGTTTCACCTGGCCTGGGGCTGACCAGTTGCAGGGTCCGCATGTCCATCAAGGTGAAATGGCCACTGGCCCAACCCCCGGTATCCAGGTGCCAGACATTGCCCAGCAGCTTGGCCTCCAGTACCGGCGTGTGGCCCACCAACAAGGCACGCAGGCCCTGCACGGGCTCGGTATCACCTACCTTCAACCGCCGCCGCGACCATTGGCACACCTCCCGTACTTGCGGGTCGTCCTCCAGTTCCAGCCAGGTCCTCAATACTGCCCAATCGGCATATGGGCTATCGGCATGCAGCAGCCCTACCAGGCCCGCTGCACTTTCAACCTCTATCGCAATCGGCAGCTGCTCGAAGCGCTCCACGAAACGCAACTGCCGAGCCCTCGGCAGGTCCAGAAACCAGCCACCCCCGGCGGCGCGGTACATGTCCAGATCGAGCCGCCCGCCGCGCACGCGGGTGATTGCCAGGGCCTCGTGATTACCCTGCACGGCATGGAACCAGGGCTGCGCCAGCCATTCCAGCGCCGCCTCGCTGTCCGGGCCACGGTCGACCAGGTCCCCCACACTGAACAGGCGGTCCACGGCCGGATCGAACCCCACCGCATCCAGGCATTGCTGCAGGCGCTGGAAGTGACCATGGATATCGCCCACCGCCAGGTCACGCCCCCGCAGGTTGGCAATCAGACGCCGAAACCGTGCCATTACAATCTTCCTCTGCTGGTAGCGCCATGCCAGGGGTAAAATGGAGGCACACGCAATCTGCCCCGGAGGTGCATCATGCGTACCGCCCTCGTGTGTGCCGTGCTCATGGCGCTGTCATTGGACAGCATGGCACAAGGTGCCCCGGCCGCGCAGGTCGAGGTACGTTTCGAGCATCCGGAAAAATTCCGCGATGCCAGCCTCGACAGCCACGGGTACGAGCGTGGCGCCGACGCCTATGTGATGAAAACCCTGACCCAGTACCTGCAGAAGCTTGGCCAACGCTACCTGCAACCTGGCCAGCAACTGGTCATCGACATTCGCGACATCGACCTGGCCGGGCGTTTCGAGCCCTGGCACAGCCAGGCCTACGATGTACGTTACATGCGCGAAATCACCTGGCCGACCATCGACCTCAGCTACACCCTCAGCCAACCGGGCAAACCCGACCAGCAGGCGCAGGAACGGGTCAGCGACAAGATGTACCTCAGCCGCCCGGGCCGGGTCACGAGCAGCAGCGACCGCCTGTATGCCGAAAAGGCCATGCTCAACGACTGGTTCCGCCAGCGCTTCGCCGTCCACCCGGCATCCTGAAAATCCCTTCACTGGTACAGGCGTTGGTGCCGGTAGTATGCTCGGCCCTTCAACCTGTACCAGGGAAGGGTTTTTCATGAAGTTGTGCGCCGTGCAACTGGCGTCGCTCAAGGGCGATGTGCAAGCCAACCTCGAACGCCACCTGGCCTGCATCGAACAGGCCGCAGCACTTGGCGCCGAACTGGTGGTGTTCCCCGAACTTTCGCTTACCGGCTATGAGCCAACCCTCGCGCGCCAGGCAGCCCTGCCTGTCAGTTCGGCGCGGCTGGACCCGCTGCAGGCAGCGTGCGACCGGTTTGGTATCACCGTGGCCGCGGGCCTGCCACTGCCGGCACCCGATGGCATTCGTATCGGCATGCCAATCCTCAGCCCCGGTGCACCGCGCCAGGCCTATGCCAAGCGGCGCCTGCATGATGATGAACTGCCCTGGTTCACCCCAGGCGATCAAGCCTTGTTGCTGCAGGTAGGCGCGCACCGGGTAGCGCCTGCGATCTGCTACGAATCGATGTTCATGGCGCATGCGGCAGCCGCACGGGAACACGGCGCCGATCTGTACCTGGTCAGCGTGGCGAAAACCGCCAAGGGCATCCGCGAGGGTTACCAGCACTACCCCGAGGTGGCTCGTGAGCTGGGCATGACGGTGTTGCTGGCCAACTGCGTGGGGCCGGCCGATACCTTCATTGGTGCCGGCGGCTCGGCGGCCTGGGACAGCCAGGGGCGCTTGCTGGCCAGCCTGGACGACCACAGCGAAGGGCTGATCGTGCTGGACACCACCAACGCCAGTGCCATGGCGGTGCCCCTGGACCCACACCCGGCATGATCTATCTGTTTCTGGCGTTGCTGAGCTATGCCTGTACCTACTACCTGACGGGTCTGCTCGTCCAGGGGCAACTGGCCGATGTGGCCGAGGGTTTGCGCCACCGGCCCGACGCGCCGACACCTGGCGAGTACTTGCGCGCAGTCAAGCCCCATGCGCGCCGGGTCCATCGGCAGTACACCCTGATGGCCGGCTCGGCGTTGGCCGTGCTGGTCTGCCTGGTCGCCAGCTGGTTCTGCTGACGCCTTACAGGTCCAGTGCCAAGCTTTGCCGGCCCTCCAGCGCCAGCAGGTACTGCTTGGCCGCCAGGCCACCGGCAAAGCCGGTGAGGCTGCCCGAAGCACCGATCACCCGATGGCACGGGGCGATGATCGAGATCGGGTTGCGGCCATTGGCGGCGCCTACCGCGCGCACCGCGCTGGGGTTGCCGATCTGCCGGGCGATGTCGCTGTAGCTGCGGGTTTCACCGAACGGTATCGCCAACAGCGCGGCCCACACCTGACGCTGGAATTCGGTGCCGGCAAAATCCAGCGCCAGTTCGAAGCACTGGCGTTTGCCGGCGAAGTACTCGCCGAGCTGGCGGGCGGTTTCCAGCAATACCGGGCACTGGTCATCGCGGTGCAGGGCGCCAAGGCGCACGCGGTTTTCCCGCTCCTCTTCCCAGAGTACGGCAGCCAGGCACTCGCCACGGGCTACCAAGGTCAAGGTGCCGACGGGCGACTGCATGAAGGTGAATGCGCTGGACATAAGCAGGCTCCTGCCAGGTTGCGATCAACCTACTGTACGCATCCACAGCCCTGCCTGCATCCGCTTTCTTGCTCAGGCAATCACGCAAGCGGAACATCGGCGTCGGCATATCGCCCGGGCCAGAGTGCCATGCACCGCGTCGCCTGCTTCGCGGGTGAACCCGCTCCCACAGGGACCCCATCAGCTGAAGGAATGCGCCATACCTGTGGGAGCGGGCGCGCCCGCGAACACCGGCGCAGCCGGTGCCATACACCGCATTGCCTGCTTCGCGGGTGAACCCGCTCCCACAGGATGCCCACCAGCCGAAGGAATGCGCCGTACCTGTGGGAGCGGGCGCGCCCGCGAACACCGGCGCAGCCGGTGCCATACACCGTGTCGCTTGCTTCGCGGGCATGCCCGCTCCCACAGGGTGCCCACCAGCTGAAGGAATGCGCCGTACCTGTGGGAGCGGGTTTACCCGCGAACACCGGCGCAGCCGGTGCCATCCACCGCAATGCCTGCTTCGCGGGTGAACCCGCTCCCACAGGGTGCCCACAAGCTGAAGGAATGCGCCGTACCTGTGGGAGCGGGCGCGCCCGCGAACACCGGCGCAGCCGGTGCCATCCACCGCGTCGCCTGCTTCGCGGGCATGCCCGCTCCCACAGGGTGCCCACCAGCTGAAGGAATATGCCGTACCTGTGGGAGCGGGTTTACCCGCGAACACCGGCGCAGCCGGTGCCATACACCGTGTCGCTTGCTTCGCGGGTGAACCCGCTCCCACAGGGTGCCCATCAGCCGAAGGAATGTGCCATACCTGTGGGAGCGGGCGCGCCCGCGAACACCGGCGTAGCCGGTGCCATCAGCCGGTGCTGCCAGCGTTCAGGGAAATGCCTGCCGGATCCGCTTCTTGTCGATCTTGCCAACGCTGGTCTTGGGGATCTCGTCCACGCAACGCAACTGCCGTGGTATCGCCCATTTGTTCAGGTGCCCGCTGTCGACAAACGGCTGCAGATGCCCGGCCAATCCCGCCTGGTCGAACTGCATGCCGTCACAACAGACTACCAAGGCCAACGGTTGCTCACCCCACTGCGGGTCCGGGATGCCGATCACCGCCACCGACGCGACCGCCGGGTGCTGGCTGATCAGGTTTTCCAGCGCCACCGAGCTGACCCACTCGCCTCCGGTCTTGATCACATCCTTGATCCGGTCACGAATACGCACCACACCCGCCGGGTCGATGCAGGCCAGGTCGCCGGTATGCATCCAGCCCCCCAGCCACAACGCGGCACCCTGCTCCGGCTCATGCAGGTAGCCCTGGGTCAGCCACGGTGCACGCACCACGATTTCACCCAGGCTTTCACCGTCACGGGGCACATCAATGCCTTCAGCGTCGACGATGCGCAGGTCCACCAGGGCAATCGGCACGCCGGCATCGATACGCAGCGGCAGCTGTTGCGCCATGGGCAGTGCCAGCAGCTCGGCGCTCAGGTGGGTGATGCTGAGCAGTGGGCAGCTTTCCGACATGCCGTAGCCACAATGCACGCTGATGCCGCGCTCGCTGGCACGCTGCGCCAGGCCCAGGGTCAGGGCGCTGCCGCCCAGCAGCATCTTCCAACCGCTCAGGTCGGCGCGGCGCCCTTCTTCGCTGTCGAGCATCATCTGCAGCACCGTGGGCACGCAATGGGAGAACGTCACGCCCTCGTCACGGTACAGCCGCACCAGGCGGTTGGGCTCGTAGCGCCCGGGGTAGACCTGCTTGATACCCAGCGCCGTGGCCACATAGGGCACGCCCCAGGCATGCACGTGGAACATCGGCGTGATGGGCATGTACACGTCGCCGCTGCGCAGCAGCGGTACCTCGCCGCAGGCAGCCAGGGTGCCCTGCTCGACCAAGGTATGCAGCACCAGTTGCCGGTGGCTGAAGTACACGCCCTTGGGGTTGCCGGTGGTACCGCTGGTGTAGAACAGCGTGGCCAGTGAGTGCTCGTCGAAATCGGCGAAGTCGAATTGCGGCTCGGCAGCCGCCAGCAGTGCTTCGTACTCACCCAGCAGCGGCACATCTTTCGTTGCGGGGTCGCCTTCGCCGAGGCGAATGAAACCCTCCACCGTCGGCAAGTCATCGCGCAATTGCGCCATCAACGGCAGGAAATCGTCATGTACCAGGACCATGCGGTCCTCGGCATGGTTCATGGTGTAGCGCACCTGCTCGGTGGACAGCCGTACGTTCACCGTGTGCAGCACCGCACCCAGCATCGGCACGGCAAAGAAGCACTCCAGCGCCCGGTGGCTGTCCCAGTCGAGCAAGGCCACGGTGTCGCCAGGCTTGACCCCGGCGGCGGTCAGCACATTGGCCAGCCGCTGAATGCGTTCGAGCAGCGTGGTGTAGGTGTAGCGCAGCTTGTCGGCGTAGACGATTTCCTGGTTGGGCTGGTAGCGCACGCCCGACAGCAGCAGGCGCTTGATCAGCAGCGGATAGGCGTAGGCCTGCTCGGCCGCGGGCATGACGCGAGTGGTGATCATGTCGGCGGCCTTCACAGTTGCCCGGCCTCGAGCAGATACAGGCTGTCGCTACCGGCCCTGACGCTGGCACTCAGCGAATGAATGCGTGGTAGCAGGCGGGCAAAGTAGAACCGCGCGGTGCCCAGCTTGCTCAGGTGGAACGGCTCGGGGGCCGCATGACACTGGCATACCACGGCCATGCGTGCCCACAGGTAGGCGTAGAAGGTGTAGCCAAACACCTGCAGGTACTCCACCGCCGCCGCGCCAAGCTCGCGCGGGTTGCCCTGGGCGCGGTCGAGCACCCAGGCGGTCAGCTCGTCGAGGTTGCGCACGGCAGCCAGCAGCGGCGCGCCGAACTCGGCGCACGCCGCGGGCAGCGTCTCGACAAAGGCGGTAATTTCGTCGGACACGCTGCGATAGGCCTGGCCGCCATCGGCAAACAGTTTGCGCCCCACCAGGTCGAGGGCCTGGATGCCGTTGGTGCCCTCGTAGATCTGGGTGATGCGGCAGTCGCGGATCAACTGCTCCTGACCCCACTCGCGGATATAGCCATGGCCGCCCAGCACCTGCTGGCCGTGCACGGTGGTTTCCAGCCCCATGTCGGTGAGGAAGGCCTTGGCCACCGGTGTGAGCAACGCCACCCTGGCCTCGGCCTGGGCGCGTGCGACCGGGGCCTCGCTGTATTTGGCCAGGTCCAGCTGCAGTGCCACATAGGTGGAGAAGGCCCGCCCGCCTTCGTTCAGCGCTTTCATGGTCAGCAGCATGCGCCGCACGTCCGGATGGACGACGATCGGGTCCGCGCCTTGCCCCGGCGCTTCGGCACCGGTCGGCGCACGGCCCTGCTGGCGATCACGGGCGTAGGCGATGGCGCCCTGGTAGGAGCGTTCGCCCAGGGCAAGGCCCTGGATACCTACGCCAAGGCGCTCGTAGTTCATCATGGTGAACATCGCGTTGAGGCCCTTGTTCGGCTCGCCGACCAGGTAGCCGATTGCACCGTCGAAGTTCATCACACAGGTGGCCGAGGCCTTGATGCCCATCTTGTGCTCGATCGACCCGCAACTCACCGCATTGGCCTCGCCCAGCACGCCGTCGGCGTCAACCAGCACCTTGGGCACCAGGAACAGCGAGATGCCCTTTGGCCCGGCTGGCGCATCCGGCAGCCGCGCCAGCACCAGGTGGATGATGTTCTCGGTCAGGTCCTGCTCACCGCCAGTGATGAAGATCTTGGTCCCGCTGATGCGATAGCGGCCATCGGCAACCGGCTCGGCGCGAGTGCGAATCAGGCCCAGGTCGGTGCCAGCGTGCGGTTCGGTCAGGCACATCGAACCGGTCCAGCGCCCTTGGTACATGGGCGGCAGATACAGCGCCTTCAACGGCTCGCTGGCATGGTTGAGCAGCGCCAGGCAGGCTCCGGCCGTGAGCATCGGGTACAGGCCGAACGACAGGTTGGCGGCATTGAGCATTTCTTCGAGCTGGGCGCCGATCACTTTCGGCATGCCCATGCCCCCATATTCCGGGGCACCAGCCACACCCACCCAGCCATCTGCGGCAAATGCCCGGTAGGCATCGGCGAAGCCATCGGGGGTGTGTACCTGGCCGGCCTCCCAGCGGCAGCCCTGCTCGTCGCCACTGCGGTTGAGCGGCGCCACCACCTCGGCAATCAGCCGGCCGGCCTGTTCGAGCACGGCCCGGGCAGTATCGCCATCGAACTGCTCGGCCAGCGCGGGCGTTTGCGCCCACCAGGCCGGGATGTCGAACACTTCGTTGAACAGAAAATCCATGTCGCGCAGTGGCGGAAGGTAATCAGACATGAGGCGAACACTCGGTTTCTTGGGTTTGCGGAAGCGACGTGGCCTGGGCCTCGGCAGGTGCCGGGGCGGCCTGGCCACGCAGGAGGAAATGCGACAACGCAGGGATCAACACCAGAGCGCCGAGCATGTTCCACAGGAACATGAAGGTCAGCAGCAGGCCCATGTCGGCCTGGAACTTGATCGGCGACCAGGCCCAGCCGACCACGCCGGCGGCCAAGGTGATGCCGACCAGCCCGACCACACGGCCGGTGAAGGCCACGGCTTTCTGGTAGGCCTGGGCCAGGCTCAACCCGGCGCGCTGGTAGTGCAGTTGCACGCTGAGCAGGTACAGCGCGTAGTCCACGCCGATGCCTACGCCCAGGGCGATCACCGGCAAGGTGGCGACCTTGACGCCAATGCCCATGGCTACCATCAGCGCCTCGCACAGCACCGAGGTGAGCATCAGCGGCAGGATCGCCACCAGCGTGGCGCGCCAGCTACGGAAGGTGAACAGGCAGAACAGCGTGACCGCCAGGTACACCAGCAACAGCATGCGGTGGTTGGCCTCGCGGACCACCACGTTGGTGGCAGCCTCGATACCGGCGCTGCCAGCGGCCAGCAGGAACCGCTGTTCGGCGCTGCTGTTGGCCTGGGCAAAACGCTCGGCCACGGCGGCCACCTGGGCCAGGGTGTCGGCGCGATGGTCCTTGAGGTAGGCGATTACCGGCATCAGCGAGCAGTCGTTGTTGAACAACTCTGGGGCGTTGACCGAAGCCTGCTGGGCGGCGTAGTTGAGCACGTCCTGGTTGCGCTGCAGGCTGTTCAGGCGCGGGTTACCTTCGTAGGTGCCGGCGGTGATCTGGCGCACTGCGTTGGCCAGCGACACGGTGGTCTGCACACCCGGCAGTTGCTGCAGCTCCCAGGCCAGGCGGTCGGCAAGGACCAGCGTCTGGTATTGCAGGCAGCCTTCCGGAGCGGTCTTGACCATGACCGCGAAGGTATCGCTGGACAGCGCGTAGTGCTGGGTGATGTAGGCGTTGTCGAGGTTGTAGCGGGAGTCGGCGCGCAGCTCGGGGGCACCGCTGTCGAGGTCGCCGATTTTCAGTTGCAGGCTGCCCCAGATGCCGAGGGCGCCCAGGGCCAGGGCCACCAGCAGTGCGGCGCTGGCCCATTTGCGTTCGGTGAAGCGGTCGAGCAGGTCCCACAGCCGGCCGAAGCCGCGGTGCTGGGCTGCGCGGGCGTCGATATGCAGGGCCCGCTCGGCAGCCTTGCGGCCAACACCAACATAAGACAGCGCCACCGGCATCAGCAGCAGCGAGGTGAAGATCAGCACCGCCACGCCGATGCTGGCGGTGATCGCCAGGTCCTGGATCACCGGGATGTCGATCAGCATCAGCACGGCAAAGCCCACCGCATCGGCCAGCAACGCAGTCACCCCGGCCACGAACAGGCGGCGGAAGGTATAGCGCGCTGCCACCTGGCGGTGGGTGCCACGGCCGATGTCCTGGAGGATGCCGTTCATCTTCTGCGCCGCGTGGGATACGCCGATGGCAAAGATCAGGAATGGCACCAGGATCGAATACGGGTCGATGGCGTAGCCCAGCCAGGCGACGATGCCCAGCTGCCACACCACCGCGGTCAGCGAACACAGCACCACCAGCAGGGTGCTGCGTACGCAACGGGTATAGCAGTAAATGATCAGCAGACTGGTCAGCACCGCCAGGGCGAAGAACGCCATCACCTGGATCAGCCCGTCGATCAGGTCGCCCATCAGCTTGGCGAAGCCGATCACATGGATGCGGTACTGGCCGCTGGCCTGGTACTGGCTGCGCAGTTGTTCAAGCTTCTGCGAGAAGGCGTGGTAGTCGAGGCCCTTGCCGGTGGCCGAATCCTGGTCGAGCAGCGGCACGACCAGCATGCTCGACTTGAAGTCGCGCGCCACCAGGCTGCCGACGATGTTGGCGCGCTCGATGTTCTGCCGCAGCTGCTCGATGTCACCCGCAGCGCCCTGGTAACCATCGGGCATCACCGGGCCGCCCTGGAAGCCCTCCTCGGTCACCTCGGTCCAGCGCACCGCCGGGCTCCACAGCGACTTCACCCAGGCCCGGTCCACGCCCTGGCTGAGGAACAGCTCGTCGTTGATTTGGCGCAGGGTCTGCAGGTAGCCCGGGTCGAAGATATCGCCCTGGGTGTTCTCCACCACCACCCGCACCGCGTTGCCCAGGCCACGCAGTGATGGGCGGTTTTCCAGGTAGTTCTGGATGTAGGGGTGACTCTGCGGCAGCATCTTGTCGAAACTGGGGCGCAGCTCCAGGCGGGTCAGCGCCATGTAGCCCAGCACCAGAGTCGCCAGCAGCATGCACAGCAGGAACGGCAGGCGATGGTTGAACACCAGGCGCTCCAGGCAATTGCCCGAGCGTGGGTCGAAATCGTCAAGGTTGCGGATTACCGGCAGGGTGTCTTGGCGGGTAGCGGCCATCAGGGTCTTCTCTTGTTATGGGTGCAGCGTGGGGTTACCGGCCTGGTTGCGCACGCCCCGCTCGCCCACCAATACCAGGCCGTTGCCGGTATCGGTGGCGAGCGCGGTCACCGGGCCACGGGCGCTTTGCGGCACCGGGCTGAAGCTGGCGCCATCATCCCGGCTGAGCAGCAGGTCGCCAGCCTGGCTGGCCAGCCACAGCTGGCCGTCACGGTCGACACCGGCGGCGGTGAGGCTGGTGTTCACACCCGTGCTGACCGGTTGCCATTGCCGGCCGCCATCGGTGCTGCGGTAGGCATGCCCACGCAGGCCGTAGACCAGCAGTACGCCAGGCTTGCCGACAGCACCGAACAGTGTGCCGGCGTAGGGTGTCTCGACACGGCTGAAGCGCTCACCGTCCTGCTTCAGCAACAGGCCTTGCTCGCCGGTGATGTACAGCTCGTCACCCACCGCGGCCAGGCTGGTCAGGTGCAGGCCTTGCGGGTTATCGCTGTGGTCGAGCCAGGGCTGCCAGTGCTCGCCGCCGTCAACGGTGCGCAACAGCAGGTTGAACACGCCGACCGCATAGCCATTGCGGGCATCGCCGAACCACACGTCGAGCAAGGCATTGTCGCTACCCGTGCCCGGCAGTTGTTCGGCCAGCGCCCGGCCATCCAGCTGCTTCTGCCAGTGCACGCCGCCATCACGGCTGTGCAGCACCACGCCATCGTGGCCAACCGCCCAGCCCAGCTCGGGCGTGGCGAAGCTCACGGCATTAAGGTCGGCGCTGACCGGTACCTGGGCCTGCTGCCAGTGCGCGCCGTGGTCATCGGAGTACAGGATGTGCCCGCGCGGGCCCACCGCGACCAGGCGCTGGCCGGCCAGGGTTACATCGCGCAAGGCGCTGCTGGCGACCAGGGCGCTGGGCATGGCGGGCAGGTCCAGCACATCGGTGAAGGGCGCAGCCTGGGCCGCGCCCTGCAGCGCGGCCAAAGCCAGAACTACCGCGCTGCATCGTTTGAAGACAGACATTGCCACCTCTGCTCCGTGCGTTCAGCGAATGCCGTTGCCGGCCAGCGACTCGGGCGACCACTGGGTTTTCGACAGCGGGTCGATGTAGCGGATGCCGCCGTAGGCACCGACCACGCCATTGAGGTTGTAGGTGCCGCCGATCAGGTCGTAGATCATGAACGGCGTGGCGTCCGGGGTCTGCTTGTCATAGCTCTGGGTGAGGAAGGCGAACGAGCCGCGGTACAGCTGGCCACGGGCGTCGTACTGGTCCGAGGCCAGGGCGATCCAGCTGTCTTCGTCGAGGTAGAAGCGGCGCTTGTGGTAGATATGGCGCGCCCCGTCCTTGAGCTTGCCTTCCACCACCCACACCCGGTGCTTCTCCCAGCGCACGAACTGCGGCGCCAGGTGGTTGGGGGTGATCACCTGCTTGACGTCGGTGTTGTAGGTCAGCTGGTAGGTGTTGTACGGCACGTACATTTCCTGCTTGCCGACCAAGGTCCAGTCGTAGCGGTCCAGCGCACCGTTGAAGACGAACACGTCATCGTAGGTACCCGAACCGGAGGTGCCCGGGTTGGGCGTGTCGTAGGCCAGGTTCGGCGCCAGCTTGACCCGGCGCTGGCCCGGCAGGTACTGCCAGGCGCTGCGTGGCTGCACCAGCGGGTTGGCGGCATCGCGCAGCATCATCGCTTCGCCGGCACGGCGTGCGGGCCCGGTGTATACCAGCTTCATCTGGTAGTAGGTGTCCTTGGCGCCGATCGGCTTGGCCATGTCTTCGTAGATCGGGTAGCTGATATTGGCCTGGCCGGTGGTCGACAGCGATGGCTTGCCAGCAGCGTCGACGTTCCACGAGTCGTACTTGGCAGTCATGCTCACGCCCTGATAGCGCAGCAGGAAGTTCCACATGGCCTCGGCGCCGTTCTGCGGAATGGGGAACGGGATGCCCGGCAGCACGTTGTCTACCGCAGTGCCGCCCTCCTTGCTGTTGGCGGCA
Organism: Pseudomonas asiatica; assembly: GCF_040214835.1. NCBI lineage: Bacteria > Pseudomonadati > Pseudomonadota > Gammaproteobacteria > Pseudomonadales > Pseudomonadaceae > Pseudomonas > Pseudomonas asiatica. The sequence goes on along the minus strand of NZ_CP157874.1, from coordinate 2,791,085 downwards.
GTGGCGTTCTTGCGGGTGTTGTCGAGTACCGCTTGCGGCAGCGCCACGCTACGGTGGGTCGGGTACACATCGACGCGGTAGCTGGGGTAGCGCTTGAGCAGTTCCAGGGTGGTGGCGGTCAGTTGGTCCTTGTACTGCTCGGCGTTCTTGCCATCGATCACCAGCAGCGGCTTGTCGCTGGCGAACGGGTCGGGGCGCATGCTGGCGCCGCTCTGGTAGCTGGCTGGCGGCGTCAGCAGGCCGCCCTGGTAGGCCGGGATCGAGCCATCGGCGTTGCCGGCCTTTTCCGCGCCGATGACGGTCAGGCTGGTGCCCAGGCGCGCGGCCTGATCAGTGGAAACGGCGGCCTGGGCAGCGTTCAGGGCGGCCAGTGACAGGCACGAGGCCAGCAGGGTACGTACGAAATTCATGATGGTTGTCTTCCTGTGTAGGCTGTAGGAAACATGACTCAGAAGGTCGTCTTGACGGTCAGGTACAGGGCGCCACGGTCCTCGGTGGTGGCACCACCGCCGGAGAAGGAGGCGTAGCCGCCGCCGTAGCAGGTGTAATCCTGTTCGCCGTCCAGGGCGTTGGGGGTGCTGCCGTCGGTCTGGCCGTCCTTGCAGGCCTTGGTCTCACCGAAACTGTCGACGTACTTGAGGTCGACGAAGTACTGGTTGTAGATCGCGGCGCTCACGCCCACCGCATAGTTGCCGGTGTTCTCGGCGCCACCGCCCTGCACCGGCGACACGCCGTCGAGGCCGACGTTGACCGACAGCGGCATGCTCAGGTCCATGCCAGGCAGCACCTGGTACCAGGTAGGGGTGAAGTTGACGGCGATGCCCCAGTTGTCGCGGGTGGCCTTGTCGATGCCGCGGTAGCTGCTCTTGCCCTTGTACAAGGCCTCGTTGTGGCTATCGAGCTTGAGCAGGTTGCTGTAGAACAGCTCGCCAAGCAGGGTTGCCGAATCGAACAGCGGCGTATCGCCAATGGTCATCAGGCCGTTCAAGGTCCAGTGCAGGGTGTCGCCGGTGGCGCTCAGGCCGTCGCCATCCTTGGGCACGTCGTAGATCACCCCACTGCTGGGCAGGCGTGCCGGCAGCAGGCCGAAGCCGCCGCCCAGGCCACCCTGGCCGGGGGCGCTGACGATTGCCGGGATGCTCGCCAGCGGCATGTTGTGGCGAATGTTGAGGTCACTGCCGACACTGATGCCGCCCACATCCTTGGACAGGCTCAGGCCATAGATGTCGATGTCGTCGGAATAGGCGAACTGGTAGGTAGTGCTTTGCAGCGAGTTGTACAGGTTGCCGACTGCACCTTGACGGCTGCCCGGCGGGTTGCCGAACGGGCCATTGGCGACGGTCATGCCGCGCGCGTCGAGCCAGGCCTGCGGGAGGATCTCGGAGGTCTTGCGGTAGTAGAAGCCGAGGGTGCCGCCCAGCCACTCGGGCGACCACTTGGCCATGATGCCCCAGTCGCCGCTCTTGCCCGGGTTCAGGTCATGGCCACGGCGGATGGTGGTCAGCGCACCGCGCACCGGGATCAGCCCGGGGGTGCCGGTGTGGCCGAGCAGGAAGCTTTGGGCGCCCTCGCCTACCACGTCCGAGCCGCCATAGTAGGTACCGGCTTCGGGCAGGCGGGCGGCGTCCCAGTCGAAGAAGTACTGGGCGCCCAGAGTCAGTTCGGAATTGACCAGGAACGAGGTCGACAGCTGGTTGCGCGGCACGAACAGCTCCTTGGCCTCGGTGCCCGGCGAGGCGGCCAGCTTGGCCAGGTCCAGGCCCGACTGGCCGTAGCTCAGCGAGTGCACCGGGTTGAGCAGGGTTTCACCCCAGAACAGGTTGTGCTGGCCCAGCTTGGCGCTGACCTGCGAAGCCTCGCCGACTTCACGGCTGAAGAACACGAAGGCATCCAGCACTTCACCGGACGGGCCGCTGTAGTAACGCTGGGCGTAGTTGCTCAGGTGCGGGCTGCCCAACGGCACACCGGTGCCGGGCAGGCCATTGAGGCTGGGGTTGATGCCGGACTGGTCACCGTTGCCGTTGACGAACGGGTTGCTATTGGAGCCGGTGTTGTCATAGGCCTTGTCGTACCAGCTGGCGGTGCTGACGCGGAACCCGGTGTTGCCCTGGTAGACCACATCCAGTTCGGTCAGCAGGTCGACCCGGTTGGTGATGTTGGTGCCGGCCTTGCGGAAGTTGTAGTCACCGTCGTTGCTGTTGGGCGTGCCCAACATGCGCTTGTCGGCGCTTTCGGTGCGTACGCCGTAGTTGTACTTGACGGTGTTGTCGAAGCGCACGGCCCAGTTTTCATTTCCGGTATCGACTTCGAACGCCTGGGCGGCGGGCAGCGTGAGCAGGCCGATGGCGCAGGCGAGCAGGCAGCGCTGTGGTTTCACAGCACGGTGAATGCGGTGTTCTGGCATTACGATGGCTCCACGTATTGTTATTGTTTTTTTCGCCGCCCGTCTTTTGCGAGCGTGGCTGGGGCGTCCATGCGCTATTGCAGGTTGGGCTGGTCCAGTCGCTGGATGAACGCCTCGGCCTGCGGCCAGGGGCCGAAGCCGGAGGCCGGGTTGAGGTGGCCGACGGCCCCCAGTCCGACCAGTTCGCTACCCCAGCCTCGGGCCAGGGCGCTGGCTGCGGCAAAGCTGGCCAGGTGGTCGTTGCTGCTGGCCGCGACAATGCTGGGGAACGGCAGCGGCTGCTGGGGCAATGGCGACCAGCCGTGCTCGGCCAGGCTGGCCGGGCTTGGGTAGTGGGCCGGCCATGGCGCGTTCAGGTCGGGCGGCGCCGCCAGCAATGCACCCTTGATCGGCCGCCGGTAGCGCGCCGCCCAGTGGGCGACCATCAGCACGCCTGCGCTGTGCGCTACCAGGATCACTTCACCATCGATCTGGTCCAGTTCGCGCTGGATCGCCTCGACCCGGGCCGTGCAGCTCAGGCCGTCGACTTGCAGCGGCGGTACGCTGCGCACCTTGGCCAGGCGGCCTGCGAGCAGGGTCTGCCAGTGTTCGGCGACATGGTCGCGCAGGCCGGGGACGATCAGCACGGTGGCAGTGGTTTGCAGTTTTTCCACGGTGAACCTCGTGTGCGGTGTAGCTCTTGAGGTTCACAGTAAACAGCCCACCCACCGGGTGCTTCACATTGGGCGTCAGGGGCTTTTCATTTGATGACAATGGCCAAGACAGGGCTTTGCTTTTCAATTCATGACACGCAGGCTATAAACACAAAACGCATGTCGGCATACCCAACAACAAGAAACCGCATGGAAAACAACCAAAGATGCCTGCCCTAGTCCGTGCCGCCAGCTTGACCAATTACCTTGAGGTGTCCCGCCACCTGGGCCTCAATCCCCATGCACTGTTGGCACAGGTTGGCCTCAGCGCCGCGTTGCTCGATGACCCCAACCGGCGTATCCCGGTTGCCAGCGTCATCACCTTGCTGGAGGCCTCCGCCAGCGCCACCCGTTGCGAAAGTTTCGGCCTGCGCATGGCCGAGTTGCGGCAACTGTCGGACTTCGGCGAAATCAGCCTGCTGCTCAGCCACCAACGCACCCTGCGTGATGCGCTGCAGGTGATCGTGCAGTACCGTCACTTGCTCAATGACGCCCTGGCCATTCATATCGAGGAAGCCGGCAAGACCGTGGTCATCCGTGAGGAGGTGATCAACGAACGCGCGCCCTGCAGCCGCCAGGCCACCGAGCTGGCGATCGGCGTGATGATGCGCCTGTGCGCGGCGCTGCTAGGTGCGCATTGGCACCCGATCAGCGCCAACTTCACTCACGCGCCTCCCGCCGACCTGGCCACCCACCGGCGCATTTTCGGCTGCACGCTGGTGTTCGGCAGCGAGTTCAACGGTATCGTCTGCCCGGCCGCCGACCTCGACAGCGCCAGCCCGCAAGCCAACGAGGCCATGGCGCGCCTGGCGCAGCGCTATCTGGACAGCCTGCCGGCGGGCGGCACGCCGTCCCTGGAGCTGGAGTTGCGCAAGACCATTTACCTGCTGCTGCCCATGGGCCGCGCCACCATCGAGCAGGTGGCACAGACTCAGGGCATGAACGTGCGCACCCTGCAGCGTCGCCTGGAAGAAAGCGGGTTGACCTTCAAGGACCTGATCAACAGCGTGCGCCGTGACCTGGTGATGCGCTACCTGGAAAACCCCGGCTATTCGCTGGGGCGTATCGCCGACATGCTGGGTTATTCAATGCCCAGCTCGTTCACCCGCTGGTTCATCGCCCAGTTCGGCATGCCGCCGGCCAGTTGGCGGGCACAGCGGGCTGATCAAGGGCTTTAGCTTGATCCTGGTACGGCCCGTGTAGGAGCGGCCTTGTGTCGCGATAGGGCTGCGCAGCAGCCCCGGGGGTTCAGTGCAGACGCCCATATTGCCGGGGCTGCTGCGCAGCCCTTTCGCGACACAAGGCCGCTCCTACAATCGACCGCGTCAAGCAGTCAGGCAAGGCCCCAGTGCATCAACGCCAGCACCAAAAGCACAAGAAACACGCTCTCCCCCACCATCAGCGCAATGGGTTTCACCCCGACCGAGGCTAGCGACTTGAGTTGAGTTTTCATGCCCAGGGCACTGATCGCCACCACCAGGCAGCCACGCGACAGGTCGTTGATACCGCCTTGCACTGTGGTGGGTACCCAGCCTGTGCTGTTGACGCACGCCAGCAGCAGGAAGCCGACCGCGAACCATGGCAGCAAGGGCGGCCGCTGGCCACCGGCCTCGAGGCCCTGGCGCCGGGTGATCATGGCTGCGCAGACAATGACCGGCAACAGCATGGCCACCCGCATCAGCTTGACCACCGTGGCGATGTCGCCGGTCTCGGTAGACATGCTGTAGCCCGCTCCCACCACCTGCGCCACGTCGTGGATGGTCGCACCGAGGAAGACCCCGGCCTGCGCCGGGGACAGGTGCAGCCACTGGGCAATCATCGGGTACAAGATCATCGCCAGGGTCGACAGCGCCGACACGCCGATCACGGTGAACAGCGTTGCATGCTCCTTGCGCGGGTGCTGTGGCAAGGCAGCTGCCAGCGCCAGCGCAGCCGAGGCACCGCAAATGGCCGTGGCACCGCCGGTGAGCATGCCGAACAGCCGTGAAAACCCCAGCACCTTGGCCACCACCACCGAGACCAGGATGGTCACCACCACCAGGGTCACGACCAGGGCCACGGGCTTCCAGCCCAGGCTGGCGATCTGGTCCAGGGTGATGCGCATGCCAAGCAGCGCCACGCCCAGGCGCAGTACCGTGCGGGCGGTGAACTCGATACCGGCCTTGCAGGGGCCGTCGACCGCGAGAAAGTTCAGCGCCATCCCCAATAGCAAGGCAAACAGCATGACCGGGGCCGCGTAATGCTCACCGAGGAAACTGGCGGCCGCGCCGACGACAAGGCTGACCACCACCCCCGGGGCGAGGGTGCGGATACGCTGATGGGTAGCGCCAAGTGCCAGTGTATTCATTGCCCCGCCTCCTCACTGTCAAACACGATGTAGACCTGCCCGCCCTGCTGCTCGACCGGGTAGCTGGCAACCTTCAAGGCCCTGGAGTTGACCAGATAGCCGCTGGCCAGGTCGAAGCGCAGGCCATGCGCGCAGCACTGGATGACACGGCCTTCCAGCCGCCCGCCGCACAACGACGCGCCCTGGTGCGGGCAGCTGTCGTCGATGGCATAGAGCGAGTCGGCAACGTTGAACAGCGCCACGCTGCGCCCTTCGCAGGCCAACAGCACACGGCCGTCACGTTCCGGCACCTGATGGGGGGCCAATGCAATGCGTCGGGTCATGCCCGCTCAACCTCTTGCAGCGCTTCGGTCATGGCCGCATACAGCACCGCGGCAGGCTGCGCACCCGCAACGAGCGGCCCCTGATTGAAACGGAAGCGCGGCACGGCACTGCCAGCGCGCCCGGCCCCATCGAGGAACGGGCTGCCGTCGTCACGCAGGCAGTCGACCACCTGCGCGGTATCCAGCCCGCAACATTGGGCGATGTCGAGCAAGGTGCGGCTATCCCCCAGGTCGCGGCCCTGGTGGAAATAGGCGATGAACAACTGCGCCAGCAAGGCTTCCAGTTGCGCTGCTTCGAGCAACTGGGCAGCCCGTTGCAGCAGCCGATGGGCATTGCCGGTGTTGGGCATGCGGCGAATACGCGAGAAGTCGATGTCCTCGCCTACCACACGGGCAGCGGCGCGCACCTGGGCCTGGCGCTCGCGTACCGCCTCCTCGCTGCCCAGGCGTTGCAGATAGAAGGCATGGAACGGCACGCCAACGGCGGGCAAGCCAGGCAACAACTGCACACCTCGCCATCGCAGTTGTACCTGCACTTGCGGCTGTTCGCGCTGCAACAGCAACAGGGCAGCCTGCAGGTGCCGCTGGCCAATCAGGCACCACGGGCAGACGAAATCGAAGAACACTTCGACGGACAACAGCTGTTTCACGGTTTCAACTCCCGGGGTGCGTCGGCGGCGTCGTGTGCCGGTGCATGCAGACGGTCCATGTCGCGGTGGTAATGACGTTTGGCGAGGAAAAACACCGCCGCCGCGCCGATACTCATCAGCGGCACCAGCTGGAAGGCGGCATGCAGGCCGATCAGGTCGGAAACGCGCCCGGTGATCAGCGGCCCGGTGGCCAGGCCCAACAGGTTGTTGGCCAGGGTCAGGGTGGCAAACGCGGTGCCGTGCACCGAGGCGTGGGTGAGGTTGGCGACCATGGCACTGGACGGGCCGTTGGTGCCGGCGGCGATCATCATGCCCAGACAGATCAGTACCAGTTGGGCGGTGCCGGCCGGTAGTGCGAAGGCGATGGACAACAGCGCGCAACTGCCCAGGCAGTAGGCGATGGCAAGGCTGATCTTGCGGTCCGGGCGCTGCCGCCCGAGGCGGTCGCAGAGCATGGCGCAGAGGATCATGCCGATGCCGCTGCACAGCACGATGACTGCGGCAATTGCCCCGGCGCGGTCGGTACCCATGGCGTAATAGCGGTTCAGGTAGCTTGGCATCCACACGATCACGGTGCCGCCGACGAACAGCTGCAGCCCGCTGCCGACGTAGGCCGCGATGACCGAACGGCTGCTGTACAGAGTGCGCAGCGGACGGCCGGCCCTGCCTTGCGACTGCTGCGCGCACCGAGGCGCAATACGTGCCTCTTTGACGATCAGCGGGTACAGCATCGCCAGCACCAGGCCGAACAGCGCCATGCCGGCGAATGCCCAGCGCCAGCCCAGGTGCTGGGCCAGTACACCGCCCAGGGCCATGCCCAGCACCGAGCCGAACATGCCACCGGCCATGAACGCGCCGGCCAGGGTCGAGCGCATGTCGCGGGGGAACACCGCGACCACCACGGCGATGCCGACACTGCCGTAGGCCGCCTCGCCCACCCCCACCAGAAACCGCGCGACGAACATTTGCGGGTAGTTTTCCGCCAGGGCGCAGCCGAGGGTGGCCAGGCTCCACAGTACTGCCATCAGCACCAGGCTGCGCACCCGGCCGAAGCGGTCGGCCAGCAGCGACAGCGGGAAGGTCAGCAGGCCGACCATCAGCGCGACGATACCGCTGAGCAGGCCGAGCTGGCTGTCGCTCAACGCCCATTCGCCCTTGAGCAGCGGGAACACCGCATTGAGCACCTGGCGCGACATGTAGTCGGAGATCAACAGGCCAAAGGTCAGGGCGAAGACCACCCAGGCATAGCGCCGGGGGACGCTGTGGGCGGTGTCGGTGCCGGAATCTTCGGCACTGGCGAGATAGGTGGCCATGTTGCCTCCTTGGGGTGATGTGGGTTTTTCTTGTTCTTATGCATTGGCACGCCCCCTGTAGGAGCGGCCTTGTGTCGCGATGGGCCGCAAAGCGGCCCCCGATTGAAGCGTCAACTCAACTATTGCCGGGGCTGCTGTGCAGCCCTGTCGCGACACAAGGCCGCTCCTAAAAAGGCCAGCGCAGGCCAGTGAAGTCAGCGCTGCGGCACGCCCTTCACACCCGGCTGGCGATTCGGCGCCATGCCGTTGGCCTCGAGGGTCTGCTCGATGCTGTCGTACTGCTGCCCGATGCGGTAAATGGCGCGTGCTTCCTTGCCGCTGGCAATCTCGCGGCCCAGCTCATGGGCCACACGCACGGTCTGCTGGATCTGCTGCACCGAGGTGAAGCGCTTGCCATGCTGGTCGATGATGGTGTCTTCGTTGCCGCAGCGTGGGTGCAGGCCCATGGCCAGGGCCATGGTGTTGAACGGCAGCACGTTCTTCAGCAACGACTCGGCGGTCAGGGTGCAACCGTCCGGCGCGCGGTGGATGAAGTTGAAGAAGTTGAACGGGTTGGGGCCGTCGAAACCGCCGCCAATGCCGATCCAGGTCAGGTTCAGCGGGCCCATGTAGTCACCACGGCGGACGATGCGCTCGAGCGTCTCCAGGGCATGCATGCCGGTCAGCTGGAAATGCGGCTGGATGTTGCTGGCCTGCAGGCGGCGCAGGTGCTCGCGGACCCAGGCCGGGCCGGCCGGCACAGTCATCTCGCTGTAGGCGGCATGAATCGCCGGGCTGGCCAGCGAGGTACCTTCCAGGTACTCGGGGTACAGCAACTCCATGATGTTCATCTGCGTGGTGTTGATGGCCACGGTCACCTGGTCGGGGCGCGGCGTCAGCTCGGCGAGCATGTGCCGGGTATCGTCCGACAGCCACTTGGCAGCCTCGCCTTCGCCTTCCGGGGCAAAGGAAATCGACCCGCCAACCTGGATGATCATGTCCGGCACCGCTTCGCGCACCCCGGCGATCAGCTCGTTGAACTTGGACAGGCGCTTGGAGCCCTTGCCGTCCAGTTCGCGCACGTGCAGGTGCAATACGGTGGCACCTGCCTCGTAGCAGTCGACAGCCTTCTGCACCTGCTCGTCCATGGTCAGGGGAATGTCTTCAGGGAAGTCTTCAGGCATCCACTCCGGGCCATAGGGGGCCACGGTGATCACCACCTTTTCCATGTTTTCAGGGTGCAACGAATCGTCGAAGAATTGCATGCTGTAGTCCTCGCTATTGTTATTGTGCGGTTGCCGCCAGCGACGGCGACGAACTCAGAACGTGGGGCTGCCCTTGATCCCGGCGCGCTCCATCTTGCGGTGGCACGGCGGGTAGTCCATGACGGCGTAGTGCTGGGTGCTGCGGTTGTCCCAGATCGCCACGCTGTTGGGCTTCCAGCGCCAGCGCACCTGGTACTCCGGCAGGTAGGCCTGGCTGATCAGGTAACGCAGCAGGTCGCTGGCACCGGGGTTGGCGTCCTGCCCGAAGCGCACCCGCTGCGGGGTGTGGTAATTGCTGAAATGGGTGGTGAAGGCGTTGACGAACAGCACCTGCTCGCCGGTTTCCGGGTGGGTGCGCACCACCGGGTGCTCGGCATCCGGGAACTGCGCCTTCAGCGCCAGGCGCTTTTCCAGCGGCATGGCGGCGCCAAAGCTGGCCTCGATGCTGTGACGGGCGCGCAGGCCTTCGATCTTGGCCTTCACATCGCCTGGCAGGTTTTCATAGGCCAGCACCATGTTCGCCCACATCGTGTCGCCGCCCACGGGCGGGCATTCGATGCAGCGCAGCACACAGCCCATCGGCGGGGCCTCGCGCCAGGTGGCGTCGGTGTGCCAGGCATTTTCATAGCGGTCGTTGGGCTGGTCCGGGCGCTTGTAGATCTGTACCAGGCCCGGATGCTCCGGGTCGCTGCCGGCCACCGGGTGGTCCTCCAGGTCGCCGAAGCGGCGGGCGAACGCTACATGTTCGGCGCGGCTGAAGTGCTGGTCGCGCAGGAACAGCACACGGTGCCGGAGCAACTGCGCGCGAAGCTGGGCGAACAGGTCGTCGTCGTGGATCGCGTCGGCCAGGTTGACCCCACTTACCTCGGCACCGATCGCGCAGGTCAGTTGTTCGATGTGCATGCTGTTGCCCTCTTCAGATGACGAAGATCGACGAGCCGGTGGTCTTGCGCGCTTCCAGGTCACGGTGGGCCTGGACGGCATCCTGCAGTGCGTAGTGCTGGTTGATCTCGATACGGATGCGCCCGCTGCCGACGTGATCGAACAGCTCACCGGCCAGGTCGGCCTTTTCCGCCGGGTCGGCGATGAAGTCGGCCAGTGCCGGGCGGGTGAGCTGCAGCGAGCCCTTGATCGCCAGCAACTGCGGGTCGAACGGCGGGATGGTGCCTGACGCCGTGCCGACGCAAACCATCAGGCCGCGGCGCTTGAGCGAATCGAGCGAGCCCATGAAGGTGTTCTTGCCAACGCTGTCGAACACCACGTTCACCCCCACCCCGTCGGTCAGCTCACGCACGCGCGTGGCAACGTCCTCGACGCTGTAGTTGATGACGTGGTTGCAGCCATGGGCGCGAGCCACCTCGGCCTTGGCCTCGGTGGACACCGTGCCGATCACGTTCAGCCCCAGCAGCTGCGCCCACTGCGCGACGATCAGGCCGACCCCGCCAGCGGCAGCATGCAGCAGCACGCTGTCGCCGGGTTTGAAGTCATGGAGCCGACGCAGCAGGTAGGCGGAGGTCAGGCCGCGCATGGTCATGGCGGCGGCGGTTTCGAAGGCGATGGTATCGGGCAGCTTGATCAGCGCGGCCGCGGGGATCAGGCGCTCGGTGCAGTAGGCGCCCAGGGTGTTGAGGAAACCGGTGTAGGTGACCCGGTCACCGACTGCCACCTGGGTCACACCCTCGCCCAGCGCCTCGACCACCCCGGCCGCTTCCACGCCGATGCCGTTGGGCAGCGGGATCGGGTAGGTGCCGTTGCGGAAATAGGTATCGGCGTAGTTCAGGCCCACCGCCACCTGGCGCAAGCGCACCTGCCCCGGGCCGGGCTCGCCGACCTCGGCGTCCTCGTAGCGCAGCACCTCGGGGCCACCGGTCTGATGGAAACGTACGACTTTGGACATGCTTGTCTCTCCAATCATCGATCTGGACGCATGGCGTCAGTTCTGGGTGATTGGACTGTATGCCCTTGGTGTGCGGGGTGCTTCGCATCGGACGACAGCGGGTTTTCATTTGATGACAGGACGGGCGTCGACCTGCCGTTCAACAAAACGAGGTTTTATTCATGAGTATCCTTGATGGTTATCCATGGCCAGACTAATACTTAAGTCTCTGCCTGGGGAGGCACGAAAAATGCAACCAAGATTCGTTATCGTTCCCGCTGTGCCGATCGAAAAGGAGTCGTTCCGCGTGGGTAGCCGCTATTACGCCGCTACCGTATGTGGGGGGTTCGACATTTACGATAACCAAGCGAAGGAGCGGCTCAAGCCCAGTTATCCGAGCAGGACGGATGCGCAGACGCAGTGTGAGCAGATGAACAAGCGCGGTGATGCAGACTGACTGCAGGCGCAACTGTCTTACCCAGAATCCAGACGCCTGTGCGATCCCTGTAGGAGCGGCCTTGTGTCGCGATGGGCTGCGCAGCAGCCCCCGGATCTTGCGTTGCTGCACAAATTGCCGGGGCCGCTACGCAGCCCATCGCGACACAAGGCCGCTCCTACAGGGGTCACGTGTTCGTGGCCTCGCCCTGCTGCCAACCGGCAATCAGGCGCTGGGCATTCTCCTCGCAATCTATCCCCTGCGGCTTGTCTTCCATGCCTGCAATAACCGCCAGCAACTGCGCGCGGTTGTGCGCCAGCCGCTGCTGCATCGCTTCGATCTCCGCCACCTTGCGCTTGAGGCTGCCCAGCAATAGATCATGCCCACCCGCCGCAGCCCCGGAGGCGTCGGTGAGTTTGCGCATTTCTTCCAGGCTGAACCCGGCCTGCTGGCCGCAGGTGATGATCTCCAGCGCCCGCACCACCTGCTCCGGGTAATCCCGGTAACCATTGCCCAGGCGCCGCGCAGTAATCAGTCCGCTGGCTTCGTAAAAGCGGATACGCGATGCACTAAGCCCCGTGCGTCGCGCCAGTTCACCAATTTTCATTGCGGCAGCATTCCCCTCTTGACCTTAAAGCTGACTTTAACCTTAGCCTTTTCCCGAACCTAGCCCACGCGCGCAAAAACCGATGCGTGGCAACCCTTTGCGGAGATCGCCATGACGCCGTTCCAGCCCCTGCACCTGCCCAATGGCAGTGTCATCCCCAACCGCATCGCCAAGGCGGCGATGGAGGAAAACCTGGCCAACCCGGACCAGACCCCTTCCGACCAGCTGCTGCGCCTTTACCAGGCTTGGGCCGAGGGCGGTGCCGGGCTGTTGCTGACCGGTAACGTGATGGTCGACCCTGGCGCCATGACCGGCCCGGGTGGCGTGATGCTCGATGCCAGCCAGCCACTGCAACGTTTTCGCGACTGGGCGCGCATCGGCCGCGCCCACGGCGCGCAGTTCTGGATGCAGATCAACCACCCGGGCCGGCAGATGCAGGCCAACCTCGGCCAGCCCACCGTGGCGCCTTCGGCCATTGCCCTGGACATGGGCGGTTTATCCAAGCTGTTCCCCTTGCCCAAGGCACTGGACGAAGCCGAGATCGGCGCGTTGATCCAGCGCTTTGCCGGCACTGCGGCGCTGGCTGAAGAAGCTGGTTTCAGTGGCGTACAGATCCACGCTGCCCACGGTTACCTGCTGAGCCAGTTTCTTTCGCCACTGAGCAACCAGCGCCAGGATCGCTGGGGTGGCAGCCTGGAAAATCGCGCGCGGTTGCTGCTGGAGGTGGTCAAGGCCGTGCGCGAAGTGGTTTCGCCCGGTTTCGCCGTGGCAGTGAAACTGAATTCGGCGGATTTCCAGCGCGGCGGTTTCGAACCGGCGGATGCGCGCCAGGTAGTGCTGTGGCTGAATGAATTGCCGGTGGACCTGGTGGAGCTGTCGGGCGGCAGCTATGAGGCACCGGCGATGCAGGGTGATGCCCGCGATGGGCGCACCCTGGCTCGCGAGGCCTACTTCCTGGAGTTTGCCCGGGAAATCGCCGCCATCGCGAAGATGCCGGTGATGGTCACCGGCGGTATCCGGCGGTTGCCGGTAGTCGAGCAGGTGCTGGCCAGCGGTGTGGCCATGGCGGGGATTGCCACGGCGTTGGCAGTCGAGCCTGCCCTGCCCCGGCGCTGGCAGAACGGCGAGCCGACGGCAACCGCCGAACTGCAGCCCATTCGCTGGAAGCGCAAGGCCTTTGCCGCACTGGCCTACATGGCCCTGGTGAAATTGCAGATGCGCCGCCTGGCGGCCGGCAGCCGGCCCAAGGCGCATGCGTCGCCCTTGCGCGCCTTGTTGCTGGAGCAAGGCTGCACGTTACTGCGGGTGCGGCAGTACAGGCGTATGATGAAAAGCCGAGCGGATTGATGGTGTGATCGCAGAGCCAGGGGTCGCACATTCGCGCGGGGAGCACCTGCCTTCATCGGCGTCCTCTACCGGAGCACTGCCATGAACAAACCCTTTCAAGCGCTGATCCTTGCACTGGCAGCGCTTTCTGCCTGCTCGTCCAACTCCGCGCTGTACCACGACCAGCCGCTGGTGGCGAAAGTCGCCAACGGCATGAGCAGAGACCAGGTCATGCAGGTCGGCGGCAAGCCCGATGCCGAGACCCAACGCACCGTGGTGCCCGGTACCTGTTTCGACTACATGTTGACCAAAGCCGACAACCGGCAACCCTACAGCGTAAGTTTCGACGGCACCGGCAAAGTGGACAATACCGCTTTCATGACCTGCGCCGAGTGGAGCAATGCTCAGCGCAGGGCCCGCCTGCCAAGCATGGGCGGCTCTAGCGGATCGGGTTACTGAGTCAGTCCAGGCATTCCCTGGCAGCCTGGCGCAATTTGTCGCCAGACAGGAAGCTGCCTTTGTAGAAGGTCGCGCGGCTGCCCTCGCGGGAATCGACTACGTCCAGCACATCATCGGATGCCACGGCGCTGGGAGCCGTCAACCGGTAGCCGTGGGCGATCGATTTCTGCGTGGCCTGTGGCGCCAGCGCTTGCCACTTGGGCAGTACGCAGGCGGCATACTGCTGGGGCGATTTGTGGGTCAGTTTGCTGGCAGTGGGTTTGCCAGGGGTTGCGCAGCCGGCAAGGCCGGTGACCAGCACGGCGGCGAGAAAGATACGAAACGTAGACATTTGCAGTTGGCCATCAAGGATACGCGGCATTTTAACGGGGGTTGTATTGGCTTACCAATCAACCAAAGTCTCGCTGCACGGGCCGCAACTGATATTTCTGCCAGTGGCCTGGGTGAGTGAAGGCTGGGAAAGTGTATCTGCCAATAGCCTTCGGAGCACACACCATGCAAAGGAACACCAACAGAACGCAATTCTTCTATCAGAATGGAAAACTGATCAACCTGAGGGTTGGTGAACAAGGTCGCAGCATTTTCCGTACTACAGATGTGCCACTCGCCGAACTGCAAACGAAGGGCATGCACTCCAGCGGCTTGCTGGCGACGGACGATAAGGGTTCAGTACTGAACGTGCAGGAAAACACCTGATTCTGGAGGAACGGGCGCTATCGAGAACACCGGCGTAGCCGGTATCAGCCACCGCGTCGCCTGCTTCGCGGGTGAACCCGCTCCCACAGGGACCCCATCAGCCGAAAGAATGCACCGCTCCTGTGGGAGCGGGTTTACCCGCGAACACCGGCGCAGCCGGTGCCAGCCACCGCGTCGCCTGCTTCGCGGGCATGCCCGCTCCCACAAGGACCCCACCTGCCGAAAGAATGCGCTGTCCCTGTGGGAGCGGGTTCACCCGCGAACACCGGCGCAGCCGGTGCCAGCCACCGCGTCGCCTGCTTCGCGGGCATGCCCGCTCCCACAAGGACCCCACCTGCCGAAAGAATGCACCGTTCCTGTGGGAGCGGGCGCGCCCGCGAACACCGGCGCAGCCGGTGCCAGCCACCGCGTCGCCTGCTTCGCGGGCATGCCCCACAAGGACCCCACCTGCCGAAGGAATGCGCTGTCCCTGTGGGAGCGGGTTTACCCGCGAACACCGGCGCAGCCGGTGCCAACCACCGCGTCACCTGCCGGGGGCGCTCGCTGACACCTGCGCCTGACGTCAATCCAGCGCGCCGTTCAACACCTCGTAGATAATCCCCGTAGCAACTGCCACCAGGATCAGGTCCGCACCCGCCTGCATCCATTCATAGCCATCGTAATGAGGCAGTTGCCCCAGCAGCCTGCCATCCAGCTTCTTGGCGATACCCGGCGGCAGTGGTTTGCCACGGGCCAGGTTCTTCTGAATGCCGGGGGGCAGCGCCGGCCCTGCGCTCCAGTAGCTGCGGTGCCCGTCAAGAATGCCAAGCACATCGCCACGGTTTATCGACGGCCCACCATACGAGCCCCCGTGGCCTTGACCATGCTGGCCCTTGTCCTTGCCATGGCCCTGCCCTTTACCATTACCCGGGTCGGCATAAGTGAGCACCGGCCCCACCGCCAGCGCGATCGAGGTAGCGATAACTGCCCACCGACGCTTTGCCATAGCTGTTTCCTTACACCAGAGACGTCCCAGCACTGTAGACCAAAACCCGGTTCAGGGTGAAAGTCCCCAAACCCGGGTCAGGGCTTGGCACTCCGATAGAGCATGATGGCTGCCACATCGAGTGCCAACACGGCAACGGCGAAGAGAAACATGAAGTACAGATCTTCTGGAAACATGGCCGTATCCCCAAATGGGCAGGTTTTCAGGGATGCAGCAATTCCCGTTCCAAACGCCTGGCTGAACGAACCTGCCCATCTGCTATCGAGATGATTGCTCCGTAACCACGACATCAGCCGGCAATGTTCCAGCGCGGCTTTCCCATTTTGCGACCACGATCGGCGCCAGCGCATTACCGAGCACGTTCAGTGCCGTAACGGGCATGTCCATCAAGCGATATACCCCTGCAATCAGGGCCACGCCTTCCAATGGCAAACCTGCCGCTGTCAGGGTTGCAGTGAGAATGACAAACATGAACCCGGGCACTCCGGCAGCGCCTTTGGACGTCAATACCATGATGAATACCAGCATCACCTGGTCGGCCAGGGCCAGTTCAATATTGTAGGCCTGCGCGATAAACAGGGTACCCAGGCCCGCAAACAGCGACGCGCCATCCAGATTGAATGAATAACCCAACGGGATCACCAGCGACGTGATCGCTCGCGGCACACCCCGTGCTTCGGTCTTGGCCATCAATTGCGGCATGACGGTGGCAGAACTCGCGCTGCTGAAAGCCAGTATCAGTTCATCCTTGAAGGCCTTGATGATCTCGAAGATATTCTCGCCAACAGCCCTGGCAACAAGGCCCAGCACGGCAATCGCGAAGAATAGTACCGCCACATAAGTAATGGCTATCAGCTTTGCCAGCGGCATCAGTGAATCAATCCCGAAGGTCGACACGGTGACAGCTATCAGGGCAAAGATGCCGATCGGTGAGTAGGCCATGACCATATGGGTGACCTTGAACATGGTATCCACTACCGTCTGCAGCACGGCAACCAAAGGCTGCCTCCTGGGTTCATCCAGCGTAGACAGTGCCACCCCGAACAAGATGGCGAAGAACAGTACCGACAACAGCTTCGCCTCTGCCATTGCGGCCACTACGTTATCAGGAATGATGCCCAGCAATACCTTGCCGAGCCCTGCCGAACCATTTTGCACCGGTGGCACTGCTTCACTCGCCGATGAAACGGCGAAACCCGCACCGGCGCCTGGCTGGAGCACGTTACCGACCAACAAGCCGAAAATGATTGCGACCCCGGTCACAACAAAGAAATAGACAAGGCTTTTTGTTCCCACCCGCCCCAGGGCGCGCTTGCCAGAGCCGGCTATGCCTACCACCATGCAGGAAAACACCAGCGGCACGATGATCATTTTCATCAGTTTTATAAACGCGTCACCCGCCGGCTGTAGCACTTGCTCGATCCACCACCCGTTGTAATCGGGAAAATGATTCAACAACACGCCAACACATATACCGACAGCCAGACCAATTGCAATTTGCGTGATCAAATTTATTTTTATTCTCACAGGACTGATCTCTGTTTTTATAAGACACTAGGAAGCAAAGACTGCATTCAAACTCTTGAACCCCTTGATTTCGATCGGATTACCACTTGGGTCCAGGAAAAACATTGTCCTCTGCTCGCCAGGCTCACCCTCGAAACGTACAACCGGTGGAATTTCGAACTGCACGCCCAGAACTTCAAGGCGTTCAGCCAAGGCTTGCCAGCGATCCAGAGGCAATATCACCCCGATATGAGGCATCAGTACAAGGTGCGGGCCGACCTTGCCGGTGCGGCTGGTTTCAAAGGGTTTGCCCACATGCAGAGATATCTGGTGACCAAAGAACTCGAAGTCTACCCACGTATCAGTGCTACGCCCCTCGACACAGCCAAGAACCTCTTTATAGAATTTTCTTGCTTCATCCAGATCTTTGACATGATAAGCAACATGAAAGGGTGTCAACATGATGGTACTCCTCGAACGGAGCCACTATCCTCACACCGCCCGGCATTCATGTACACCAACTGACACTTGGTCTGAGCATAAGCATTACTTATGGACATTCAAAATCTGGAAAGCCTCATATCTGTTGTTGAATGCGGTTCCATTGCGGGTGCGGCAAAGAAAGCAAATGTTTCAGCCGCTGCAATAAGTTTGCGCATTCGAAACCTGGAGAAACACTTGGGCTGCACTCTCTTCAATAGAGAGGCACACGCGATAAGGCCGACAGAAAAGCTGCTGGCATTGATTCCACGGATACGTTGCATCGTCGAGCATGCCAATCAGCTCAGGAACGACCTGAACGCCGATACGCTGACCGGGGAACTGCGCATTGGCGCCATATCAACCGCCCTCACCGGCCTTGTACCGGCAGCACTGGAGCATTTGTCATCCTCCGCGCCCGACCTCAAACTCACCATCACGCCCGGTGACTCGAAACTGCTTCATGACAAGCTGATCAATCAGGAACTGGATGCGGCAATTCTGGTGGCGCCACCCTTCAAGACAGCAAAATCGTTGAGAACGCTCACGTTGCGCAGCGAACCGCTGTGCTTGTTGGCACCTGCCGCGGCCTCCCGGGCTGAAGCGCAGGCAATGCTGGCCACCGGGCCCTATATCCGATACGCCGTCGATTCCTGGGGCGGCCTGATAACCCAGCGCTATCTGGACGATCTGGGTCTCGCGCCCAGCGTGGCTTGCGACCTGGATGCGCTCGAGGCCATCAGCCTGCTGGTGTCGCTGGGGCAAGGTGTTTCCTTGGTACCGCAATGGCCGTCATTGCTGGAGCAATCGCCAAACGCCCTCATTCTGACCGATAACCCAAGGTACTGCCGCGACATAGTGCTGGCCTACAGTGCCGGCCATCACCGCACGTCGGCAATCAAGCTGCTGGCATCCGTACTGATGGCCTGACACCCCAGTTCAGTACAGACGGGCCTTGATCAGCGGGCGCAGCAAGTAATTGAGCACGCTGCGCTTGCCGCTGAGGATATCCACCTCGGCAACCATGCCGGGGATGATCGGCAACACCTCCTCGCCGCGCTTGAGCTGGCTGCCGTCAGTGCGGATCAGCACCTGGTAGTACGACTCCTTGCCATGGGGCGTGTCCTCCTCGATGGTGTCGGCGCTGATCTGCTCCAGGGTGCCCTTGAGGTCGCCATAGATACTGAAGTCGTAGGCGGTGATCTTCACCTTGGCCGGCATGCCCGGCACCAGGAAGGCCACGTCGCGCGGCTTGATCCTGGCCTCGACGAGCAGGCGGTCCTCCACCGGGATCACTTCCATGATCGCCTCGCCGGGCTGGATCACCCCGCCACGGGTGTTGATCAGCACAGTGTTGACCCGCCCACGCACCGGCGAAACGATCCCGGTACGGCGCAGCTGGTCCTGGCGCTGCTGGACAATCGGCTCCAGGGCACTGAGGTCGGCCTTGCGCTGTGAGCGTTCGGTATAGGCATCCTGGAAGTAGCTGCTCTTCAGCTCGGTCAGCTTGCCGTTGAGGGTAGCGATGTCCTGGCTCAGGCGCAGCGCCTCCATCTGGCTCACCGCACGCTTGGCCACCAGCGGGCGGACCAGGTCGAGCTGGCTCTGGGCCAGGCTGATCTGCCTCTGGATTGCCTGGCTGCCTTCGAGCAGCTTGTCCCGCCGCGACTTGAACAGCTCGCGCTCGGAACGCGCCAGCGGCCCTTGCGGGTCGATGTCCGGCGGGAACTCGATGGCCGCCTTGCCCAGCACTTCAGCGTCCAGCCGGGCGATGGCCGCGCGCAGCACCCCGGCCTGGTTGGCCGACTCCTGGAAATTGGTGAGAAAGCGCGTCTCGTCCAGGCGCAGCAGCGGCTGGCCGACCTCCACCAGGTCGCCCTCCTGCACCAGCAGACGGTCGAGAATGCCCCCTTCCAGGCTCTGGATCTTCTGGATACGGCTGAACGGCACCACCCGCCCATCGCCGCGCGTCACTTCATCGAGCTCCGCCCAGGCGGCCCAGGCGACGAACAGCAAGACGCTGCCGAGCAGGGTCCAGAGCAGCGGGCGATAGACAGGGTGAGTGGTCGCCAGCAAGGGGTCGGCCAGTTGCCGGCGCAGCACTACAGAACTCTTTTCAGCTGCCATGGCCGGCTCCTTCGGCGACCTGTGGCGCCTGCACCTGGTTGCCCAGCACCACCTGGTTCAGCGGGCCGTCCATGATCACCTGGCCGTTGCGCAGCACCACCGCACGGTCCACCAGCGCCAAGACGCTTTTCTTGTGGGTGGTGATGATCAGGGTACGGCGGCCCAGCCATTTCTGCAGATAGTCGATGACCTGTTTCTCGCTGTTCTGGTCGAATGCCGCGGTCGGTTCGTCGAGCAGCAGGATCGGTGGGTCCTGCAACAGCACCCGGGCCAACCCCACCGCCTGGCGCTGGCCACCGGAGAGACTGGCGTTGCCCTGGATCGGCATGTCCAACCCCAACGGGTGGGCGCGCACAAAAGTACTCAGCCCCACGCCATCGAGGGCTTCCAGCAATTCCTCGTCGCCCAGCGCGGCGTTGGCCAGGTTGAGGTTTTCGCGCAGGCTGCCGTGGAACAGCGCCACGTCCTGCGGCAAGTAGCCGATGCCGCGCTGGCGGTCGGCCGGGTCGAGCTGGCTCAGGGCGATGTCGTCCAGCAACAGCCGGCCGGATTGCGCGTCGAGCAGGCCGCTGAGCAGCCGCAGCAGGGTCGACTTGCCAGCACCGTTGCCGCCGAGCAGCGCCACCCGCTCGCCGGCCTGGATGTTCAGCGCCTGCACATCGACCACCGGTGGGCTGTCGCCGTGGGCCAGGCGCAGCGCCTCCAGGCGGTAATGCCCGTGGAGCCGGTCGCGGTGCACGAAGCGCTTGCCGGCGGGCCGCTCCTGCTCGGCGGACATCAGCTGGTCGAGGCCCTCCAGCGCCACCTTGGTGTGCTGCCAGCGGCCAAGAATGGCGGCAGCCTGGGACAGCGGTGCGATGGCCCGCGAGGCCAGGATCGAACAGGCCACCAGGGCACCGACGGTCATCGCGCCGTCGCTTATCCGGTAGACGCCGAACACCACCACCCCGACATAGCACAGCTGCTGGACGATGCTCGCCGAATAGCTGAGGGTCGAGGCCAGGGCGTGGGTCTTCATTGCGGTACCGGCCAGCTCCCCGGTGAGCGTCTCCCACTGCTGGCGGCAGCGGCCTTCGGCACGCGCAGCCTTGACCGTCTCCAGGTGTTCGAAGGCTTCCAGCAGCACGCTGTTCTTCATCGCCCCCTCGCGCAGGTTCTGCCGCGACAGGTGCCCCAGCAGGCGCTGGGTCAGCAGCCCAGGCAGCAGCATCAACACGCAGGCCACCAGCGGCACCCACACCACATGGCCACCGATCACGGCAATGATCAACAGGAAGATCACCACGAACGGCAGGTCGCTGATCAGTGCGGCGCTGGACGAAGTGAAGAACTCGCGGACCGACTCGAACTCACGCACCTGGGTACTGAACGCGCCCATCGACGCCGGTTTGGCGGCGATCCGTGTGCTCAGCACACGCGCGAACAGCAGGCTCGACAACTGCAGGTCCAGGCGCTTGCCGAGAACGTTCAGCAGGTGCCCGCGAAGGATCCGCAATACCCCGTCGACGATGATCGCCAGGGCCACGCCGCTGGCGAGTATCCAGAGGGTATCGAAGGCCGCGTTGGGTACCACGCGGTCGTACACCTGCATGGCGAACAGCGCCGAGGCGACGGCCAGGACGTTGGCCACCAGGGCCGCCGCCGTGACTTCCGCATAGGAGCGCCAGAGCCGCTTGAGCGGCCCGAAGAACCAGTGCTCCGGCAGGCCGCTGGCGTAGTCGCCCACCCGCCCGTCGGGGTGGTAGCGGCACTTGGCGAACACCGCCGTGCCGCTGTAAAGCGCCTCCAGAACGGGCAGCGCCATGCACTCACGGCCGCCGTCGCTCTGCGGCACCAGCACCTCGTACTGCTCACCCTCGATGCCAACCAGCAGCAGGCTGCGGCCATCGTCGAGCAACAGCAGGGCCGGCAGCAGGTAGGCGTCCATCTGCCGCAACGGCAGCTCCGCAACCCTGGCAGTGATGTCGGCGCGGCGCAGGGCGCGGGCGACCAGGCGCAGCGGCAGGCGTCCGTGCTCCAGTGCCAGGCCGTCGACCAGCTCGGCGTCGCCCAGCGGCCGGCCCAGTTGCCGGCACAGCAGCAGCAGGCCCTGGCGCAGCGGGTCGTCGTGGTTCAGGGTCACGACATTATCCGGGGATTGTTCAACTTCCATGATTCAACCGATTCTCCAGTAATGCCCCCAACAGCCCGACCTGCGCGGCCGCCCGGTACTCGATGCGCTTGCGCTCGATGTGCAGATTGATCAATTGCCGCTCGGCCTCGAAGCGTTCGCGCTGCACATTGAGCAAGTCGATCACGTCGCGCCGGCCGACCTCGAACTGCTCGCGGTACAACTCGCCCACCTGCTCCGACTCCGTCACCTGCTGGCTCAGCGACTGTTCCCGCCAGCGCAGGGTGTCGCCATTATCGAAGAGCGTCTGCAACTGCCGGCGGATGTCACGCTGCATCGCATCGGCCGTCCATTGCGCCGACTCCAGACGCTGTTGCGCAGCGGTCGGCCGGCGGAAGTTGGAAAGCCCCTGGAAGGTATCCATGCGAAAGCGCAGCGACATCACCGAGTCGCTTTCCGGGCGACCGCCGATCTCCCGGCGCAATGCGGAGGCCTCCAGGTTCAACTGCGGCAGCAACGAAGCCTTGGCCTCGCGGACTTGCGCCTCGGCGACATTGGCGTCCTCCAACGCCTTGCGCTGCAACGGTGACTCGCGGATCACCCGCGTCATGTCGCTGGCAGCCAGGTAGCGCTGCAGCGACATCGGCTCGGGCTCCACCAGCTCGGAGGGGTCCTGGCCAACCAGGATCGCGTACTGGTTGCGCGCGTCCTGCAGGTTGCCCTTCTCCAGCGACAGCTGTTCCTGGGCACGCGCCAGTTCGAGGTTGGCGCGGTCCAGTTCGCTGCGGTCGGCGTAACCGTCGCTGCCGCGCGCCTGGGTCATCTCGCGGATGCCGTCGAGGCGCTGGATGTGCTGGCGCACCGTCTCCACCCGGCGCTCCGAGGCAAGCACATCGAGATAGGTCTCGACGATATCCAGCGCCGCATCGTCGCGCGCCACCAGCACCGCCTCGGAAAGCTTGCGCCGGGTCGCGCTGGCGCTGTCGACCTTGCTCGTCACCCTTCCCCAGTCATACAGCATCTGCGAGACGGTGACGTCGTAGACGACCTCGCCAACGTCGAACTCCTGCGGCCCTCCGGACATGGTGACAGAGGGGTAATAGCCACCCTTGGCGATCTCCACCTCGGTGCCCGCACGATCCGCCTCGGCCATCGCCGAACGCACCTGCGGGTGGATCGCCAATCCCGCCCGCACCGCCTGGTCAAGCGGGATGGCCGGGGCGGACAACGGCAGCCCCAGGCACAGGAGCCAGAGGGCTCCCGCGCCACGGCGCCGTCCCTTGAGCACGGACAGGCCGCGCATCAGACCACGACCTGTACCGTGTTGTCCTCGATCAGCAGGGTACTGCTGCCAAAGTTGTAGACATCGTAGGTAATGCCGTTGAGCTGCTGCGTGGTCCCGGTGTTCACGGCACCCACCACGTTGAGGGTGTCGTTGCTCTCGCCGGTAATCTGCAGCACGTTGTTGGCATCGGTGATGGCGTCGACCTCCGCCGCGGTCAGGGTCAGCACGCTCCCCGAGTTGCCCCTGCCAAGGTCGATACGCTCGATGTTGGAGAGCGTGCCGACGCCGACGGCGTTGTAATCGAGGTCGATGCCGTCGGCCAGGACCAGCGTGTCGAAGCCGGCGCCGCCGTCGATGCTGACGAAGTCGGTCGCGGTGATCTGGATGGCATCGTTGCCGTTGCCGGCCACCACGTGATCACCGGTCCCAACGTTGAAGATCAGGTCGTTGCCATCACCTCCATTGATGTGCTCCGAACTGCCGCTCGCCCCAGACATGACGTCGTCCCCCGAGGTGCCGTTGACGTCGATCTGGCCGATATTCAGTGACAGCCCGTTGGGGGTCAGGGTGATGCCGTAGGCCGAGCTGTCGTTGCTGTTGGTGTCGGTGGCGACGATGTTGAACGAGATCTGCGAACCGAGGTTGAGGATATCGGTGATGTTCAGCCCCAGCTGGGTGAGGACGGTCGGGCTCAGCAGGTTCAGCGAGAAGTTGCCGGAGCTGTCCGCCTGGATCGGCAGCAGCTCGACGTTCAGCGCAGGGGTGATGACACGGATCACCACGCTGGAGTCCGGCTCGGTGGTGCCGCTGAAACCGAACCGCGGGTTCAGCGGGTTGAGGCTGACATCGACGCCGAAGTTGCCGATGGTCACTGGCTGCTCGATGCTGCCGCCAACGCCGATGGTTGCCACATTGCTCGTGTTGCCGGCCGGATCCTCGCCGGTTACCGAAACCTGGGCGTTGAGCAACTGGTCCAGGGTAAGGTCGATGTCCAGGTCGGTGAGCAGGTTCAGCGAAGCCAGCCCGCTGTTGTCGGCTGTCACCGTGGCGGTGGCGGTGACGCCGCCGATGTCCACTTCAACCGTCAGTTCGGTTCCCGGATCGGTGGAGATAGTCAGGATGCTGCCCACCAGCGACAGCACCGGGGTCGCAGGCGGGATGGTGTCGACGGTGAACGGCACCGGGGTCGAAGCAGTGCCGCCATTGATGTCTGCGGTGACGGTAGAGGCACCCTCCGGGAACGGCCCCATGCCACCGCCAGGGGGAATGGTCACGGTGACGCTGCCGGCCAGGATATCGCTGGCGGTGATGGTGTGCGTTGCCTGCGTCTCGTAGCCGTTCTGCCCGGCGAAGGCGACGGTGATCACCTGGCCGACCTGCATGGTCGGGCGGATCGTCACGTCGACCTGGATGCCGTCGCTGATCTCCGCAGCGTTGATCCAGGTGTCGGCGGCTTCCGGCACACTGATGGTCGGCGGCGCCAGGTCCGGCGCGTTGATCGTCGCCGGGCCGCTGAGGTTGCCGGCAGCGTCGGCGGTAACCCCGCTGATCAGCTCGCCGGTGATCAGCGGTGGCGCCAACGGCAGGCTGAAGTTACCGGCGCCGTCGACATTCACCGTGATCGGGTTGGCGGTATCGCCGTCGATCACGAGACGTACCTGGCTGTTCGGCTCGGCGGTACCGGTCAGCAGCGCACCGTCGGCACTGATGCTCAACAGCGGTGCCGACGGCGCCACCGAGTCGACCGTGGTACTGGCCGGGCCACTGCTGTTGCCGGCGGCGTCCTCGGCCACCGCGTTGACCACCGTGCCATTGGCCAGCGGCGTGGTTGGGGTGAAGCTCCAGTCGCCACTGCCGTCGGCGCTCGTCTCGCCGATCGGATTGCCGCCACCATCGGTGAGGATGACGGTGGCGCCGGGCTCAGCAGTACCCGTGAGGACCACACCATTGCTCGGCTCGATAGTCGGCGCGGCCGGGGCGATGGCGTCAACGGTGACGCTGCTCGGCCCGCTGGTATTGCCGGCCGGGTCCTGGGCCACGGCGTTGATCACCGTGCCGTTGGCCAGCGGCGTGCCGGGCGTGAACGACCAGTTGCCACTGCCGTCGGCGGTCGTCTCACCGATCGGGTTGCCGTTGCCGTCGGTGAGGATCACCTTGGCCCCGGCTTCGGCGGTACCACTGATCTCGGTGCCGTTGCTCGGCTCGATCGTCGGCTGGCCGGGGGCTACCGCATCCACCGTGGTGCTGACCTGTGGGGTGCTGGTGTTGCCAGCGGCGTCCTGGGCCACGGCGTTGATCACCGTGCCGTTGGCCAGCGGCGCACCAGGCGTGAAGGCCCAGTTGCCAGTGCCGTCAGCGGTCGTCTCGCCGATCGGGTTGCCGTTGCCGTCGGTGAGGATCACCTTCGCCCCGGCTTCAGCGCTACCCGTGATCACGGTCCCGTTGCTCGGGTCGATCGTCGGCTGGCCAGGTGCGACTGAATCCACCGTGGTGCTGGCTGGCAGGCTGATATTGCCGGCCGGGTCCTGGGCCACGGCGTTGATCACCGTGCCGTTGGCCAGCGCAGGCGCAGGCGTGAAGGTCCAGTTGCCACTGCCGTCGGCGGTCGTCTCGCCGATCGGGTTGCCGCTGCCGTCGGTGAGGATCACCTTGGTCCCGGCTTCGGCGGTACCACTGATCACCACCCCGTTGCTCGGGCTGATAATCGGTGCGGCCGGGGCGATGGCGTCAACGGTGACGCTGGCCGGCCCGCTGGTATTGCCGGCCGGGTCCTGGGCCACGGCGTTGATCACCGTGCCGTTGGCCAGCGGCGTGCCGGGCGTGAACGACCAGTTGCCGCTGCCGTCGGCGACGGTCTGGCCGATCGGGTTGCCGCTGCCGTCGGTGAGGATCACCCTGGCACCGGCTTCAGCGGTACCACTGATCTCGGTACCGTTGCTCGGCTCGATCGTCGGCTGGCCAGGGGCTACCGCATCCACCGTGGTGCTGACTTGTGGGGTGCTGGTGTTGCCAGCGGCGTCCTGGGCCACGGCATTGATGACCGTGCCATTGACCAGCGGCGTACCGGGCGTGAACGACCAGTTGCCGCTGCCGTCGGCAGTGGTCTGGCCGATCGGGTTGCCGCTGCCGTCAGTGAGGATCACCTTGGCCCCGGCCTCAGCCGTACCACTGATCACCACCCCGTTGCTCGGGTTGATGACCGGTGCGGCCGGCGCGACGGCGTCAACGGTGGCGCTGGTCGGCCCGCTGGTGTTGCCGGACGGGTCCTGAGCCACGGCGTTGATCACCGTGCCGTTGCCCAGCGCAGGCGAAGGCGTGAAGGCCCAGTTGCCACTGCCATCGGCTGTCGTCTGGCCGATCGGGTTGCCACTGCCGTCGGTGAGGATCACCTTGGTCCCGGCTTCGGCGGTACCACTGATCACAACCCCGTTGCTCGGGTTGACGATCGGTGCGGCCGGGGCGATGGCGTCAACGGTGACGCTGGCCGGCCCGCTGGTATTGCCGGCCGGGTCCTGGGCCACGGCGTTTATCACCGTGCCATTGGCCAGCGGCGTGCCGGGCGTGAACGACCAGTTGCCGCTGCCGTCGGCGGTAGTCTGACCTATCGGGTTGCCGCCGCCGTCGGTGAGGATGACAGTGGCGCCGGCTTCGGCAGTACCACTGATTTCCGTGCCATTGCTCGGTTCAACAACCGGAGCGGCCGGCGCCACGCCGTCCACGGTAATGACCGCCGGCGCACTATCGGTCCCACCGGGGTTGCGCGCCACCGCGTTGACCACGGTGCCATCCGGCAACGGAATGCCGGGTGTGAACGACCAGTTACCGGCGCCGTCGGCGGTGACCTGGCCGATCGGGTTGCCGCTGCCATCGGTGAGGATAATGGTGTTACCGGCATCGGCAGTACCGCTGATCACCGAGCCGTTACTCGGGTCGACCTGCGGAATCGACGGCAGCGACGAGTCCACGGTGGTGCTACCTGGAGCACCCGTATTGCCGGCGGCATCGGTCGCCGTGGCGTTGACCACGGTACCATTGGGCAGTTGTGTGCCCGGGGTGAACGTCCAGTTGCCGCTGCCGTCGGCAGTGACTTCGCCAATCGGATTACCATTGCCATCGGTGAGAGTCACGGTGCTGTTCGGCTCGGCAGTACCGTTGATCACGGCGCCGTTGCTCGGATTGACCACTGGCGCGGCGGGTGCGATCGAATCCACCGTGGTGCTGCCCTGCGGGCCAGTGTTGCCGGCTGGGTCCTGGGCGACGGCGTTGACCACCGTGCCATTGGCCAGCGGCGTGGTCGGGGTGAAGCTCCAGTCGCCGTTGCCGTCGGCGGTGGTTTGGCCGATGGGGTTGCCGCTGCCATCGGTCAGGATGACGGTGCTGCCCGGCTCGGCGGTGCCGCTGATTTCGCTGCCGTTGCTTGGCTCGACGACTGGTGCGGCCGGGGCTACCGAGTCCACTGTGGTGGCGGCCTGCGGACCGGTGTTGCCGGTCAGGTCGGTTGCCGTGGCGATGATTACGGTACCGTTGGCCAGCGGCAAGCCGGGGGTGAAGCTCCAGTTGCCGCTGCCGTCGGCGGTGACCTGGGCGATCGGGTTGCCGCCGAGGTCGGTCAGGGTGACGGTGGCGCCCGCTTCAGCGGTACCGTTGATGGTCGCGCCGTTGGTGGGATTGATTACCGGTGCAGCCGGCGCGCTGGAATCGACGGTGACCGTCGCTGCCGGGCTGGTATTGCCAGCCGGATCGCTCGCCGTGGCATTGACCACCGTGCCATTGGGCAGCGGCGTCGCTGGGGTGAACGTCCAGTTGCCGCTGCCGTCAGCGGTGACTTCGCCAATGGGGTTACCGCTGCCGTCGGTGAGGGTCACGGTGCTGTTCGGCTCGGCGGTGCCGCTAAGACTGCTGCCGTTGCTGAGATTGATGGTAGGTACACCCGGGGCCACGCCGTCCACGGTGGTGCTGGCCGGCCCGCTGGTATTGCCGGCCGGGTCGGTCGCCGTGGCGTTGATCACGGTTCCGTCGGCCAGCGGCGTACCGGGGGTGAAGCTCCAGTCGCCGCTGCCGTCGGCAGTGGTCTGGCCGATCGGGTTGCCGCTGCCATCGGTCAGGGTGATGGTACTGCCTGGCTCGGCGGTGCCGCTGATTTCGCTGCCGTTGCTCAGTTCGACCACTGGTGCGGCCGGGGCTACCGAGTCCACCGTGGTGGCGGCCTGCGGACCGGTGTTGCCGGTCGGGTCGGTTGCCGTTGCGATGATTACGGTACCGTTGGCCAGCGGTGTGCCGGGGGTAAAGCTCCAGTTGCCGCTGCCGTCGGCGGTGACCTGGCCGATCGGGTTGCCGCTGCCATCGGTCAGGGTGACGGTGGCACCTGCTTCAGCGGTACCGCCGATGGTCGCGCCGTTACTCGGATTGATTACCGGTGCAGCCGGCGCGCTGGAATCGACGGTGACCGTCGCTGCCGGGCTGGTGTTGCCAGCCGGGTCGCTCGCCGTGGCATTGACCACCGTGCCATTGGGCAACGGCGTGGCTGGGGTGAACGTCCAGTTACCGCTGCCGTCGGCGGTGGCTTCGCCAATCGGATTACCACTGCCGTCGGTGAGGGTCACGGTGCTGTTCGGCTCGGCGGTGCCGCTAAGACTGCTGCCGTTGCTGAGATTGATGGTAGGTACGCCCGGGGCCACGCCATCCACGGTGGTGCTGCCCTGCCCGCTGGTATTGCCGGCCGGGTCGGTCGCCGTGGCATTGACCACGGAGCCATCCGGCAACGGTGTGCCAGGGGTGAACGACCAGTTGCCGCTGCCGTCGGCGGTGGTCTGGCCGATGGGGTTGCCGCTGCCGTCGGTCAGGGTGATGGTGCTGCCCGGCTCGGCGGTGCCGCTGATTTCGCTGCCGTTGCTCGGCTCGACCACCGGCGCGGCCGGGGCCACCGAGTCCACTGTGGTGCTTGATGGAGCGCTGGTGTTGCCGGTCGGGTCGGTCGCGGTGGCGTTCACCACGGTGCCGTTGGGTAACGGGCTGCCCGGAGTGAAACTCCAGTTGCCACTGCCATCGGCGGTGACCTGGCCGATCGGGTTGCCGCTGCCATCGGTCAGGGTGACGGTGGCACCTGCTTCAGCGGTACCGCCGATGGTCGCGCCGTTACTCGGATTGATTACCGGTGCAGCCGGCGCGCTGGAATCGACGGTGACCGTCGCTGCCGGGCTGGTGTTGCCAGCCGGGTCGCTCGCCGTGGCATTGACCACCGTGCCATCGGGCAACGGCGTGGCTGGGGTGAACGTCCAGTTACCGCTGCCGTCGGCGGTGGCTTCGCCAATCGGATTACCACTGCCGTCGGTGAGGGTCACGGTGCTGTTCGGCTCGGCGGTGCCGCTAAGACTGCTGCCGTTGCTGAGATTGATGGTAGGTACGCCCGGGGCCACGCCATCCACGGTGGTGCTGCCCTGCCCGCTGGTATTGCCGGCCGGGTCGGTCGCCGTGGCATTGACCACGGAGCCATCCGGCAACGGTGTGCCTGGGGTGAACGACCAGTTGCCGCTGCCGTCGGCGGTGGTCTGGCCGATCGGGTTGCCGCTGCCGTCGGTCAGGGTGATGGTGCTACCCGGCTCGGCGGTGCCGCTGATTTCGCTGCCGTTGCTCGGCTCGACCACCGGCGCGGCCGGGGCCACCGAGTCCACTGTAGTGCTCGATGGAGCGCTGGTGTTGCCGGTCGGGTCGGTCACGGTGGCGTTCACCACGGTGCCGTTGGGTAACGGGCTGCCCGGTGTGAAACTCCAGTTGCCACTGCCGTCGGCGGTGACCTGGCCGATCGGGTTGCCGCTGCCATCGGTCAGGGTGACGGTGGCACCCGCTTCAGCGGTACCGCCGATGGTCGCGCCGTTGGTGGGATTGATCACCGGTGCAGCCGGCGCGCTGGAGTCGACGGTGACCGTCGCTGCCGGGCTGGTGTTGCCGGCCGGGTCGCTCGCCGTGGCATTGACCACGGTGCCATCGGGCAACGGCGTGGCTGGGGTGAACGTCCAGTTACCGCTGCCGTCGGCGGTGGCTTCGCCAATCGGATTACCACTGCCGTCGGTGAGGGTCACGGTGCTGTTCGGCTCGGCGGTGCCGCTGAGGCTGCTGCCGTTGCTGAGGTCGATGGTGGGCACGCCCGGGGCCACGCCATCCACGGTGGTGCTGCCCTGCCCGCTGGTATTGCCGGCCGGGTCGGTCGCCGTGGCATTGACCACGGAGCCATCCGGCAACGGTGTGCCTGGGGTGAACGACCAGTTGCCGCTGCCGTCGGCGGTGGTCTGGCCGATCGGGTTGCCGCTGCCGTCGGTCAGGGTGATGGTGCTACCCGGCTCGGCGGTACCGCTGATTTCGCTGCCGTTGCTCGGCTCGACCACCGGCGCGGCCGGGGCCACCGAGTCCACTGTAGTGCTCGATGGAGCGCTGGTGTTGCCGGTCGGGTCGGTCACGGTGGCGTTCACCACGGTGCCGTTGGGTAACGGGCTGCCCGGTGTGAAACTCCAGTTGCCACTGCCGTCGGCGGTGACCTGGCCGATCGGGTTGCCGCTGCCATCGGTCAGGGTGACGGTGGCACCCGCTTCAGCGGTACCGCCGATGGTCGCGCCGTTGGTGGGATTGATCACCGGTGCAGCCGGCGCGCTGGAGTCGACGGTGACCGTCGCTGCCGGGCTGGTGTTGCCGGCCGGGTCGCTCGCCGTGGCATTGACCACGGTGCCATCGGGCAACGGCGTGGCTGGGGTGAACGTCCAGTTACCGCTGCCGTCGGCGGTGGCTTCGCCAATCGGATTACCACTGCCGTCGGTGAGGGTCACGGTGCTGTTCGGCTCGGCGGTGCCGCTGAGGCTGCTGCCGTTGCTGAGGTCGATGGTGGGCACGCCCGGGGCCACGCCATCCACGGTGGTGCTGCCCTGCCCGCTGGTATTGCCGGCCGGGTCGGTCGCCGTGGCATTGACCACGGAGCCATCCGGCAACGGTGTGCCTGGGGTGAACGACCAGTTGCCGCTGCCGTCGGCGGTGGTCTGGCCGATCGGGTTGCCGCTGCCGTCGGTCAGGGTGATGGTGCTACCCGGCTCGGCGGTACCGCTGATTTCGCTGCCGTTGCTCGGCTGGACCACCGGCGCGGCCGGGGCCACCGAGTCCACTGTAGTGCTCGATGGAGCGCTGGTATTGCCGGTCAGGTCGGTCGCAGTGGCGTTCACCACGGTGCCGTTGGGTAACGGGCTGCCCGGTGTGAAACTCCAGTTGCCACTGCCGTCGGCGGTGACCTGGCCGATCGGGTTGCCGCCGGCATCGGTCAGGGTAACGGTGCTGCCCGGTTCAGCGGTGCCACTGATCGTGGTGCCATTGCTGGGGTTGACCACTGGTGCAGCCGGGGCCTGCGCATCCACTGTCGTGCTCGTCGGAGCGCTGGTGTTGCCAGCTGCATCCTGGGCCACCACGTTGATCACGGTACCGTCGGGCAGCGGTGTCGCGGGGGTGTAGCTCCAGTTGCCACTGCCATCGGCCGTCACCTGGCCGATCGGATTACCGCTACCATCGGTGAGGGTCACGGTGCTGTTCGGCTCGGCGGTACCGCTGAGGCTGCTGCCGTCGCTCAGGTCGATGGTGGGAGCGCCCGGCGCCACGCTATCCACGGTGGTGCTGCCCTGCCCGCTGGTATTGCCAGCCGCGTCCTGGGCCACCGCGTTGACCACGGTACCATCGGGCAGCGGGGTCGCGGGGGTATAGCTCCAGTTGCCGTTGCCATCGGCCGTCACCTGGCCGATCGGGTTACCGCTTCCATCGGTGAGGGTCACGGTGCTGTTCGGCTCGGCGGTACCACTGAGCTCGGTACCATTGCTCGGGTTGATCACGGGTGCCGCTGGCGCCACGCCGTCGATGATGATGCTGGCGGGCGGGCCGCTGTTACCGGCGGCATCCACTACCACTGCTTTGACCACCGTGCCATCGGGCAGTGGGCTATCGGGTGTGTACGACCAGTTACCGTTGCCGTCGGCAGTAGTCTGGCCGATGGGGTTGCCGTTGCCGTCGGTGAGCACCACGGTGCTGCCCGGCTCGGCGGTACCGCTGATGCTGGAGCCGTTGCTCGGGTTGATTTGCGGCGCATCGGGGAAGTCAGGGGCCTGCACGGTCGCGGGCGGGCTGCTATTGCCGGCCGGATCGGTCACCACCACGGTAACCGTTTCGCCGTTGGTCAGTGGCGGATTCAGTGGAATCTGGAATTTGCCGTCGGAGCCGACCACCACGCTGACGTCGGTTTGCCCGTCGCCGTTGCTGTCGATGCCCACGGTGGCGCCCGGCTCGGCCGTGCCGCTGATGCTGCTGCCATCTGGGGCAATCTGCAGTCCGCTGGCAGGCGCCGGTGCCGTGGTGTCAGGCGGCACACTGCCGTCACCGCCGCCACCACCACCGCCGCCGCCATCGTTGCTGTTGGCGATCGCGACGCCGCCGCCAATGATCGCAGCCCCAGCCAGCAATGCAGCGCCGGGGCTGAGCCCGGCAATGGTGCCGTCGGCGCCAGTGAGCGACTCGAACCCGGCCGCAGTTTCCTGGGGCACATAACCTGCCAACAGCGGCCCATCGGCAGCGACCGGGGGCAGGTCGACGGCCAGCAGCTTGTCCCGGTCTACCAGGTACAACTGGCTTACCGGCTGCCCTTCGACATAGAAGTTGGCAATGCGCAGGCTCTCGCCAGACTTCAGTTGTACGATCAGGTCCGCCCCGCTTTTTGTGTAGCTCGTCACGCTTTCTGGAGCAATATCCAGAACAATGTTACTGCTCTGAGTAAGCGTCAGGATTCCGTTATCGGGGATTGCGATGGGGGCGGCAGAATTAACACTTTGAGCGAGGGGAGATACCTTGGCCTGAATCGACATACGTGACAGTCCTTTTGTCTACAGCACGACCGAGCGATCGCACGCGTATATCCACAAATAGCACGCCCCCCATAAAACGCCAGACGGGCTTTAAAATATTTAAGGAAGGTCTCTTGCGGGGAGGGTCATCATCGAGGCTCGCAAAAATCTACTTGATCTATTACTTTTGAGTTAGCCCTTTCCTCGCTGCAGGATGGCGTAACTGAAAGTTGGTCTTAACAGGAAGGTATTAGTTGAAAAGTAGCCGCCCCCACACCTTGATAAATGCAAACAAATCGTGTTTGCTTCCAGCTCCTGACGAACCTTTCAACTTGAGCCTGGGTCAGCTCGACAGCAAGGCAGATTATCGAGCAACATGAGACAGTAGGCCGCTCGGTGCTGGCCTTCGAGCGGCTCGTTCAGCGTTTCCCTAGTTGAACTTGAGCTTTGCCACTTTGCTCAGTGCCCACCCACTGAACACGTAGAACGCATCCAGATAGAAGCGGCCTTCGTAGTTCGGTAGCGGTTCACGATTCAACAACAGCTCGGGCATGTCGGGCGTCGGGGGAAACAGCGCATAAAAGCCGTTGGGCAACACCGCCAACGCGATGAGCAGCAGGTAGGTCACGGCCCGCAGCATGGTGGCGCGGTTATCGGATTGCTCCGCCCATTTCAGGCCGAACCAGGCGACCAGGCCGGCAACCGGCAACACCCAGAAATGCGTCGGCATTCCAATGAACATTTCCGCGACAACGCTTCTTGCTTCCAACCTGGTGCTCTCCATTCAAATGAGCGGATTATTGCCGCTGGGGTCGGCAAATGCAAAAAGCCCGCTCTCGAGGGCGGGCTTTTTGTTCGCGAGGGTCAGTTGATCATGCTTTGGAACACATCAGCGCGGCGTCCAGCAGCCTGCCATGGTCGTACCAGGCATCGCGTTGATAGGCCGCGAACTGGCGCTGGTTACCCGTGCCCCGCACCTCGACCATGCCACCCGCCTTGTCGGGGTCGGTACTATCGACGAACAGTCTGACCGAGTTATCGCCATCGACCTGGTAGGTTTTCACATTCCCTTGAAGTTCGCTTTTGACGCATCCCAGGTACGCCGGCGTACTTCTTTCCGTGGCCCCGGCCGCATACCCATGGCCCTCACGCACATAGGGGTCATGTGCGCAGCCTGCCATGAACAGTGTGGCGAAAGTGGACATCAGTATTGCACCTGCTACCGATCTTGAGCTCTTCACGCGACACGCTCCTGCCGCCCCATCGAGTAACTTGGGAAAGTGTTGCCAAGCCGCATGCCTTTTTTTGGTTTTTGTTTGCCCATGTTACTGCTCAACGTCAGCCGGGCAATATGCTTGTTTGCTATATCGGTTTCAGGACGGGCTTTCCCCGCGAAGTTAACCTTCGTTCATGGATAAGCAAGTTCCAGACAGGCCAGTCTGGGCGAACATGCGTAGTCTTGCAGTGTGTTCGCACAGGCGTGGCCGCTAGCGGAAGGGATTGCTGCCTGCATCAATAGCGGCGGTAGTCCTGACCACCATGGTGTCCATCGTTGAAATGCCGGTGATGGCCGCCGCCGTGATGCCCACCGTGGTGCCAATATGGCCAGCAACCACCGAGCAGCAGCAACCCTGACAACACTACGACCCATGCAGTCTTGCGTTTCATGTGCGTACCTCCGGCCAGGTGAAACCAGGCCTTGCTTACGTTGGACCGCACAAAGGAGGGATGTTCAGGCAGGAGTACGCCGCTGGTCATCTTGCGGGCGAGATTTCAGCTGGCGGTCGACTCAAGGGTGTGCAGCGCCGTGTGGCCATGAACCAGACAGGGGGCGGACAAAACTTGTCCCAAACCGGGTAGTCACTCTGCAGATGACCCCGATTTCGGGTACAACCAGGCCCACAAACGGGGGTCAGGCGATTGCCTTGAGAAACACAAATGTCGCCGCCAGATCCAGGACCAGTACAGCAACCACAACGAAGATCATGTAGTAGCGGTCATTCTGAGTCATTTCTGCGTACTCCGCATGATCGATGCCCCAGAGGGTCACAGCAATTTGTATTCCACTTCCCTGCTGCTCTCAGGCCGACCGGGCCTGATGGATGGGCAGTTCGACCCTGAATGTCGTACCGACTCCCTCCTCGCTGTCTACGCGGATCTCGCCACCATGACGCTTGATGATTCCGTACGAAAGCGACAATCCCAGCCCGGTGCCCTGGCCGATGGGCTTCGTCGTGTAGAACGGATCGAAGATCTTTTGCAGGCTTTCGGCAGGAATGCCACAACCATTGTCTGCGACTTCAATCCACACCCACTTGTCACTGGCACCGGTTCGCAGGGTAATTCTGCCACGCTCGGCACCCATCGCCTGGGTGGCATTGACCAGCAGATTCATGATTACCTGATTGATCTGCGAAGGCAGGCACTCGACCGGCGGCAATGGGCTGTAATCCTTGACAAGGTCCGCCTTGTGCCTGAGTTCGCTGGCAACAATGTTCAGCGTTGACTCTATGCCTTGAAGCAGGTCTGCCACTTGCCAGTCATGGCTGCTCTCTACTCGCGAAAAGTCCTTGAGGTCCTTGACGATCCGCGCAACGCGACTGATACCGTCCTTGGATTCGCGGATCAGCGCCGGAATATCCTCCAGCAAGTAATCCAGCTCGATTTCCGTGCGCAACTTCGCCAGCTCCGCGCCGAGCGCGTTCGGAACCCGAGTATTTTCCGCGTCGGCATATGCCTTCAGCATGTCCTGCAAACGGCCGAAATAATCATCCAGT
Source organism: Pseudomonas asiatica (assembly GCF_040214835.1). Classification (NCBI taxonomy): domain Bacteria; kingdom Pseudomonadati; phylum Pseudomonadota; class Gammaproteobacteria; order Pseudomonadales; family Pseudomonadaceae; genus Pseudomonas; species Pseudomonas asiatica. The sequence goes on along the minus strand of NZ_CP157874.1, from coordinate 2,755,582 downwards.
GCGCCGAGGTTGGAAGAGACAAACCCAATCGGGTTGTTGACTTCATGGGCTACGCCGGCTGCCAGCTGACCGAGCGAGGCGAGCTTTTCGGACTGGACCAACTGGTTCTCGAGCAACCGGCGTTCATCCACCTCGCGCTGCAGTGCTGCGCTGGCTTGGGTAAGTGCCTGGGTACGCCGTTCGACCCGCTGTTCCAATTCGTCGTTGGCACTCACCAGCGCTCGGTTTACACGGTTTATTTCGGCGTAGCTACGCATCAACCACATCCCCATGTACAGCAATAGCAATACCAGCAGGGTGGAAAACACCAACAGATAGAAATGGTATCGCTGAGCCGTCAGCGCTGCTGCTTGCTCGTCGCGGTCCAGCATCAGCGCAATGGCGTCCAGACTCTCGGCAATCGGAACCGCCTCGATCGCTTCTAGCAGTTGGTCGACCTTGGGTTGCTCACGAAGAATCAACTCTATGTGTTTGCTGATGGTATCGATGGGCACCTGAAAATCGACGGGCAAGCGCTCCTTGTTGACCGAAAGATTGTTCAGTCCGACAAGGATGTCGGCAGCTTTTTCATCGGTAGTGGTTTGGGCAAACTCAAGGCTGCTCAGCATCAAGTCATAGGTATCGCTGGTGATTCTGCGCAGGCGCAGTGTATCGGCATCGACCAATTGACGAAGGTGCACCTGTATTACATCGGCTGCAGCCGGGAGAAAAGCCAGGGAATTTCGCAGGATCGCATTGTGCGTCTTGAAGCGCGAGACCAGCAGGACCTTGTCGTCAAAGGACTGTTGGTAATCGCGAAAAGCCTTTTGCCAAGCGAGCATTTCCGCTTTTTGATGACGCCCTTCCAGCGTGTGGAATTCCCGCCATAGGCGCTTCATTTCAATCAACGGCAGCACCAGCGGGTCGTAGTTGTAATTGGTGGTGGTGCGCGCCTTGAGCACCGCACCCTCCCACTGCGCATCGTACTGCTTGATCTGGCGAATCAGATCGCGCGCCTGGGCGTAGTTGCCACTCTCATCGGACCTGGACATCCAGTACAGGTAGACCAGCACGGAAGCCAGCGACATGGCGCACGCAGCCAACAGCAGCAGACTGCGCCGAGCGTTCAACCTCATAGCGGTTTACCCTCCCATTGGCCGGTGAGGGTCTGGAGAAACTTGATGATCAGCGCTTTATCATCGTCGCTCGGCGTACGTCCCAACTGATAATGAAACATGGCATCGACGGCTGCTTCCAAGGTGGGCGCCGAACCGTCATGAAAATAAGGGGCGGTCACCTCCACGTTTCGCAGGCTTGGAACTTTGAACAGGTGGAGGTCATCCGGGTCACCTGTCACGTTGTAGCGTCCCCGGTCTGCCCCGGTAACATTGCCACGGTTGGTGAAATAATCATCGAAAACACCGAACTTCTGCAGCATGTTGCCGCCGATATTCACGCCCTGGTGGCAGGCTATACAACCGTACTCCTGGAAGCGCTGATAGCCATGTTTCTCTTCCAGGCTGAGGCTGCTGGTATCTCCTTTCAGATAGCGATCGAAGCGTGAATCGGGTGTCAGCAGGGTGCGCTGGTACGTAACCAGGGCATCTTTGACATCGATGGCGGTCACTGGTTTGCCATAGGCTTCGGCGAACCCCGTCTGGTAGGCCGGATCGTCAGCAATTCGTTGAACCACGGTAGCCCAGCCATCTTCTTTGCCGTCCGTATTACCGGTTGCCAGGTGCACCAGGCCGTCAAACGATTGCGCGCGCCCATCCCAGAACTGCAGGAAGTTCAGGCTGGCGTTGAAGACGCTGGGTGTGTGAACTGGCAAGGGTTTGCCATCTGCATCAGGCGAGCGCGCCTGCCCGTCCGCGCCACCGCGATCCAGGCGATGGCAATCAGCACAGGACTGGCTGTTATCGAGGGACAAACGCGAGTCATTGAACAGTTTGCGCCCCAGCTCCACCCGGGCAGGGTCAAGCTCAGGCACCGCCGGCAATGGCGTGAGCGGCCCACCAATGCTCTGGGCCAGCCCCCATGCCGGCAAAACGACAAGCATCGAGGCAACGATGCGAACCTGCAGACAAGTCGGCACAGCACAACCCTCCCTGGCGAGATGCACCTGCCTCCGAGCATAGTGAGGCCAACAGACAAAAGCTAACGGCGGGGGCAAATATCATCTAGGCTGTGGCCAGGGAGTAGTCTGGCCGAGACCGGCAGGGAGGGACCCATGGAGCTACCCGTTACCGATGGCGCAGCAGCCAAGCCGGTGATACTTCTGGTTGACGACGAGCCCTCGATTCTCAGCAGCCTTCGTCGTCTACTTCGCAACCAACCCTACGAACTCCTCCTTGCCGAAAGCGGTGCCGACGCCCTGCAACTGCTCCAACAACGCCCGATCAATCTGGTGATGAGTGATGCGCGTATGCCAAACATGGACGGGGCAACACTGTTGGCCCACGTACATGAGCGTTTTCCCGACACGTTGCGCATTCTGCTTACGGGTTACGCTGACACGGACACCATCGCGAAAGCCATCAATGATGGGCACATCTATCGTTACATCAGCAAACCCTGGAATGATGAAGAGCTGTTGGTCACATTGCGCCAGGCATTGGCCCACCAACATTCGGAAAGCGAACGAAAGCGCCTGGAACAGCTGACTCAGGTTCAGATCAAGCAACTCAAGGCGCTTAACGAAAGCCTTGAACAGCGTGTAGCGGCGCGCACCGCCGAGTTGCAGCAAACCGCCGACATGCTTGACCTTGCCTATGAAGAACTCAAGCGCAGTTACGTGACCAGCACCGAATTCTTTTCGCAGTTAGGCAACCTGCGTCTGCCCAAGGCCAAGCAGACCAACCGGCAAGTCATAGAACTGATACGGGTGTATTGCACCAGCCATGGGCTGGACGAAGGTAGCTGTCGCAACCTGACCATGGCTGCAGCCCTCTACAACATCGGCAAGATGAGCTGGACCGACAGCATGCTCACCTGTCCTGCCGATCTCATTCCTCCACCAGAGCGCGAACTGTACCGGTCATACCCGAAACAGAGCGAAGCGCTGGTCATGACCCTGGAGCCAATAAAAGAGGCTGCACAACTCATACTTCACCACCAGGAACGCTGGGATGGCAGCGGTTTTCCGGGCCACCTGAAGGGCGCGGCAATTCCCCTGGGCGCCCGCTGGTTGAAAATGGCCGTGGATTTCATCGAGTTGCAGCGCGGACTGGTCCTGGATCGCCAGCTCAATAGCGATGAGGCACTGCTCTACATACGCAAGTATGCTGGAAAGCTGTATGACCCAGACCTGGTGGAAGACTTCGTCAACGTCTGTGCCGAGTACATGCGCGACATTACCTTGACCGACCCGGCGATCAAGGTATTGAGCACGCACGAACTGGCAGAGGGCATGATACTGGCGCGCAACCTGAATGCCGACAATGGCATGCTGCTATTGAATGCCGGCAAGGTACTGAACGGTGCGCTGGTGAAAAAACTGATTGCCTTCGAAGAAATGGAAGGTGGCAGATACAACGTGTTCATCAGGGTTCCCGAGCAGGCAGGCAGCCTGCAGCCATCGCCCGCAACGGCAGGCTGACCCCGTTGCGGGCAGGTGCTGAAATCCGTTCGTCATGCATCGTGGCAAGCGGGGTGCCTGGCCGTCCCCGTATGACTGCCGGCACTGCTACCAGCCAACGGCTATCCTTCAGGTTTCGGTAGGAGGGCGTATGTGCGGAAGGCTCAGCCAGTACCGTGGCATACATGACTTCGTTGAAACCCTGAGCCTGCCAGAGGCCTGGCGGAACAACGTCGGCGACCAGCCGCTTGGCCGGTACAACATCGCGCCGACCACGCTGGTGGCAGTACTGCGGATGGATGACGCAGGCCCACGAGCGGACCTGGTGAGGTGGGGATGGCGACCGCACTGGGCGAATGATCGCGCTGCGCCGATCAACGCGCGGGTCGAGAAGGTGGCGCATGGCCCATTCTTCCGGGCGATCTGGCCGCACCGGGCCATCACCCCTGTCGACGGCTGGTACGAATGGGTTGATGAAGGTGGGCCGAAGAAACAACCGTACTACATCCGCCGCCAGGATGGGCGCCCTGCCCTTTGCGCCTCGATCGGCCAGTTCACCGGCACCGAGCACGACGGGTTCGTCATCATTACCGCCGACGCTCAGGGCGGAATGGTCGACGTTCACGACCGCCGGCCTGTCGTGTTGTCGCCAGAACTGGCGTACGAGTGGATCGCGGCAGCAATGCCCAGCGAGCGCGCAGAACAGCTGGTGCTCAACCTGGGTGAGCCGGCCGAAGCCTTCGAGTGGTACCGGGTGGGTATCGCCGTGGGGAATGTGCGTAACCAAGGTGCCGAACTGATGAACCCGCTTCAGGTGTGATTTGAATGCGCAGCGATGCAGGACCGTATGCGCGGCGCCTGCGATCATTGCGATGAGGATCTTATCCCTGCCATCAGCCATACAGAGCTGGCCAAGCACAGAATGAGGATGGAGATCGAAGCAGGCAGGTGAAACTGGTGATATCCAGCCAATCCGAAGCCGGCATGGATAAGGAACGTGATCAGGCCTAGGCCGGCACAAACTTTGGCGAAGAACACCGCGTTAACCGTACCCAGCAACACGCTTCGATAACCAACCAGCAACACGGGTATTGCCAAGATATTGAACAGGAGGAAGCCCTGTACCCCACCCGGTAGGAAAAACATCTCCCATTCCTGCCAATACGCGGCATCTATTTGATGAAGAATCAGTGCAAGCATCGTTACGAAATAGCTTCTTTCCATGTAAGCAATCCCTTCAGCTAGTGATCATCCCTGAGTAAAGCGCTGACGATGATATCTCGCGCCTCTATACGACGCTTAGAAGTATTTGCAGATCAGTGCTGCTCAACGAGCGCGCGCTGAATGCCATCCAGCAGGCCCAGAAGATGGCAACTCTCCAGCGCATGGCATCCCAAGCCAGCGCACCCGATCCGCCCATTTCTGTTCCAGCCGAGCAAAGGTGGGCTGTGGATCAACGAACCAAGTGTTACAATCCGCCACTTCAAATCGGCGCCCAAGGCGCTTTACATCCGTGAACGCCGTCAGTACGACACCCGCCACACCTACGCCACCCTATGCCTGATGTCTGGGATGAACCCACGTTCATCGCGAACCAGCTTGGTCACAGCGTCGAGATGTTGCTTTCTACCTACGCGAAATGGATCAGCTCCTCCTCGGACTGGAGGGAGCTGGAGAAGCTGCCGCCCCGAGTCGGATTGGCCCAAAATTGGTCCAAAACTGACGAGATGGCCTAAATACACCTCTGGAACCCCCGCAGGACAAGCACTTGATTTCTACCGCCAACATCACCATGCAGTTCGGCTCCAAGCCGCTGTTCGAAAACGTTTCCGTCAAATTCAACAACGGCAACCGCTACGGCCTGATCGGCGCCAACGGTTGCGGCAAGTCGACCTTCATGAAGATCCTCGGCGGTGACCTGGAGCCGTCCGGCGGCCAGGTCATGCTCGAGCCGAACACCCGCCTGGGCAAGCTACGCCAGGACCAGTTCGCCTACGAGGAATTCACCGTGATCGACACGGTGATCATGGGCCACGGCCAGCTGTGGAAGGTCAAGGCCGAGCGCGATCGTATCTACTCGCTGCCGGAAATGACCGAGGAAGACGGCATGGCCGTCGCCGAGCTGGAAACCGAATTCGCCGAAATGGACGGCTACACCGCCGAATCCCGTGCCGGTGAACTGCTGCTGGGCCTGGGTATTCCGCTGGAACAGCACTTCGGCCCGATGAGCGAAGTGGCACCGGGCTGGAAACTGCGCGTCCTGCTGGCCCAGGCGCTGTTCTCGGACCCGGATGTGCTGCTGCTCGACGAGCCGACCAACCACCTGGACATCAACACCATCCGCTGGCTGGAAACCATCCTCACCGCGCGTAACAGCACCATGGTGATCATTTCCCACGACCGGCACTTCCTCAACAGTGTCTGCACCCACATGGCCGACCTGGACTACGGCGAGCTGCGCGTATTCCCGGGCAACTACGACGAGTACATGACCGCTGCCACCCAGGCCCGCGAGCAGCTGCTGTCGGACAACGCCAAGAAGAAAGCCCAGATCGCCGAACTGCAGACCTTCGTCAGCCGCTTCTCGGCCAACGCCTCCAAGGCCAAGCAGGCCACCTCTCGGGCCAAGCAGATCGACAAGATCCAGCTGGCCGAGGTCAAGCCGTCGAGCCGGGTGAGCCCGTTCATCCGCTTCGAACAGACCAAGAAGCTGCACCGCCAGGCCGTCACCGTCGAGAAAATGGCCAAGGCCTTCGACGACAAGGTGCTGTTCAAGGACCTGGGCTTCACCATCGAGGCTGGCGAGCGCGTGGCGATCATCGGCCCCAACGGTATCGGCAAGACCACCCTGCTGCGCACCCTGGTCGGTGAAATGACCCCGGACAAGGGTGAAGTGAAGTGGACCGACAGCGCCGAAGTGGGCTACTACGCCCAGGACCACGCCCACGACTTCGAAGACGACATGACCCTGTTCGACTGGATGGGCCAGTGGACCTCCGGCGAGCAGGTGATCCGCGGCACCCTCGGGCGCATGCTGTTCTCCAACGACGAGATTCTCAAGTCGGTGAAGGTGATTTCCGGTGGTGAGCAAGGCCGCATGCTGTTCGGCAAGCTGATCCTGCAGAAGCCGAACGTGCTGGTGATGGACGAGCCGACCAACCACCTGGACATGGAATCGATCGAGGCGCTGAACCTGGCGCTGGAAAACTACCCGGGCACCCTGCTGTTCGTCAGCCACGACCGTGAGTTCGTGTCGTCGCTGGCCACGCGCATCATCGAGCTGTCGGCTGATGGCGTGGTGGACTTCAGCGGTACCTACGACGATTACCTGCGTAGCCAGGGTGTAGTGGTCTGATTGATGCGGCGGCCTGGCCATCTTGTATGGCTGGGCCGGCCTCTTCGCGGGTAAACCCGCTCCCACAGGGACTGCGTAGCATTTGAGGCCTATGCAAATCCTGTGGGAGCGGGTGAGCCCGCGAATGACGATTAACTGCGTAGCCAGGGTGTGCTGGTCTGATTGATGGAGTTGCCTGGTCATCTTGTATGGCTGGGCCGGCCTCTTCGCGGGTAAACCCGCTCCCACAGGGACTGCGTAGCATTTGAGGCCTATGCAAAATCCTGTGGGAGCGGGCGAGCCCGCGAATGACGATTACCTGCGTAGCCAGGGTGTAGTGGTCTGATTGATGCGGCGGCCTGGCCATCTTGTATGGCTGGGCCGGCCTCTTCGCGGGTAAACCCGCTCCCACAGGGACTGCGTAGCATTTGAGGCCTATGCAAATCCTGTGGGAGCGGGTTCACCCGCGAAGAATCCACCGCCGATCCCACAGGCTGGCACTGCCCGACGAATAATTCGTTAGCCTGCTTTCATTTCCTTCGCGCAACGGCCATGATGGGGCCACGCCCAACCGCCCGCCCGCGAACGAGCCCATGACCGCGCAACAACCCGCCCCCGCCAGCAACACGCTGCAAATTACCCTGCAGATCCTGTCGATCGTTTTCTACACCTTCATTGCCTTCCTCTGCATCGGCCTGCCGATCGCCGTCTTGCCCAGCCATGTGCACGACCAGCTGGGGTTTGGCGCGGTGGTCGCCGGGCTGACCATTGGCCTGCAATACCTGGCCACGCTACTCAGCCGCCCGTTTGCCGGGCGCGTTGCCGATACCCTGGGGGGCAAGCAGGCGATTCGCTTCGGCTTGCTGGGGATTGCCGGCTGCGGGGTGTTGACCCTGCTATCGGCCTGGACCCTGACGCTACCGCTACTGAGCCTGGCGCTGCTGCTCGGCGGGCGCCTGCTGCTGGGCATCGCCCAAGGGCTGATCGGCGTGGCCACGCTGAGCTGGGGCATCAGCCAGGTCGGGCCCGAACACACCGCCAGGGTGATTTCCTGGAACGGTATCGCCTCCTATGGCGCCATCGCCATTGGTGCCCCCTTGGGTGTACTGGCCGTGGACGGGCTGGACTTCAGCGTGCTGGGGCCGGCATTGCTGGTGCTGGCGGTATCGGCCCTGCTGGTACTGCGCAAGCGGCCGGACGTGGTGGTGGTGCGTGGCGAGCGCCTGCCCTTCTGGTCGGCCTTCGGCCGGGTAGCACCCTGTGGCCTGGGCCTGACCCTGGCCTCTATCGGCTACGGCACGCTGACCACCTTCGTCACCCTGTATTACCTGGAGCGCGGCTGGGCGGGCGCGGCATGGTGCCTGAGTGCCTTTGGCGTGTGCTTCATCATTTCCCGGCTGCTGTTCGTCAACGCGGTCAACCGTTTTGGTGGCTACAACGTGGCGGTCGCGTGCATGGCCACCGAAGTGCTCGGCCTGAGCCTGCTGTGGCTGGCACCTTCGCCGCCGTGGGCGCTGATCGGTGCCGGGCTTACCGGTTTCGGGCTGTCGCTGGTGTACCCGGCGCTGGGGGTGGAAGCGATCAAGCAGGTGCCCAGCAGCAGCCGCGGCGCAGGGCTGGGTGCCTACGCGGTGTTCTTCGACATGGCCCTGGCCATCGCCGGACCTGTGATGGGCGCGGTGGCCGCGCACCTGGGCTATGCCTCGATCTTCTGTGTGGCCGCCCTGCTCGCCCTGGCCGGTGTGGGCCTAACGCTGTTGCTGGCGCGGCGCGCCGCTCGCGGCTGAACGCTCGGCAGGCTGCGGTGCGCCCAACGCCTGGCTGAAGAACACCGCGGCTTCACGTTGCAGGGAATGGTGGATGTGCCGACGGTCCACGCCTGCGGCATCCTTGCACAGCGCCGGCATCCGCACGGACTGCTCGGCATCGCAATGGGCCATGAACACGAAGTGCCCGGCGCCGGCCAGCAGGCGATAATCCGGTGTGACCGGCAACTTGCGGGCCAGGGCTTCGGCGTTGCGGTCCACCGCCACCAGCTGGTCGCTGTCGCCACTGTAGATCAGCGCCGGCACCTGCACCCCGGCCAAGGCATGGCGTCCGAAAAGCAGGCTGAGCGGCGCCATCAGCATCACCGCCCCCACCCGCTGGTCGGCCTCTGGCACCAGCTCGCTGCGGTCGGCAATCAGTACGCCGTGGGTCCTGCAGGCGTCGGCGTCGTCAGGGCGATCCAGGCAGTACTTGCGCAGGCGGTCCAGGTCGGGGCGCGCGCCCGAGAGGATCAAGGCGGTTTCACCACCGGCCGAGTAGCCGATCACCCCAACCTTGCCACCGTTCAGGTAGGGCCCCAGCAAGGCATCATCGCGGGCGGCCGTAATCGCGGCACTCACTTGCAGCGGCCGACCATACAGGTTGCTCAAGGTGCCCAGGCGGCTGTGGTCGCGGGCGTTGTCGCCGGGGTGCACCACCGCCACCACGATGAAGCCCTGGCGTGCCAGCGACGTCGCCAGGTAGTGCAAGGCCAGCGGGCTGCCGGTATTGCCGTGGGACAGCACCAGCAACGGGAACTGGCCCAACGCTACCGGCGCCTCTTCACTCACGTCGATCGGGTAGCCGTCTATCCGGCTGCTGCGGGTATTGCCGATGGCCGGGTAGAACGCCAGCGCCTGCATGGGCCGGGCGTCGACCGGGTCGGCCAGGGTCATGTGGTGCAGGCCGGCAACCCAGGGCGCGGCCTCGGCGTGGGCCAGCAGGCTGCCGAACAGGGCCAGCGCCAACACGCAGCGTGGGAGAGTCATCGGCCGGCGGTTCCTTGCAGGGCGAAGAGATAGCCCAGCATAGAACCGGCCTGGGCTGCACCGGATGAAACCTGGATGAAACCGAAGTCATGCACTTCACGCCCGCGCCCTATGCATTTGCGCTTTTCGTCGAACCCGTGGCATAGATGCAGGTCCACGTCTCTACGTGACCGTTTCGCGCCAATGAAGGAGATTCATGCATGAGCAAGCCCGCCTACGTGCCACCCAAGGTCTGGCGCAACGACGCAGCGTCCGGCGGCCAGTTCGCCAGCATCAACCGCCCGGTTGCCGGCCCGACTCACGACAAGGACCTGCCGCTGGGCAAGCACCCGCTGCAGCTGTACTCCCTGGCCACGCCCAATGGCGTCAAGGTCACCATCGCCCTCGAAGAGCTGCTCGCGCTGGGCCACTCGGGCGCCGAATATGATGCCTGGTTGATCCGCATTGGCGAGGGTGAGCAGTTCTCCAGCGGCTTCGTCCAGGTCAACCCCAACTCGAAGATCCCCGCCCTGCTCGACCGCAGCGTCGAGCCGCCGGTGCGGGTGTTCGAGTCGGGTTCGATCCTGCTGTACCTGGCGGAAAAGTTCGGTGCCTTGCTGCCGAAAGCGCCAGCTGCACGCACCGAAAGCCTGAACTGGCTGTTCTGGCAAATGGGCGCGGCGCCGTACCTGGGCGGCGGATTTGGCCATTTCTATGTGTATGCGCCGGAAAAGTTCGAGTACGCGATCAACCGCTTCACCATGGAAGCCAAGCGCCAGCTGGATGTGCTCGACCGACGCCTGGCTGAAAGCCGCTACCTGGGCGGCGAGGAATACAGCATCGCCGACATTGCCGTGTGGCCTTGGTATGGCCAACTGGTGCGCGGCAACCTGTATGGCGCGGCGGAGTTCCTGGCGGTGGACGAGTACCCGAATGTGCAGCGCTGGGCCGAGGAGATTGCCTTGCGCCCGGCGGTGCAGCGCGGCACACGGGTGAACCGGACCTGGGGGGATGAGGCCAGCCAGGTGCCGGAGCGGCATGCAGCGGCAGACCTGGACGCTTGACGCGGCACCCTTGTGGGAGCGTCCTTGCGTCGCGAAAGGGGTGCGAAGCGCCCCCAGGGTCTTCGTATCACTGTGAAATCGCCGGGGCCGCTTTGCGGCCCTATCGCGACACAAGGCCGCTCCTACAAGGGTTCGCGCCGGGCTTGGGAGGCCCGACAATGCCCGCCTGCAAAAAACCATTTGCCCCCGCGCAAACCTGCGCCCGCCAAGCCCTTCTTGTACACTCCTCGCATTAGCCCCCACCTGCACATTTTTTTGGTGAACGCATGATCGAGGTAACCGAGGTTTCCATTGCCGAGCTGCGCGACGCGCTCGAGTCGGGCCGCACGACGGCGGTCGAGCTGGTCCAGGCCTACCTGGCGCGCATCGATGCCTACGATGGCGCCGACACCGCCACTGCCCTGAACGCCGTGGTGGTGCGCAACCCCGAGGCGCTGAAAGAGGCCGAAGCCTCCGACGCCCGTCGCGCCAAAGGCCAGGTCCTGAGCCCGTTGGACGGCATCCCCTACACCGCCAAGGACAGCTACCTGGTCAAAGGCCTGACCGCTGCCTCCGGCAGCCCGGCCTTCAAGGACCTGGTGGCCCAGCGCGACGCCTTCACCATTGAACGCCTGCGCGCCGCCGGCGCCGTGTGCCTGGGCAAGACCAACATGCCGCCCATGGCCAACGGTGGCATGCAACGCGGCGTGTATGGCCGCGCCGAAAGCCCGTACAACGCCAACTACCTGACCGCACCGTTCGCCTCGGGCTCGTCCAACGGTGCCGGAACCGCCACCGCTGCCAGCTTCAGTGCCTTCGGCCTGGCCGAAGAAACCTGGTCCAGCGGCCGTGGCCCGGCGTCCAACAATGGCCTGTGCGCCTATACCCCGTCGCGCGGGGTGATTTCGGTGCGTGGCAACTGGCCGCTGACACCGACCATGGACGTGGTGGTGCCGTATGCCCGCACCATGGCCGACCTGCTGGAAATCCTCGACGTGGTCGTAGCCGACGACGCCGACAAGCGCGGCGACCTGTGGCGCCTGCAACCTTGGGTGCCAATTCCGGCGGCTTCGACGGTGCGCCCGGCTTCGTACCTGGACCTGGCCGTGGATGCCAGCGCGCTCAAGGGCAAGCGCTTTGGCGTGCCGCGCATGTACATCAATGCCGATACCGAGGCCGGTACTTCCGAGAAGCCTGGCATCGGCGGCCCGACTGGCCAGCGCATCAACACCCGCGCCACGGTGATCGACCTGTGGCAGCAGGCCCGTCAGGCACTGGAGGCGGCTGGTGCCGAAGTGCTGGAAGTGGACTTCCCGCTGGTGTCCAACTGCGAGGGCGACCGCCCGGGCGCACCGACCGTGTACAACCGCGGCATCGTCAGCAAGGAGTTCCTGCATGACGAGCTGTGGGAGCTGTCGGGGTGGGCCTTCGACGACTTCCTGCGCGCCAACGATGACCCCAGGCTCAACCGCCTGGCCGATGTCGACGGGCCGCAGATCTTCCCCCACGACCCGGGCACCCTGCCCAACCGTGAGGACGACCTGGCCGCCGGCATGGACGAGTACGTCAACATGGCCAAGCGTGGCCTGAAGACCTGGGACCAGATCGAGACCCTGCCCGACGGCCTGCGCGGCCTGGAGCAGACCCGCAAGATCGACCTGGAAGACTGGATGGACAACCTGGGCCTGGACGCGGTGCTGTTCCCCACCGTGGCCGACGTGGGCCCGGCCGATGCCGACGTCAACCCGGCATCGGCGGACATTGCCTGGAGCAACGGTATCTGGGTGGCCAACGGCAACCTGGCGATCCGCCACCTGGGCGTGCCGACCGTGACCGTGCCGATGGGTGTGATGGCCGATATCGGCATGCCGGTGGGGCTGACCTTTGCTGGCCGGGCTTACAGCGACAATGCGCTGCTGAGCTTTGGTGCGGCCTTCGAGGCGACCGGGTCGCGTCGGATGATCCCACCGCGCACCCCGGCCCTGAGCTGAGTACTGGGGCTGCATCGCCGCCTATCTACCTCGATCCATGCGCAATTCCTGTAGGAGCGGCCTTGTGTCGCGATAGGGCTGCGAAGCAGCCCCAACAATCTGTGCATGTACGCTGAAATCCTGGGGCTGCTTCGCAGCCCTATCGCGACACAAGGCCGCTCCTACAGGGCTGTGCAGTCCACAATAGATCGTAAAATTCAACTTTATGTGTAAAAATACACAAAACGTTGATTTTGCGATCTGCCATGCCTATCACCCCAAGCGAAGAACGCCAGCTCACCCTCACCGTCCTCAAGGCCGCCATCCAGGCCCTGGGTAGCGTTGCCGCGCGCAACATGGAAATCCTCCTGCACGACCTCGATCACCCGGAACACTCCGTGGTGGCGATCGTCAACGGCCATCTTTCCGGCCGCAGCATCGGTAGCCCGATCCTCGCCGCCCCTGAACAGGACCTGGGTTTCAAGGCACTGATGCAGGCCTCGGCCGATCAGCACGGCTGTGAGCCGGTGGTGCTGCCCGATTACCCCACCACGCTGAAGGGCCGCACGCTGCGCAGCGCCACGGCCATCTTCCGTGACAGCAACGGCCACCCCTTCGCCAGCCTTTGCGTCAACACCGACGTCACCGGCCTGGATGCCGCCATGAACTTTCTCCAGCAGTTCCAACCGCTGGGGGCCACACCTGCCGTCAATGAACCCGCCGACATGGAACTGTTGATGAGCGAGATAATCCAGGCATCCCTGCAGCGCAGCGGCCAGGGGCGGATGAACAAGCAGGCCAAGGTCGAGGCCGTGCGAGTGATGCAGGAGCGTGGCCTGTTCATCGTCAAGGGCGGCGTGGAAAAGGCCGCCAGCGCCCTGGGTGTGACCCGCTACACCGTTTACAACTACCTCGAGCAACTGCGCGGAGCCAGCCAATGACCTTGCATGTTCATACCCCCCTGATCGAATCCCGCCCGCTGTCACTGGCCGCGGGCAGCAACGTCTGGCTCAAGCTCGATGCCCTGCAGCCCTGCGGCTCGTTCAAGCTGCGAGGCGTGGGCCACGCCTGTGAGGTGCACCATGCCCGTGGCGCGCGGCATTTCGTGTCTTCCTCGGGCGGCAACGCCGGCCTGGCAGTGGCCTATGCCGGGCGCAAGCTGGGCGTGCCGGTGACCGTGGTAGTGCCCGAGACCACCACCGAGCGGGCCAAGGACCTGCTGCGCCTGGAGGGCGCCAAGTTGGAGGTGCATGGCAGCTCCTGGCAGGAGGCCAACGCCCTGGCGCAAACCTTGGTCGGCCCGGATGACGCCTTCATTCACCCATTCGACGACCCGCTGCTGTGGGCCGGGCATGCCAGCCTGGTGGATGAAGTCGCCGAGGCCGGCGTGAAACCGGATGCCGTGGTGTTGTCGGTAGGCGGCGGTGGTTTGCTCAGTGGTGTGGTCGAGGGGCTACAGCGCAACGGCTGGGGCGATGTGCCGGTCCTGGCGGTTGAAACCGAGGGCGCGGCATCGCTGCATGCGGCCATGCAGGCGGGGCATTCGGTGGAGCTGGAGCGTATTGCCTCGGTGGCGACCTCGCTGGGGGCCAAGCGTGTGGCTGACCAGGCGCTGGTGTGCGTGAAGGAGCATCCGGTGCACAGCCACCTGGTCACTGACCGCGCGGCGCTGGAGGCGTGCGAGCGGTTCCTGCTGGACCATCGCGTGCTGGTGGAGCCTGCATGTGGGGCTGCTTTGGCGTTGGCCTATGCACCGGGCGCCCTGGCGCAGTACCAGAATGTGCTGGTGGTGGTTTGTGGCGGGGCAACCGCCACGCTGGAGCAGATCCAGGCGTGGTTGCAGCAGGTTGATTGAGGTTGCCTGTACCGGCCTCTTCGCGGGTAAACCCGCTCCCACAGATTGGACTGCACAGGATTGAGGTAGCAACAGGACTGTGCAAGGTTTGAAGCAAGCGCAGTCCCTGTGGGAGCGGGTTCACCCGCGAACACGGGCGTAGCCCGTGCCATCCAGCACAGAACGTTGCTCATCGGATTCTCCTTGCGGCACCCGGTTGCTGATTACGATAGTCACATGCCGCTGTTCTACTGAGCCCGCCGCAACCGGAAAAATCCTCTCGCAACAGCGTCAACCACGACGAAATGCGTAACCCACCCTTTCGGTCTGCGGCAAGTGAAGGCACAATGCGTGTCCTTTTTTTGGCCGGCCTGGCCGGGGGCCTTTAAATGATCAAGACGCCGTACTACCTCATCGATAAAACCAAGCTGCTGGGCAACATGGAGAAGATCGCCTACGTGCGCGAACACTCCGGTGCCAAGGCGCTGCTCGCCCTCAAGTGCTTTGCCACCTGGTCGGTCTTCGACCTGATGCAACAGTACATGGACGGCACCACCTCTTCGTCGCTGTACGAGCTCAAGCTCGGCCGCCAGAAGTTCGCCGGCGAAACCCACGCCTACAGCGTGGCCTGGGCCGACGACGAGGTCGAGGAAATGCTCGAGAACTGCGACAAGATCATCTTCAACTCGATCGGCCAGTTGCAGCGCTTCGCCGAACAGTCCGAAGGCAAGGTCCGTGGTCTGCGCGTCAACCCGCAGGTCAGCAGCTCCGACTACCTGCTGGCAGACCCTGCCCGCCCGTTCAGCCGCCTGGGCGAATGGGACCCGGCCAAGGTCGAACAGGTGATCGAGCAGATCTCCGGCTTCATGTTCCACAACAACTGCGAGAACGGCGACTTCGGCCTGTTCGACAAGATGCTCACGCACATCGAGGAGCGCTTCGGTCACCTGCTGCACAAGGTCGAGTGGGTAAGCCTCGGTGGCGGCATCCACTTCACCGGTGAAGACTACGCGCTGGACGCCTTCTGCGCGCGCCTGAAAGCCTTCTCGGAAAAATACGGCGTTCAGGTGTACCTGGAGCCGGGCGAAGCCGCCATCACCAACAGCGCCTCGCTGGAAGTGACCGTGCTCGACACCCTGTACAACGGCAAGCACCTGGCCGTGGTCGACAGCTCGATCGAAGCGCACATGCTCGACCTGCTGATTTACCGCCTCAACGCCAAGATGGCCCCCAACGACGGCGCGCACACCTACATGGTCTGCGGCAAGTCGTGCCTGGCCGGTGACATCTTCGGCGAATACCAATTCGATCGTCCGCTGGCCATCGGTGATCGCCTGTCGTTCGTCGACGCGGCGGGTTACACCATGGTCAAGAAAAACTGGTTCAACGGTCTGAAAATGCCATCCATCGTGGTCAAGCAACTCGACGGCAGCGTCGAAGTGGTGCGCGAGTTCGGTTTCGAAGACTACGTTTCCAGCCTGTCGTAAGACCGGCTTTCAGTAAGGAGCAAGGGATAAATTGAAGAAGAACGTTCTTATCATTGGTGCAGGAGGTGTCGCCAAGGTGGTGGCCCACAAGTGCGCGCAGCATAACGACGAACTGGGTCGTATCGCCATCGCGTCACGGAACATCTCCAAATGCCAGGCCATCATCGACAGCGTCAAGGCCAAGGGTAGCCTCAAGGTACCCGCCGACATCCAGGCCTTCTCGCTCAATGCCCTCGATGTCGAGGCAACCAAGGCGCTGATCCGCGAGACCGAATCGCAGATCGTGATCAACGTTGGTTCCGCCTTCCTCAACATGTCGGTGCTGCGTGCCTGCATCGATACCGGTGTCGCCTATCTGGACACCGCCATCCACGAAGAGCCGGGCAAGATCTGCGAGACCCCGCCGTGGTACGGCAACTACGAGTGGAAACACCTCGAAGAGTGCCAGGCAAAGAACATTACCGCCATTCTCGGCGTCGGTTTCGACCCGGGTGTGGTGAACAGCTACGCCAAGCTGGCGCAGCAACAGTATTTCGACAGCATTGACTCGATCGACATCCTCGACGTCAATGCCGGTTCGCATGGCAAGTACTTCGCCACCAACTTCGACCCGGAAATCAACTTCCGCGAGTTTACCGGGCAAGTGTGGAGCTGGCAGAACAGCCAGTGGACCAGCAACACCATGTTCGAGGTCAAGCGTACCGACGACCTGCCGGTGGTAGGTTCGCAGAACCTGTACCTGACCGGCCACGATGAAGTTCACTCGATTTCGAAGAACCTCAACGTGCCGAACGTGCGTTTCTGGATGAGCTTCGGCGAGCACTACATCAACGTGTTCACCGTGCTGAAGAACCTGGGCCTGCTCTCCGAGCAACCGGTGAAAACCGCCGAAGGCCTGGAAGTGGTACCACTGAAAGTGGTCAAGGCCGTGCTGCCGGACCCAGCCTCGCTGGCCCCGGGCTACACCGGCAAGACCTGCATCGGTGACCTGGTCAAGGGCACCAAGGATGGCCAGCCGCGCGAAGTGTTCATCTACAACGTGGCCGACCACGAAGAAGCCTACGCCGAGACCGACAGCCAGGGTATTTCCTACACCGCTGGTGTACCGCCAGTGGCTGCCGCCCTGCTGGTCGCCCGTGGCGAGTGGGATGCCAAGCGCATGGTCAACGTCGAGGAGCTGCCAGCAGAGCCGTTCCTCAAGGCGCTGGACGTGATGGGCCTGCCGACCCGCGTCAAGGATGAAAAAGGCGATCGTCCCTGGGACGCTGAAGCCTAAGCAGCAAGACAGAGGGGGCGCCATCAAGGCGCCCCTTCTGCTTTTGCAGGCCCGGCCTCTTCGCGGGTAAACCCGCTCCTACAGACCTGTGAAATACCTGTAGGAGCGGGTTCACCCGCGAAGAGGCCGGCACAGGCTGACCTCTACTTCCGAGCCTCCAGGATCAGGTTGAACGGCGTCTGCGTCGCCCGCCGGAACCGGCCGAACCCCGCCTCCTCGAACACCGCCCGCAACCGCGCTTCCCCCGCCTGCGCACCCAGCCCCAACCCCACCTCCTGCGACAACGAATTGGGCGTGCAGATAAACGTCGACGCCGCATAGAACAAGCGCCCGACCGGTGTCAGGTTGCCCTCCAGCGAATCCTCGGCATAAGGCTCCACCAGCATCACCGTGCCGTCGGCCTTCAACGCACGGTAGGCATGCTTAGCAGCCCCCACCGGGTCGCCCATGTCGTGCAGGCAATCGAAGAAGCACACCAGGTCATGGTCATGCCCCGGGTAGTCCTTGGCGCTGGCCTGCTGGAAGCTCACCCGCCCCGCCAACCCCGCCTCGCGCGCACGCTCGTTGGCGGTGGCGATGGAAGGCCCGTGGTAGTCGTAGCCGACGAAGGTGGATGCCGGGAACGCCTGGGCCATGACCAGCGTGGAAGCGCCATGCCCACAGCCCACATCCGCCACCTTGGCGCCCGCTTGCAGCTTGGCCACCACGCCCTCCAGCGCCGGTAGCCATTCGGCCACCAGGAAGGTGCGGTAACCCGGCCGGAAGAACCGTTCGGTGCCGCTGAACATGCAGGGGTGATGGTCGCCCCAGGCCAGCCCGCCGTCGCCGCGCATGGCCGCGACCAGCTTGTCCTTGTCGTGGAACAGCGCGGCCACCACCGCCGCACCACCGGCCATGTAGGCCGGGGAATCCTCCAGCGCCAGGGCCATGGCCTGCTCTTCAGGCAACACGAAACGGCCCTTGTCATGCACCATGTAGCCCGAGGCAGCCTGGGCGCTGAGCCATTCGCGCACCAGCCGCGGGTGGCAGCCGGTCTTTTCCGCCAGCGCCTCGGGGGTGGTCGGCTGGCTGTCGGCCATGGCCCGATACAACCCCAACTCATCGCCAAGAATCACGTTGGCCAAGGTCGCCGCCGCGCCCATGTCGCCCACCAGCTTGCCCATGAAGTCGTGAAGCCTTGCCTCGTCCATGACCTGCCCTCCTCTGCAAAGAAGGCCATCGCCAGCGAGGGACATCCGCTCCGGGGAGGCGGTGGTCGGTTGAATGGTATGGGCCTGCCGAGCGTTGCCCGATGCAGGCCACTTGTAAGTCTAGATGCCCTGATCAGCGGCCTTTGCCTGCCCTGCCAACTTTTCCAGCAGTACCTTGGCCAGCACCTTGTCCGAGAACGGGTTCTGCCCGGTGATCAGTTCGCGGTCCACCACCACATTGGGTTGCCAGGCCTTGGCGTAGCCCATGTCGCCCCCTGCCATTGCCATGGCGTTGGCCGGGTAGAACAACAGCCGCTGGTCCTTGAGCGAAGCTTCGAACACCTGCTCCTCCGGGTCGGAGAAAATGGTCATCTTGTAACCTTTGTACAGCCAGTCGGTGGCTGCCGGCTTTTCACCACGCGCCAGCGCCGACTGATAGCTCGCCGGGTCCTGCTGGGCCGAGAGCAAGGCGATGGGGCCGTGGCAGATGGCGGCTGTGGGCTTGCCGGCCTGGTGGAAATGCCGCAGCAAGGCGCCCACGTCCGGGTTGTTGGCCAGGTCGATCAACGGCGCATGGCCGCCGGGGATGAACAGCCCGGCATAGCGGCCCAGGTCACCTGCCAGTACCTCTTTTACTGACAGGGTATCGTCAATGCCCGGCAGGCCTTGCACGACTTTCTCGATTCGGCGCATCTCCACCGCATCACCGGCAAAGTAGCGTGGGTCGATCGAACGCTGGTCGACGCTCGGGGCATTACCTTCGGGGGTTACCAGCACCAGCTTGTAGCCAGCCTTGAGCAATTGGTCGGCAGGCACGCCGAACTCGTTGAGGTAGTAGCCAGTGGCGTAGCGCTTGCCGTCCTGCAGGGGCAGCTGGTTCTCGCTGGACAACAGCACCAGCACCTCTCCCTTGGGCGCAGCGTGGGCGCCGGCGGCAAGCAGGGTGCTGGCAACAGCCAGGGCAAGCCGGGACATCTTGGTCATGCAACAATCTCCTGATCAGGCAAAAAGAGCCGTCCGCTCATACCGGCGGGATGCGTTCATGCTAATGGCAAGGCTATGATTCGATAATTCGAAAGCTCTCATGTCTGCGATCCAGAAAATGAATATCTCCAGCAAGGACCTCAACCTGCTGTACCTGTTCCATGTGCTGTATCAGGAACGCAACGCCACCCTCGCCGCCCAGCGCATGGCGCTGAGCCAGCCCGCCCTCAGCCACAAGCTCAACAAGCTGCGCCATCAGTTTGGCGACCCGCTGTTCGTCCGCGCGCCCAGGGGCCTGACCCCGACGCCACGCGCCCACGAACTGGCGCCCGAGGTAGAACGCCTGGTAGTGGGCCTGGAAGGCTTCTATGAACGCTGCGAAGGGCAGGACTTCCTTGCCCGCCCTGCCCGCCTGCACCTGTACAGCACCGATTATGTAGAACAGACGCTGTTGCCCAGGCTGCTGCCGATCCTGCGCAGCCAGGCGCCGAACCTGACGCTGGTCACCCACAACACCCGTGGCCAGCTCCCTCGCGAAGAGCTGGAGAAAGGCACCTGTGACCTGGCCGTTGCCGGGTTCTATACCGACCTCCCGGAAACCTTCCACCAACAGCGCCTGCTCACCGAACACTTCGTTGTGCTGGCCTCGCGCAGTCATCCAGCCGCGGACCAAGGCCTGGACCTCGATAGTTTCCTCGCCAGCGACCACCTGCTCACCACCCTGACCGGCGACCTCGATGGCCTGGTCGACCGCGCCTTGCGCAGCCAGGGCATGCAACGACGGGTCGTGGCTGGCCTGTCGAGCTTCGTGGCCCCCACGCGCCTGCTGCGCGGCACCGACCTGCTGCTCACCTGCCTGAGCTCGCTGGCCATCGAAGCCACCGAGCGTGATGACGACCTGCGCATGTACCCGCTGCCGCTGCCATTGCCCGCAATCGAGGTGATGCAGATATGGCATGAACGCACCCACGCCGACCCCTTGCGGCGCTGGTTCCGCCAGCAGCTGTGGAACGTCGCCCAAGAGGCAGCGGCCTGCGCAAGTAACAATATCTAAACAACGTTGTGACATTTTTTTTCAGCTTTCTCGCCAAGGAGCTGTCAAATGAAGGTCACGGTTTTCGGTACCGGCTATGTCGGCCTCACCCAGGCAGTGTGCCTGGCCCAGGTGGGGCACTCGGTGTTGTGCATGGATGTCGACGCCGAGCGGGTCGCCAGCCTCAATGCAGGCCATTGCCCGATCTTCGAGCCCGGCCTTGCGCCGATGCTGGAGAAGAACCTGGCCTGCGGCCGCCTGCGTTTCACCACCGACGCCAGCGAAGCGGCCAACTATGCCAGGTTGCAGTTCATTGCCGTCGGCACCCCGCCCCAGGCCGATGGCAGCGCCGACCTGAAGCACGTGTTCGCCGTGGTCGACAGCATCCTCGAACATGCCGACGGCCCCAAGCTGATCGTCAACAAATCCACCGCGCCGGTCGGCACGGTGCACCGCATCAAGGCGCGCATCGCCCAGGCCGTGGCCGATACCAGCCGCTTCCACGTCGTCAGCAACCCCGAGTTCCTCAAGGAAGGCTCGGCAGTCGATGACTGCATGCGCCCGGAGCGCATCATCATCGGTGGCGCGGAACCCGCCGAGGTAGAGCTGCTGCGCGAGCTGTACCTGCCGTTCAGCCGCAACCGCGAAAAGCTCATGGTCATGGATGCGCGCAGCGCCGAGCTGACCAAGTACGCGGCCAACTGCATGCTGGCGACCAAGATCTCGTTCATCAACGAAATCGCCAACCTGGCCGAGCACCTGGGCGCCGACATCGAAATGGTGCGCCGTGGCATCGGCTCGGACCCGCGCATCGGCTACGACTTCATCTATGCCGGCTGCGGTTTTGGCGGCTCGTGCTTCCCCAAGGACCTGCAAGCCCTGCGCCGCAGCGCCGAGGCCGAAGGCTTCGAGCCGCAGCTGCTGCGTGCGGTGGAATCGGTCAACGAGCAGCAAAAGGGCCGGCTGTTCAGCAAGATCCAGCGCCACTACCCACGCGGCCTGCGGGGCAAGGTCTTCGCCTTGTGGGGGCTGTCGTTCAAGCCCAATACCAATGATATCCGCGAGGCCTCCAGCCGGGTCCTGCTGGAAGCGCTGTGGGCCGCCGGCGCGCGGGTGCAGGCCCATGACCCGCAGGCCATGGAAGAAATCCAGCGGCACTATGGCCCGCGCGCCGACCTGCAACTGGTGCCGTGCAAGGACGATGCTCTGCACGGCGCCGATGCCCTGGTGATCGTCACCGAATGGCAGGATTACCGTGTGCTCAACCTGGACAAGGTGCCGCAACAGCTGGCCGACCGGGTGGTGTTCGACGGGCGCAACCTGTTCGAACCCGAACACATGGCCGCCGCCGGCCTGACTTACTACGGCATCGGCCGTGGCCAGGTGCAGCCAGCATGCCCGTACTGATTACCGGCGTGGCCGGCTTCATCGGCTACCACGTTGCGCGGCGCCTGTGCGAAGCAGGCATCGAGGTGGTCGGCATCGACAACCTCAACGCCTACTACAGCGTCCAGCTGAAGCTGGCGCGCCTGCAGCAGTTGTTCGGCTTTGCCAATTTCCGCTTCCACACCCTCGACATCGCCCACCCGAGCGAACTGCAACAGCTGTTCGCCGGCCAGGCGTTCAGTGAAGTGATCCACCTGGCAGCCCAGGCCGGGGTGCGCTATTCGCTGGACAACCCCGGCGCCTATGGCCAGGCCAACCTGGTCGGCTTTCTCAACATCCTCGAGGCCTGCCGCCAGCAGCCAACCCGCCACCTGATCTACGCCTCCAGCAGTTCGGTGTACGGTGCCAACGCCAAGCTGCCGTTCAGCGTCGACGACCCGGTCGAGCAACCGCTGTCGCTGTATGCCGCCAGCAAGCGCGCCAATGAACTGATGGCGCACAGCTACGCACACCTGTACCAGCTGCCGACCACCGGCCTGCGCTTCTTTACCGTATACGGCCCCTGGGGCCGCCCCGACATGGCGCCGTTCAAGTTCACCCGCGCCATGCTCGAGGGCCGGCCGATCGAGGTCTACAACAACGGCCTGATGGGGCGCGACTTCACCTACATCGACGACATCGTCGAGAGCATTGTGCGCCTGCGCCTGAAGCCGCCACTGCCGGCCGAGGGGCAACCGCCCTGCCAGCTGTTCAACATTGGCCGAGGTCAGCCGGTACGGCTGCTGCACTTCGTCGAATGCCTGGAGCATGCCTTGGGCATCAAGGCCCGACGCGACTACCTGCCGCTGCAAGCAGGTGATGTGCTGGAAACCTGGGCCGACGTCGGCTCGCTGGCACGCTGGATCGACTACACCCCCGGCACATCGCTGGAACACGGCGTCAACGCCTTCGTTGGCTGGTACCGGGATTTCTACCGGGTCTGAGCCGCGCAATCACAACAAGATCACAGGTAGCCTCATGACAGATCCACTTGACCTCTCGGTGCTCATTCCCGCCAGGAACGAGGTCGACAACCTGCCGTCACTCTTGATGGAAATACGCATCGCACTGGCGGCCGAAGACCATGAAGTACTGGTGGTCGATGACGGCAGCAGCGACCGCACCCTGAGCGTACTGCTGCAACTGAAAAGCCAGGGCTACACGCAACTGCGCATCCTCCGTCACGAGCGCTCGCTGGGCCAGAGCACCTCGCTGTGGCATGCCGCCCAGGCGGCGCGCGGGCGCTGGCTGGCGACCCTGGACGGGGACGGCCAGAACGACCCCGCGGACATCCCCGGCATGCTGGCCCTGGTGCGCGCCAACCAGGACCTGGCCGGCGGCGTCAAGCTGGTGGCCGGGCACCGGGTCAACCGCCGCGACAGCGCCAGCAAACGCTGGGCGTCGCGGCTTGCCAACGGCCTGCGCAGCCGCTTGCTCAAGGACGCCACGCCAGACACCGGCTGCGGGCTGAAGCTGATCGAACGCGCGGCCTTCCTGCGCCTGCCCTACTTCGACCACATGCACCGCTTCATCCCGGCGCTGATCCTGCGCCACAACGGCCGCATGCTGGTTCACCCGGTCAACCACCGGCCACGTCAGGCCGGGGTGTCCAAGTACGGCAACCTGGACCGCGCCCTGGTCGGCATCCTCGACCTGTTCGGGGTCTGGTGGCTGATCCGTCGCACCCGCCTGGACACGCGCCCCCAGGAGTTCGAAGGATGACCCGCGAAACCCTGTGGCTGGTCATCGGTTTCGCCGGCCAGGCCGTATTTACCGGGCGCTTCGTGTTGCAGTGGCTGTACAGCGAGTTCAAGCGCCGCAGCGTGATCCCGGTGGGCTTCTGGTACCTGAGCATGCTCGGCAGCGCGCTGCTGCTGACCTACGCCATCTATCGCCAGGACCCGGTGTTCATCATCGGCCAGAGCTTCGGCTTCCTGGTCTACCTGCGCAACCTGCAGCTGATCGCCCGCCACCAGGAACAGAAGGAATAGCCCTTGCCAAGGTTCAACACGCTCGGGGCCGAACGCCTGGCCCTGATTGCCCTCGCGGTGTTGCTGGTGGGCGCGGGTATCGGCTGGCGCCAGCCGATGAATGTGGATGAAGAACGCTTTCTCGGCGTCGCCCTGGAAATGCTGCAGAGCGGCAACTGGTTCATCCCCCACCGGGCGGCGGAAATCTACGGCGACAAGCCGCCGCTGTTCATGTGGACCGTGGCCCTGTTCAGCCACCTCACCGGCTCGCCCAAGGTTGCCCTGTACCTGCCAGGGTTGCTGTCGGCGGCGACCATTACCTGGGTGCTGCATGACCTGGGGCGGCGCCTGTGGAACCGGCGCATCGGCGTGATCGCCGCCTTGTTGTTCCTGGCCACCTACCAGAGCTACAGCATCCTGCGCACCGGGCAGATCGACAGCTTCCTGTGCCTGTGGGTGGCACTGGGTTTCTACGGCATGCTGCGCCACTTGCTGCTCGGGCCGGCCTGGGGCTGGTTCTACCTGGCCTGCGCGGCGATGGGCCTGGGCATTATCAGCAAGGGCGTGGGCTTTGTCCCGGCGCTGCTATTGCTGCCCTATGCCTGGGCGGTGCGCCACCGCTGGCACGGGGTGGTGGCCATGCCCGGCCAGGGTTGGCGCTGGAGCCTGGGGCTGGCGTGGCTGCTGGCCGGTTGCGCGGTGTGGCTGCTGCCACTGCTGGTTTCGATCGCCCATGGCGGTGGCGCGGCGGAGCTGGCCTATTTGAAGGAAATCCTGCTGCGCCAGACCGCCAGCCGCTATGCCAATGCCTGGGACCATCGCGAACCGTTCTGGTACTTCTTCGTCAAGGTCATCCCCAAATACTGGCTGCCACTGGTGCTGGCCCTGCCCTGGCTGGTACCGGCCTGGCGCCGGCAGCTGCAAAAACGCGACGCGCGCTTTCTGCTGCTGCTCGGCTGGGTGGTGCTGGTGCTGTTGTTTTTCAGCCTCAGCAGCGGCAAGCGCAAGCTGTACATCTTCCCGGCGCTGCCGGGTCTGGTGCTGGCCATCGCGCCACTGCTGCCGTGGCTGCTCAAGCGCTGGCTGCAGCGCCGGCCGGCCTGGCGCAAGGCGTTCACTGCCGTGGCCCTGGCATGGTTCGCGCTGTGGTTCGCGCGCGGCTTCGTCGAGCCGCTGAAGGAAGGCCGCAACCCGCATGAGACATTGATGAGTGAAGCCGCGCGGGCCACCGGCGGCGCCGAGTTGGTGCTGGTCAACTGGCGCGAGGGGCATTGGCTGTTTGCCCGACAACCCATCGTGCACTTCGGTTTCACCGGCCAGTCCAGGGCGGACACGGCCGCTTACTGGCTGCGCCACAACCCCACGGCCTTCACCCTGGTACCGGCTTCGGAGCTGGGCCGCTGCTTCAGTGCCGACAAGGCACGCAGGCTGGGCGAGACCTCGCGCGCAGAGTGGTATGTGGTCGGTGCCGATGCCGATAACGGCCAGTGCCAGGCCACGGCCCCCAGCCACGTCTACCACTTCGCCTGGACGGGCTCGCCTTAGTGCCTGCCAACGTTTCTGCAGGACTTCGCGGGCACGCTTGCTCCCAAAGGTTTGGCGCCGAACTCAGGCTACGCGCTAACCCTGTGGGAGCGGGCTGCCCGCCAAGGTAGTCGGGCATGGCCGGCGCACAATCGCTTGCAATCCGTCACATCTCAAAATACTGTATGAATATTCAGTATCACAGGTCAGCCCCATGCAACTCATCGCCAAACTCGGCATCCTTGCCGATGCTGCCAAGTACGACGCATCCTGCGCCAGCAGCGGCGCGCCCAAGCGCAACTCGCGCGGGGCTGATGGCCTGGGTGCTACCAATGGCATGGGCATCTGTCACAGCTACACCCCCGACGGGCGCTGCGTCTCGCTGCTCAAGGTGCTACTGACCAACTTTTGCCTCTACGACTGCCAGTACTGCGTCAACCGCCGCTCCAGCAACGTGCCACGCGCGCGCTTCAGCCCTGAGGAAGTGGTCCGGCTGACCCTGGACTTCTACCGGCGCAACTGCATCAGCGGCCTGTTCCTCAGCTCCGGCATCATCCGGTCTGCTGACTACACCATGGAGCAGCTGATCCGCGTGGCGAAGCTGTTGCGCGAAGAGCACGACTTCCGTGGCTACATCCACCTCAAGACCATCCCCGATGCCGACCCGTTGCTGATCGAAGAGGCCGGGCGCCTGGCAGACCGGCTCAGCGTCAACATCGAGCTGCCGACCGACGCCAGCCTGAAACGCCTGGCACCGGAGAAACAGGCGCACACCATTCGCCAGGCCATGGGCGTGATCCACCAGGGCCAGCAAGCCGTGGCCCACGAACCCAAGGCGCCGCGCTTTACCCCGGCCGGGCAAAGCACCCAGGTGATCGTAGGGGCCGACAGCACCGATGACAGCACATTGCTGCGCAATGCCGAATCGCTGTACCAAGGCTATGGCCTCAAGCGCGTGTATTACTCCGCCTTCAGCCCCATCCCTGACAGCCCCGGCAGCGTCCCCCTGGCCGCACCACCGCTGCTGCGCGAGCACCGCCTGTACCAGGCTGACTTCCTGCTACGTGGCTATGGCTACAAGGCCGGCGAGCTGCTGGGCCAGAGCGGCAACCTGGCACTGGACATCGACCCCAAGCTGGCCTGGGCGCTGGCCAACCGCGAAGTGTTCCCGCTGGACGTGAACCGTGCCGAGCCGGCGCTACTGGCGCGCATCCCCGGCATCGGCCTGCGCAGCGTGCAGCGCCTGGTAGCCCTGCGACGCGAACGGCGCATTCGCTACGATGACCTGATCCAGCTGCGCTGCGTGCTGGACAAGGCGCGGCCGTTCATTGTCACCAGCGACTACCGCCCGGCCCAGGCCGAGCTGCGCAGCGGCCTGCTGAGGGCGCGCTTGCGTGAGCCGCAGGCGCCGGTGCAGATGGGCTTGTGGGGATGATCGCGCTCGACTGCGACGGCCTGTTCGCCACCTGGCGTGACCAGGCCCGGGTGTTGTTGGGGCATGGCATCGACCCGTCGGAGGTGACCTGGGCGCAAGGGCCGGTGGCTGATTTGCTGGCCGTACCGACAGCGCTGCCGGAAGGCTCCGGTCCTTTTCGCGCCAAGGTGCCAGCGGCGCTGCTGAGCCAGCTGGAACAGGCCGCCCGCTACCGTGGCGAGCACCGCTGGAACCTGCTTTACGAGGTACTTTGGCGGGTGGCCCATGGCGACCGCACTGCAATGCTGGCGGGTGACCGACTGGGCAGCGAGCTGCAAAGACGGATCAAGCAGGTCAATCGCGAAGCGCACCACCTGCATGCGTTTGTACGCTTCGTGCCACTACCCGAAGTATTGGCTGAACAGCTGCAACTCGACCTGGTGGCCTATCACGAGCCGGCGCATGACATTCTGGAAAGCGCCAGTGCACATTTCGCCGACCGCCTGGGGCGTTTGCGCTGGATGATTGCCACGGCGCACGACGGCATACGCTTCGACGGCCAGGCATTCGACTACCAGCGCCAGTGCCCCGAGCCCTGGCGCCAGTGGGCCCGCAACGCCGAAGACCCTGGCGCCGAATTGTGGCGCACCTACTATCGCCATACCTTCAACCCTGCCCGCCTCAACCCCGACGCCTTGCGCCTGCACATGCCCGGGCGGTTCTGGCGTCATTTACCGGAGGGCATGCTGATTCCGCAGCTCGAAGGCCTGGCTCGGCAAGGCAAGCAACGGGATGGCCAAGCCCTGGAAGTCGCCTCCCAGGCTGGCAAACAGATCAGCAAGCCCACACGGTAGTTGCGTATTCGCAAACCTTGATCAGTGGGGATTTCTTCGCGGGCATGCCCGCTCCCACAGGTATTGCACTGTTCTCAACGTGTGTGGAGACCGCTGTGGGAGCGGGCGCGCCCGCGAAGCAGCCAAACCATACTCAAGCCGAACGATCAGCCGCCACAGCCGTCATAACCTGAGCCGCTGCCGACACGCAAAGAGGACGCGAAATGACCCAACCCGACCCGTCATACGTCAAATGGCTCGAAGACCGCGCCATGCTCAGGGCCTCCCAGCAACGCACCCACCTGTACTCGGGCCAGTCGCGCCTGTGGCAGCAGCCCTACGCCGAAGCCCAGCCCCGCCGCGCCACTGAAATCGCTTCGGTCTGGCTGACCGTCTACCCCGACGCCATCATCGCCCCCGAAGGCTGTTCGGTGCTCGGTGCCCTGGCCCACGAAGCGCTGTGGAAGCGCTTGTCGGAGATCGGCATCCAGGGCCTGCACACCGGCCCCATCAAGCTGTCCGGCGGCATTCGTGGTCGTGAACTCACCCCCAGCGTGGACGGCAACTTCGACCGCATCAGTTTCGACATCGACCCGCTGTACGGCAGCGAGCAGGAGCTGATCCAGATGAGCCGCATGGCCGCCGCGCACAACGCCGTGACCATCGACGACCTGATCCCCTCGCACACGGGCAAGGGCGCCGACTTCCGCCTGGCCGAGCTGGCCCACGGCCCCTACCCGGGGCTGTACCACATGGTCGAAATCCGCGAAGAAGACTGGCCGCTGCTGCCCGAAGTGCCCGCCGGGCGCGACGCGGTCAACCTGCTGCCGGCCCAGTGCGACGAGCTCAAGGCCCGCCATTACATCGTCGGCCAGCTGCAACGGGTGATCTTCTTCGAACCAGGTGTTAAGGAAACCGACTGGAGCGCCACGCCGCCGGTGACCGGTGTGGATGGCAAGACCCGGCGCTGGGTGTACCTGCACTACTTCAAGGAAGGCCAGCCGTCGCTGAACTGGCTGGACCCGACCTTTGCCGCCCAGCAGATGATCATTGGCGATGCCCTGCACGCCCTGGACTGCCTGGGTGCACGCGGCCTGCGCCTGGATGCCAACGGCTTTCTCGGCGTGGAGACCCGCGCCAGCGGCACTGCCTGGTCGGAAAGCCACCCGCTTTCGATCGTCGGCAACCAGCTGATCGGTGGCATGATCCGCAAGGCCGGCGGTTTCAGCTTCCAGGAACTGAACCTGACCCTCGACGACATCGCGCAGATGTCCAGGGGCGGTGCCGACCTGTCCTACGATTTCATTACCCGGCCGGCCTACCAGCATGCGCTGCTGACCGGTGACACCGAATTCCTGCGCCTGATGCTCAAGGAGATGCATGCCTTCGGCATCGACCCGGCCTCGCTGATCCATGCCCTGCAGAACCATGACGAGCTGACCGTGGAGCTGGTGCATTTCTGGACCCTGCATGCCCATGACATGTACCTGTACAAAGGCCAGACCTTGCCCGGCGGCATCCTGCGCGAACACATCCGCGAAGAGATCTACGAACGGCTCTCGGGCGAGCATGCGCCTTACAACCTGCGCTTCGTCACCAATGGCATAGCCTGTACCACGGCCAGCCTGATCGCTGCCGCACTGGGCATCCGCGACCTCGGGCAGATCGGGGTTGCAGAAATCGAGCTGATCCAGAAGGTGCACCTGCTGCTGGTCATGTACAACGCCATGCAGCCGGGGGTGGTGGCGCTGTCCGGCTGGGACCTGGTGGGCGCCCTGCCCTTGCCCGCCGAAGCGGTCGCGCAGCGGATGCTGGATGGCGATACCCGCTGGATTCACCGCGGCGGCTACGACCTGGCCGGGCTGGAGCCGCAGGCCCAGACGTCGGTGCGTGGCATGCCCCGTGCCCGGGCGCTGTATGGCAGCCTGGACAGCCAGCTGGAAAATGGCGATTCGTTTGCCTGCAAGGTGAAGAAGCTGCTGGCGGTGCGCCAGGCCTATGGCATCGCCACCAGCCGCCAGGTGCTGGTACCTGAAGTCAGCAGCCCCGGCTTGCTGGTAATGGTGCATGAACTGCCGGCCGGGCGTGGCATCCAGATCACTGCGCTGAATTTTGGCCAGGAAGTGATTGCCGAGGAGCTGCAACTGACCGGGTTCACGCCGGGGCCGGTGGTCGACATGATCAATGAAACGGTCGAAGGGGATTTGACCGAGGATGGGCGCCTGATGGTGAACCTGGACCCGTATGAGGCGCTGTGCCTGCGGATCGTCAACAGCAGCGGCCATGTCTGAATTGTATTTGCCCCATTGCCTTCGCCGGTGAAGCTCAGAACGGTAGCCACGCGATACCTGTGGGAGCGGGTTCACCCGCGAACACCGGCGCAGCCGGTGCCATCCACCGCGTCGCCTGCTTCGCGGGCATGCCCGCTCCCACAGGGTGGACCCACCAGCTGAAGGAATGCGCCGTACCTGTGGGAGCGGGCGCGCCCGCGAACACCGGCCTGGCCGGTGCCATCCACCGCGCCGCCTGCTTCGCGGGCATGCCCGCTCCCACAGGGCCCCCGTCAGCCGAAGGAATGCACCATACCTGTGGGAGCGGGTTCACCCGCGAACACCGGCGTAGCCGGTGCCATCCACTGCACCGCCTGCTTCGCGGGTAAACCCGCTCCCACAGGGACCCCACCAGCTGAAGGAGTGCGCCGTACCTGTGGGAGCGGGCGCGCCCGCGAACACCGGCCTAGCCGGTGCCATCCACCGCGTCGCTTGCTTCGCGGGCATGCCCGCTCCCACAGGGTGGACCCACCAGCTGAAGGAATGCGCCGTACCTGTAGGAGCGGGTTCACCCGCGAACACCGGCGCAGCCGGTGCCATCCACCGCGTCGCTTGCTTCGCGGGCATGCCCGCTCCTACAGGGTCCCCGTCAGCCGAAGGAATGCACCATACCTGTGGGAGCGGGCGCGCCCGCGAACACCGACCTAGCCGGTGCCATCCACCGCGTCGCTTGCTTCGCGGGCATGCCCGCTGCCACAGGGTGGACCCACCAGCTGAAGGAATGCGCCGTACCTGTGGGAGCGGGTTCACCCGCGAACACCGGCGCAGCCGGTGCCATCCACCGCGTCGCCTGCTTCGCGGGTAAACCCGCTCCCACAGGGCCCCCACCAGCTGAAGGAATGCGCCGTACCTGTGGGAGCGGGCGCGCCCGCGAACACCGGCCTAGCCGGTGCCATCCACCGCGTCGCCTGCTTCGCGGGTGAACCCGCTCCCACAGGGTCACCTCCAGCTGACAGAGTGCACCGTACCTGTGGGTTTCAAGTGTCCAGACAAATGGCCGGCTTGCTTTTACCGCTCCACGGGCATAGCGTTCGGAAGTTTTCTTTTCCGTGCCCAGGAGCAACTCCATGTACACCGGCATCGTCCAGGCCGTCCGCCCTCTGCTTGATGTGACCACCTACCCGGGCCACAACCAGTTCACCATCGACCTCACCCCCGAACTGCTCGACGAGCTGAAGATCGGCGCCAGCGTCAGTGTCGAAGGCACCTGCCTGTCGGTCACCGAAATCCACGGCACCCAGGTCAGGTTCGACGCCATGACCGCCACCCTCGAGCGCACCAACCTGCGCAACTTCAAGGCCGGCCAGGGCGTCAACATCGAACGCTCGGCGAAGATGAACGCCGAAGTCGGCGGCCACCTGATGGCCGGCCACATCGCCACCACCGCCGAAATCGTCGAGCTGTCGATCAAGGAAACCGGCGCCTTCATCAAGTTCCGCATGCCACCGGAATGGGGCAAGTACGTGTTCCCGCGCGGCTTCATCGGGGTCAACGGCTGCAGCCTGACCGTAGCCGATGTCGAGGACAATGTGATCACCATCAACCTGATCCCGGAAACCCTGCGCCAGACCACCTTCCCCAGCTACAAGGCCGGCGAGCTGCTCAACATCGAAGTGGACCACCAGACAATGGTGCTGGTCGATGTAGTGGAGCGCACCATCAAGAGCACCCTGGCCCGCGAAATGCCCCGCTGAGTTCCCGAGGATGCTGCCCAACACCCTCCCCGCGCGCACAGCCAAGCGGCTACGCCTGCAGATGCTGCGTGGTCGCGTGGGCCTCGGCCTGGTCGCCGGCCTGTCCGTACTTGCCGGCATGACCGATGCCATCGGCCTGCTGGCGCTGGGCGACTTCGTGTCGTTCATGAGTGGCAACACCACGCGCCTGGCCGTCGCCATCAGCGATGCGGACCTGGCCCTGGTGCTGCGCCTGAGTGCTGCAGTGCTGGGCTTCGTCGTCGGCAACGCCCTGGGCGTGCTGCTGGCGCGCGCTTTCCGCCGTCGGGCGTGGCCGGTGCTGCTGGTAGTTGCCGCCCTGCTGGGCTTTGCAGCCGCATGGCCCTTGGCAGCCACCTTTCCAGCGCTGCTCGCTGCCACACTGGCCATGGGCATGATCAATGCCGTGGTCGAACAGGTGAACGGCCTGCCCATCGGCCTGACCTACGTCACCGGCGCCCTGTCACGCTTCGGTCGTGGGCTGGGGCGCTGGCTGCTGGGCGAGCGGCGCAATGGCTGGCGGGTGCAACTGGTGCCTTGGGCTGGCATGCTGCTGGGCGCCGCCCTGGGTGCCTGGCTGGAGCACCACCTGGGCCTGCAAGCGCTGGCCGGCAGCTGCTCGCTGGCCTGCGTGCTGGCCCTGGTGTCGCGGTTCATTCCACGGACCTGGCAGCGTGGCTACATGCCACACTGATCACTCGATGCGCGGGTGCTGCTGCACCAGCAACTTGCGCTTGGCCTCCAGTTCGGCAATCTGCGCATCGATGTCCTCGATCCTTTGCTCGATGTTGTCGTGGTGTTCCTGCAGCAGCTCACGCGCTTCCTCGATATCCGATGCTGCCGGTGCCGCGCCGCGCAGCGGCTTGTTGGCGGTTTCCTTCATGGTCAGGCCGGTGACCAGCCCCACGGCGGCGATCACCATCAGGTAATAGGCCGGCATGTACAGGTTGCCAGTACTTTCCACCAGCCAGGCGGCGATGGTCGGGGTGAGGCCGGCGATCAGCACCGAGATATTGAAGGCGCTGGCGAGGGCGCTGTAGCGGATGTGTGTGGGGAACATTGCTGGTAGCGTCGAGGCCATCACGCCGATGAAGAAGTTCAGCAGCACGGCAATGATCAGCAACCCGGCAAAAATCACCCCCAGCACGCCGCTGTTGATCAGCATGAATGCCGGGATGGCCAGCACCAACAGGCCGATACTGCCGACGATGATGAACGGTCGACGGCCGAACTTGTCGCTGAGCAGCCCGATCATCGGCTGCACGAACAGCATGCCGACCATGATCGCGATGATGATCAGCACGCCATGGTCTTCGCTGTAGTGCAGGTTGTGCGACAGGTAGCTGGGCATGTACGTGAGCAGCATGTAGTAGGTGACGTTGGTGGCAATCACCACGCCAATGCAGGTCACCAGACTGCGCCAGTGCTGGGTGGCCACTTCCCTGAACGACACCTTGGGCCCGGTCGCCAGGCCTTCGCGGTCGCCTTTCTCCAGCTTGTCGACGTGCTGCTGGAAGGCTGGCGTCTCCTCCAGCGCATGGCGCAGGTACAGGCCGATGATGCCCAGCGGCAAGGCGAGGAAGAACGGCAGGCGCCAACCCCACTCGAGGAACTTGTCCTCACCCAGCACCGTAGAGATCAACACCACCACACCGGCACCCAACACGAACCCGGCAATCGAGCCGAAGTCCAGCCAACTGCCGAGAAACCCCCGTTTTCGGTCTGGGGCATATTCGGCGACGAAGATCGACGCGCCGGTGTACTCGCCCCCCACCGAGAAGCCCTGGGCCATCTTGGCCAGCAGCAGCAGGATCGGCGCCCAGATGCCGATGCTGGCATAGGACGGTATCAGGCCGATGGCGAAGGTGCTGAGCGACATGATCACGATGGTCGCAGCGAGGATTTTCTGCCGCCCGAACCGGTCACCCAAGGCACCGAAGAACAGCCCGCCCAGAGGCCTGATCAGAAACGGCACCGAGAACGTGGCCAACGCCGCGATCATCTGCACGCTCGGGTCGGCATTGGGGAAGAAAACCTTGCCCAGGGCGTAGGCGACGAAGCCGTAGACGCCGAAGTCGAACCACTCCATGGCATTGCCCAGGGCTGCCGCGGTGATTGCCTTGCGCATCTTGGCGTCGTCGACAATGGTGATGTCCTTCAGGCCGATTGGCTGGAGGCTTTTCTTGCGAGGTTTCATGTCCGTATCCCTGTCGATGAATGCTCTAAGGGATGAGATACAACGGGACACTAAATAATTCAGCGCTTACGGTTTTTTTGTGCTTTTCCTCACCGGTTGCAGCACAGGCAAAGAAAAGCCGCTGCGATGGCAGCGGCTTGCATGGGCAACGGCTCGCGGTCAGATGCCTTCGCTGGCCAGGTCCATGGCGAAGTAGGTGAGGATCAGGTCGGCACCGGCACGCTTGATTGCGCCAATGCTTTCACGCACCACACGGCCTTCATCGATGGCGCCAGCCAGGCCGCCGAACTTGATCATCGCGTACTCGCCGCTCACCTGGTACGCCGCCAGCGGCAGGCGCGAGGCGGCACGGATATCGGCGATCACGTCGAGGTAGGCACCGGCCGGCTTGACCATCAGCACATCGGCCCCTTCCTGCTCGTCGAGCAACGACTCACGCACGGCTTCGCGGCGGTTCATCGGGTTCATCTGGTAGCTCTTGCGGTCGCCCTTCAGCGCGGTACCACCGGCTTCACGGAACGGGCCATACAGCGACGAGGCGAACTTGGTGGAATAGGCCATGATCGCCGTGTCGTGGAAGCCGGCACCATCCAGCGCGCTGCGGATGGCCTGGACCTGGCCGTCCATCGCCGCCGACGGGGCAATGAAGTCGGCACCGGCAGCAGCGGCGATGACCGCCTGCTTGCCCAGGTTGGCCAGGGTGGCGTCGTTGTCCACGCCGTGGTCGTGCAGCACGCCGCAGTGGCCGTGGCTGGTGTATTCGCAGAAGCAGGTGTCGGACATCACCACCATTTCCGGCACGGTGTCCTTGCAGATGCGCGACATGCGCGCGACCAGGCCGTTTTCGTTCCAGGTGTCGCTGCCGACGGCGTCCAGGTTGTGCGAAACGCCAAAGGTCATCACCGACTTGATACCGGCGCGGGCATAGCGCTCGATTTCCTGGGCCAGCAGCTTCTCGGGGATGCGGTTGACGCCCGGCATGCTGGTGATCGGCACGAAGTCATCGATGCCCTCTTCGACGAAGATCGGCAGGATCAGGTCTTCAAGGCGGAACTCGGTTTCCTGGAAGATCGTGCGCAGGGACTCGTTCTGGCGCAGGCGGCGTGGACGAACGGACGGGAATTGGTTGGACATGACAGCTCCAGGGAATTTGAACGGCGTATACCTTATGCCTGTCGCGCGCCAGTGAAAAGGCCAGATGACGAGATATTGTCTTGCGTCAAAGGCAATGGCTGCATTTTTACTGTGCCGGCCTCTTCGCGGGTAAACCCGCTCCCACAAGTACAGCGCGAATCCTGTGGGAGCGGGTTTACCCGCGAAGAGGCCAGTGCAGGCAACCTATTACTGCAGCCAGGGCGGCGCAGGCTCCTCTGCCCTGGCCGCCCCATGCTCAGCCTCGGCCCGCGCGGCGCGCCGGCGCGCATCATCCAGCCGGGCCGCATCGATCTCGCGCATCACCCCGGCCACGTCAGCCGCATGCTCGTCATCCTCGAACAGCCCCGTCAGCGGGCTGTCCGGGCGCAGTTCGCCCGCCTCGTACAAGGCCCACATTTCCTGCGCATACCGGGTGCTTTTCAGCTCCGGCGCAAAGCGCCCGAAATAATGGGCCATGTTGGCCACATCGCGCTGCAGCATGCTGAAGGCATGGTTGTTGGCCGCTGCATCCACCGCCTGCGGCAGGTCGATGATCACCGGCCCGTCCGGGCCAAGCAGCACGTTGAACTCCGACAGGTCGCCATGCACCAGCCCGGCACACAGCATCAGCACGATCTGGCGAATGACGAAGGCATGGAACGCGCGGGCATCCTCGGCCTCGAGGTGCACGTCGTTCAAGCGCGGGGCCGCGTCACCGTCGGCATCGGTCACCAGCTCCATCAACAGCACGCCGTCCTGGAAATCGTAAGGCTTGGGAACCCTCACGCCAGCGCCGGCCAGGCGGAACAGCGCCGCCACTTCGGCGTTCTGCCAGGCGTCTTCGGCTTCCTTGCGGCCGTACTTGCTGCCCTTGGCCATCGCCCGGGCCTGACGGCTGTTGCGAACCTTGCGGCCTTCCTGGTACTCGGCAGCCTGGCGGAAACTGCGCTTGTTGGCTTCTTTATAAACCTTGGCGCAGCGCACCTGGCTGCCACAGCGCACCACATACACGGCGGCTTCCTTGCCACTCATCAACGGCCGCAGTACTTCGTCGACCAGGCCGTCTTCGATCAGGGGTTCGATTCTTTTGGGTGTCTTCATCAGGCTGCGTTCGGGGTCCTGGCTGTGATGGTGGACATCCTCTCACAGCCTGATGCGACTTGCTCGTCTGTCTTCAGGCCGAACGGCTCAGGCGCCCTGCCCTACGCGGCCAACCACCACCTCGCGCGCCCGACGCCGTGTGACCAGAAGGCCCGAACACACCACCAGCACCGCCAGCACCATGGTCGATACCACTTCCAGGCGGTGATCCGGGCGGAACAGCATCAGCACCAGCACGCCACTGATGAACAGGATCACGCCCCACGTCAGCCACGGGAACAGCCACATGCGGTAGCCCAGTGTCTTGCCCTGTGCAGTCAGGCGCTGGCGCAGGCGCAGCTGGGAAACGGCGATCACCAGGTACACCAGCAAGGCAATGGCGCCGGAGCTTGCCATGAGGAAGCCGAACACCTTGGCCGGTACCAGGTAGTTGGCGATCACCGCCAGGAAAGCTGCGCCAGTGGACAGCAGCACAGCTACCACGGGGGTGCCGCTGCGGCTGGTCACCTGGGCACAGGCCGGCGCATCACCGCGGCGGCTCAGCGAGTAGACCATGCGCGACGCGGTATACAGCGACGAGTTGAGGCAGCTGGTCACCGACGTCAGCACCACGAAATCGATGATGGCCTTGGCATTCGGCACGCCCAGGGTGTCCAGTACCGTGACATAGGAACCTTCGGTGGCCAGGCGCGGGTCGGTCCACGGCACCAGCGCGATGACGATGAAGATCGACAGGATATAGAACAGGGTGATTCGCCAGATCACCGAGTTGGTGGCCTTGGAAATATGCTTGCCCGCTTCGTCGGATTCGGCCGCGGCGATGGTCACCACCTCGGCACCGAGGAACGAGAACATGGTAATCAGCATGGCGCTGAGCACCGCACCAAAACCGTTGGGCATGAAGCCGCCGCTATCCCACAGGCGCGACACGCCGCTGACACCTGAGCCTGGCAGCAGGCCGAAGATGGCGCACACCCCCAGCGCGATGAAACTGACGATGGCCACCACCTTCACCAACGCCAGCCAGAACTCGAACTCACCGTAGTTCTTCACGCTGAACAGGTTGGTGGCAGTCAGCAATAGAGTAATCACCAACGACAAGACCCAGATCTCCAGCTGCGGGACCCAGGAATTGATGATGGTGGCGGCGATATTGGCCTCGATGGGGATGATCAGTACCCAGAACCACCAGTACAGCCAGCCGATGGTGTAGCCGGCCCACTTGCCGATGGCGAGGTCGGCATAGGTAGAGAACGAACCGGTGTCCGGCGAGGCAACGGCCATTTCGGCCAGCATGCGCATCACCAGCACCACCAGCGCGCCGGCCAGGATATAGGCCAGGATGGTGGCGGGCCCTGCTTCGGCAATCGCACGGCCGGAGCCGACGAACAGGCCGGCACCGATCACGCCGGCAATGGACAGCATGGTGACATGCCGGGATTTCAATCCATGACTCAAATTGTTCTTGTGGGTTTGCATGGCGCTACCTTGTTGTTTTTGTCATGCCCACGCAGGGGCCGCCGGCTTGCACGTCACCGACGCAGGCGCGAAAAAGCCCGCCCTGCCCCAGATGGTGAGTAGGGCAGCACGGGTTGAGTAAAACGAAACCGCAGAACGTATTACGGGTAGGTCAGCCGGCAGCCCGCTGACGGGGCGCCAGGTCGGCCTTGGGGAAACTGCCGCCCTGACGGCCGACCTGCTCGCATACCTTGTCGACGATGTAGGCGCCGATCGGGATGGCGGAGGTGGCGGCCGGCGACGGTGCGTTGCACACGTTGACGCTGCGAGCGGTGTTGACGAACAGGAAGTCGTCGATCAGCTTGCCGTCACGCGACACGGCCTGGGCTCGCACGCCGGCCGGGTAAGGCGTGAGGTCGGCCTTGGTGATGCTCGGGCAGTACTTCTGGACCTGCTTGAGGTAGCCACCCTTGAACAGCGAGTTCTTCATCTCGATCAGGCCAGGGCGGAAGTTCTTCGCCAGCACCTTGAGGATGCCGGGGGTGGTCAAGGTCTGGAACAGGTCGCCGGGGCTGACATCGCGCTTGCGGTAGCCCTCGCGCTTCATCGCCAGCACGGCGTTGGGGCCAACGGTGACGGTGCCGTCGATCATGCGTGTCAGGTGCACGCCCAGGAACGGCATGGACGGGTCGGGAATCGGGTAGATCAGGTGGTTGACGATCTGGTTGTGCTGCTTGGGCAGCAGGTAGTACTCGCCACGGAACGGGCAAATGACGAATTCGGTACGCAGGCCCAGCATGCTCACCACGCGGTCGGCCATCAGGCCCGAGCAGGTCACCAGGAAACGGCTGCGCAATTCGTCACCCTGCGTGCGCACGACCACTTCGCTGGCCAGCTCCTGCAAGCCGACCACCTCGGCGCCATAGCGGATTTCACCGCCGGCGCGCTGGAACTCGGCGCCCATGGCCGCAGTCACTTCGGCGTAATTGACGATGCCACTGGAGGGCACGAAGATGCCGCCCATGCCAACGATATTGGGCTCGCGCTCGCGCAGCTCGGCCGCCGACAGCCAGTAGCGCTCCAGGCCATTGGCCGCGGTGCGCTCCCACAGCGCCTTCATGCGCTGCATTTCCAGGTCGTTGGTGGCCACCAGCAGCTTGCCGCACTCATCGAAGCGGATACCGTGCTGGGTGCAGAAGGCCTTGGTGGCCTTGTTGCCTTCCAGGCAGAAGCGCGCCTTGAGGCTGCCGGGGGTGTAATACACGCCGGCGTGGATCACGCCGCTGTTGTGGCCGGTCTGGTGGCGGGCCGGGCCGGACTCTTTCTCCAGCAGGAGAATCTTCGCATCCGGGTAGACCTTGATCAGGTGCATGGCCGTGGACATGCCCACAATGCCACCGCCAATGATGATGAAATCGTACACAGCCTTACCTCACACGCAGGCATTGCCTGACTGGCTCACCAAGGCCCGCGCGGGCCCTGGTGGCATCGTTTTGTGCAAAGGCGCGTGGGCGGGCGCCCGCCCCGCGCCCTGTCATTATTGCCCGCGCTGGTACAGCGGTTTGGGGAAGGCCACGTAGCCGCGCTGGCGCATCAGCTCGCGGCGCAGGCCTTCGTGCGGCGTGAAGCGGTCGCGACCATGCAGCCAGAACAGGTTGTTGATCAGCAGGAAACTACCCACGCCAACCGGTACCGAAAGCTTCTTCTCGCTGCCTTCCAGCGATTCGGACAAGGCGTTCAGCCAGATGCCCTCCTCGTAGTTTTCCGGCTGCACGAACTGGTCGATGTAGCGCATGGTCGGGCGGCCTTCGGCATCGGTGTCGAATACCGAGTGGAACACATCCTCGGACACCTTCTTGCTCGGCGGTGCGGTCCAGCGCATCTCGCGACGGGCCAGCGGGTGGCGGAAGAATTCGTCGCACTGCTCCCAGTCGTCCAGGTGCAGCAGCAGCGAGTTGCCGCCTTCCATGTTCTTTTCGTCGATCTTCAGCATCAGCACGTAGTCGGTGATCTGGTTGACGAAGGTGCCGTCGTTGTGCAGCTCCATGACCCGGTGCGGCTGGCGCAGGTAGCTGTCGGAGTTGTCGGTGTTGACCACCACGAAGCGGGCATAGAACTGGCCACTCATGGCGTCGTAGTTGGAGCGGCCGATCAGGTGTGCGCAGGCGGTGGTGAACTTGACCATGTCCTCGGCCTGGCTCACGTCATCCAGGCCGACCGGGGTGATCAGCATGCCGCCGCTGGCGCGGTTGAGGATGGTATTGAGCAGTACCGGCCGCAGGGTGCCCTGGCACAGCTCGTCGAGGATCTCGCCAACCCGGAAGCGCAGGAACGACTTGTACTCCAGCGCCTGCACCGGCCACTGGGCAACAGCCTGGACGAACGCTTCGACCGTTTCGCGGGCAAAGGTGAGCTCAAGCAGGCGCGGCGACTGTTTCGAGGGGGCGATGGTGAAACCACGCGGTTCGAGCGGCAGTGGCATCACAAGTTCGTCGATCTGCGTAAAAGCGTTCATGGCAGTGTCCTGGCAGAGAAAGTGAGTGGCGCCGTCCGGTCATGACCTGGATCAGTGCGGGCGAGCTAAAATTATCGCCATAAACGCAAAATGTCTACATTTTTATTTTTCACAGACAAAACGCGTGTTTGTCCATTGTTTTTCGCCAGCGAACGCTTTCGGTATGATCGACAAAACCGTTTGAGGAACAGGACCTTGGAAGCGCTCGCCCCCCGACAAAACTCAGCATTCAGCGGGTATGAGAGGCTCAAGAAGGACATCATCCGCGGCGTGTTCAAGCCCGGAGAAAAGCTGCTGATGAGCACCCTGAAGGAACGCTACGACCTGGGCGTGGGCCCGCTGCGCGAAGCACTGTCGCAGCTGGTGGCCGAGCACCTGGTCAACGCGATCAGCCAGAAGGGCTACCGTGTGGCGCCCATGTCGCTGGACGAGATGAACGACATCTACGATGCCCGCGCCAACCTGGAGGCGATGATCATCACCCTGGCCATCGAACGTGGCGACGACGCCTGGGAGGCGTCGGTACTGGCCCACTCGCATACCCTGGCCAAGGTGGTGGAAGTGAAAACCCGCGAGCAACGCCTGGATGTATGGGACGAACGGCACAAGGCGTTCCACACGGCCATTGCCTCAGGCTGCGGCTCCAAGCACCTGCTGCAGGCGCGCACCTATCTGTTCGATCAGGCCGAGCGCTACCGGCACCTGTGGCTGACCCAGACGGTGTTTTCCGAACAGGCCCTGGAGCTCAAGCGCCAGGAGCATGCGGCGTTGGTCGAGGTGATTCTGGCCCGGGACGCCAAGCGCGCCAGCGCCATGATGCGTTCGCACCTGATGACTCCGGTGCCGATCATTGCGCAGATCATGCATGCCGAGGGTATCGGCGCACGCTGAGCGCTTTGCCCTGGCCTGCGCGGCCCTACAAGGGGGCGGTCAGCCGGTCAGGTGGCCAGATGAATTTTTCTTAAATCGCCGTTTGGCTATTCTTTGGCACAATCAAGTCTCCATTAGATGCCCGGGAACCAGCATGCCTCGCGTACTGACCATCGAAGACGACGCCGTCACCGGCCAGGAAATCGTCGCCGAACTTACCAGCCACGGCCTTGAGGTGGATTGGGCCGACAATGGCCGTGAAGGCCTGGCCAAGGCCATTGCCGGCGGCTACGACCTGATTACCCTGGACCGCATGCTGCCCGAGGTCGATGGCCTGACCATCGTCACCACCCTGCGCAGCCTCAAGATCGCTACGCCGATCCTGATGATCAGCGCCCTCTCCGACGTCGACGAGCGGGTACGTGGCCTGCGTGCCGGGGGTGACGACTACCTGACCAAACCGTTCGCCTCCGACGAGATGGCCGCGCGGGTCGAAGTGCTGCTGCGCCGCAACAGCGTGCCCATGACCCAGACCCGCCTGCAGGTCGCTGACCTGCAACTGGACCTGATCAGCCACGAAGCCCGCCGTGGCGAACAGACCCTCAACCTGCTGCCCACCGAGTACAAGTTGCTGGAGTACCTGATGCGCCATAGCGGCCAGGTGATCACGCGGATGATGATTTTCGAGGAAGTCTGGGGCTACCACTTCGACCCGGGCACCAACCTGATCGACGTGCACATCGGCCGCCTGCGCAAGAAAATCGACTCCCCCGGCCAGTCGCCGCTGATCCGTACGGTACGGGGCTCCGGCTATGCCATTGCTGAACCCGTCTAAGGGCTGGAGCTCCTCGACCAGCCGCCTGCTGGCGCTGTACAGCTTTCTGTTCGTGGCCTGGAGCAGCATCCTCATGGGGGTGCTGTACTTCGAGGTGTCCAGCTACCTGAACAAACTCACCCGCCATTCGATGCTGCAGCGCCAGCACCTGTTCGCGCACAT
The DNA here is from genome assembly GCF_040214835.1 of Pseudomonas asiatica. Taxonomy (NCBI): domain Bacteria; kingdom Pseudomonadati; phylum Pseudomonadota; class Gammaproteobacteria; order Pseudomonadales; family Pseudomonadaceae; genus Pseudomonas; species Pseudomonas asiatica. The sequence goes on along the minus strand of NZ_CP157874.1, from coordinate 2,713,621 downwards.
GAGCGGCAAACAGCTGGACGACGCCCTGGTCGCCAGCCAGGCCTTCGAAGAGCGCAGCTTCGACGCCTACGGCCTGTTCGACAACCAGCTCAACCCGATCGGCGGGCGCATTCGCGCCATCCCGCCAGAGCTGGGGCTGGACGGCAAGGTTCACGAACTCAAGCGCTGCCTGGACGCCGACGACCCGCACATGCCGCGTGACAGCTGCGACGCGGTGGCGATCAAGGTGCAGGATGGCCGCTGGCTGGTGCTGGTGCGCGACAACGGCTCGCTGTTCGTGGTCACCCGGATCATCCTGCATGCCCTGCTCTGGGGGATCTCGCTGACCCTGATACCGGGCTTTGCCGGCTGGTACCTGCTCAGGCGCCGCCCGCTCAAGCGCATTCGCGCAATCCAGGCCCAGGCCGAGCTGATCGTCGCCGGTGACCTAACCCACCGGCTGCCGCTGTCGGCCCGGCGTGACGAGCTGGACATGCTGGCGGCCATCGTCAACGCCATGCTCGACCGCATCGAGCGGCTGATGCACGAGGTCAAGGGCGTGTGCGACAACATCGCCCACGACCTGCGCACCCCGCTCACCCGCCTGCGCGCCCAGCTGTACCGCATTCGCCAGCAAAGTGACGTCGACTCCACCCAGGCCGAGGCACTGGACCAGGCCATCGGCGAAACCGACACCCTGATGGCGCGTTTTCGCGGTTTGTTGCGCATCAGCGAACTGGAAGACCGCCAGCGGCGGGCCGGTTTCGTCCAGCTTGACCCGCACGAACTGCTGGTGGAGTTGCACGACTTCTACCTGCCGCTGGCCGAAGACGTCGGCATCCGCCTGGAACTGCAGCAGCCAGCCGAATTGCCGGCGTTGCATGGTGACCGCGAACTGCTGTTCGAGGCACTGGCCAATCTGGTGGGCAACGGCATCAAGTTCACGCCCGAAGGTGGGCTGGTGCGGATTACTGCGACGCAGGACGACAAGGGCCTGCGCCTGGCCATCGAGGACAGCGGGCCGGGTATTCCGGAAGAGGAACGGGCGGCAGTGCTGAAGCGCTTCTACCGTAGCGATGAAGGCCACCGCCATGCGGGGTTCGGGCTGGGGTTGTCGATCGTTGCGGCGATCGTCGACCTGCATGGGTTCGGGCTGGAGGTGGGGGAAAGCGAGCTGGGTGGGGCCAGGTTGGTGTTGCACTGCCCGCTTGCGGGGCTGGCCAAATAGAAACGGGGCCGCTTTGCGGCCCATCGCGACACAAGGCCGCTCCTACAGGTATTACGCAAGCATTGAATGCAACGCTATTCCTGTAGGAGCGGCCTTGTGTCGCGATGGGCTGCAGAGCAGCCCCCTTCAAACCGATCAGTCGGCCAGACGCCAGGTAGTCCCACCCTTGCTGTCTTCCAGCACCACACCCATGGCGGTCAGCTGGTCGCGAATGCGGTCGGACTCGGCCCAGTTCTTGTCCGCACGGGCCTGCAGGCGCGCCTGGATCAAGCCCTCGACCTCAGCGGCATCCACCTTGCCTTCGGCACCGGCACGCAGGAAGTCATCGGCTTCCAGCTGCAGCACACCCAGCACATCACCCAGCTCGCGCAGGCGACCGGCCAGGCCGGCAGCGGCCTCAAGGTCGCTGTCGCGCAGGCGGTTGATCTCGCGCACCAGGTCGAACAGCACGGCGCAGGCTTCGGGGGTGCCGAAGTCGTCGTTCATGGCCACGCTGAAGCGCTCGACAAACTCTTCGCCACCCTTGGCCGCCACCCGTGGCAAGCCGCGCAAGGCGTGGTAGAAGCGCTCCAGTGCGCCCTTGGCATCGCGCAGGCTGTCTTCCGAGTAGTTGATCGCGCTGCGGTAGTGGCTGGCCACCAGCAGGTAGCGCACCACTTCAGGGTGGTACTTCTCGAGCACGTCGCGGATGGTGAAGAAGTTGTTCAACGACTTGGACATCTTCTCGCCATTGATCCGGATCATGCCGCAGTGCATCCAGGCGTTGGCGTACTGCTTGCCGGTGGCCGCCTCGCTCTGGGCAATCTCGTTCTCGTGGTGCGGGAACTCCAGGTCGCTGCCGCCACCGTGGATGTCGAAGCTTTCACCCAGGCAGCAGGTGGACATCACCGAGCACTCGATGTGCCAGCCCGGACGCCCCGGGCCCCATGGCGATTCCCAGCTCGGCTCGCCCGGCTTGACGCCCTTCCACAGCACGAAGTCCAGCGGGTCCTGCTTGGCTTCGTCGACCTCGATACGGGCACCGATGCGCAGGTCTTCGATCTTCTTGCGCGACAGCTTGCCGTAACCGACGAACTTGCCGACGCGGTAGTACACGTCGCCATTGCCCGGTGCGTAGGCATAACCCTTGTCGATCAAAGTCTGGATCATCGCGTGCATGCCGGCGATATGGTCGGTGGCACGCGGCTCCTGGTCCGGCGGCAGGATGTTCAGGCGGCGCTCGTCTTCGTGCATCGCGTCGATCATGCGGGCGGTCAGGGCGTCGAAGCTTTCGCCGTTCTCGTTGGCCCGGTTGATGATCTTGTCATCGATGTCGGTGATGTTGCGTACATAGGTCAGCTCGTAGCCGCTCTTGCGCAGCCAGCGGGTGACCAGGTCGAAGGCCACCATGCTGCGGCCATGGCCCAGGTGGCAGTAGTCGTATACGGTCATGCCGCACACGTACATGCGCACCTTGTTGCCATCCAGCGGCTTGAAGGTTTCCTTCGCTTTGCTCAGCGTGTTGTAGATGGTAAGCACGGCGGTTCCTCAGCTGCCCCAGGAGTCACGCAGGGTGACAGTGCGGTTGAACACCGGGCGGCCCGGCTGGCTGTCTTTCAGGTCGGCGCAGAAGTAGCCTTCGCGTTCGAACTGGAAGCGGTCCTCGGGCTGCGCCTGGGCCAGCGACGGCTCGGCACGGCAGCCGCTGAGCACTTGCAGCGAGCCTGGGTTGATGTTGTCCAGGAAGCTGCCGCCCTCCTCGGTCTTTTCCGGGTTCGGCGAGCGGAACAGGCGGTCGTACAGGCGCACTTCGCACTCGACGCTGCCCTCGGCCGGCACCCAGTGGATCACGCCCTTGACCTTGCGGCCTTCCGGGTTCTTGCCCAGGGTGTCCGGGTCGTACGAGCAGCGCAGCTCGACGATGTTGCCGTCGGCATCCTTGACCGCCTCGTCGGCGCGGATCACGTAGCTGCCGCGCAGGCGCACTTCACCGGCCGGTTCCAGGCGCTTGTAGCCCTTCGGCGGCTCTTCCATGAAGTCGTCGCGGTCGATGTACAGTTCACGGGAGAACGGCAGCACGCGCACGCCCATGTCTTCCTTCGGGTGGCGCGGCAGTTCGAGCTGCTCGACCTGGCCTTCCGGGTAGTTGGTGATGACCACCTTCAGCGGGCGCAGCACGCACATGGCGCGCGGTGCGGTGCGGTCCAGGTCGTCACGGATGCTGAACTCGAGCATCGACATGTCGACCACGCCGTCGGAACGGTTGGTGCCGATCATTTCGCAGAAGTTGCGGATCGAGGCCGGGGTGTAGCCACGGCGACGGAAGCCGGACAGCGTCGACATGCGTGGGTCGTCCCAGGCTTCGACGTGCTTTTCGTCCACCAGCTGCTTGAGCTTGCGCTTGGAAGTGATGGTGTAGTTCAGGTTCAGGCGGCTGAACTCGTACTGGCGCGGGTGTGCCGGCACCGGCAGGTTGTCGAGGAACCAGTCGTACAGCGGACGATGCCCTTCGAACTCCAGGGTGCAGATCGAGTGGGTGATGCCCTCGATGGCGTCCGACTGGCCGTGGGTGAAGTCGTAGTTCGGGTAGATGCACCACTTGTCACCGGTCTGGTGGTGGTGGGCATGGCGGATACGGTACAGGATCGGGTCGCGCAGGTTCATGTTCGGCGAGGCCATGTCGATCTTGGCCCGCAGCACGCGCTCGCCATCCTTGAACTCGCCGGCTTTCATGCGGGCGAACAGGTCGAGGTTCTCGTCAACGCTGCGCTCGCGGAACGGGCTGTTCTTGCCCGGCTCCTTGAGGTTGCCACGGTATTCCTTGGCCTGCTCGGGGGTAAGGTCGCAGACGTAGGCCTTGCCGCGCTTGATCAGCTCGACCGCCCAGTCGTGCAACTGGTCGAAGTAGTCGGAGGCGTAGCGCACGTCGCCGGCCCAGTCGAAGCCCAGCCACTTGACATCGCTCTGGATGGCGTCGATGTACTCCTGGTCTTCCTTGGCCGGGTTGGTATCGTCGAAACGCAGGTGGCAGACGCCCCCGAATTCCTTGGCCAGGCCGAAGTTGACGCAGATCGACTTGGCGTGACCGATGTGCAGGTAGCCATTGGGCTCCGGCGGGAAACGGGTGACGATGCTGCTGTGCTTGCCCGAGTCCAGGTCGGCCTGGATGATCGGCCGCAGGAAGTTCGCAGGGACAGCGGGGGCGCCTTTGGCAGCGGCGTTGGGCGCGTTGTCGGCAGTGGGCTTGCTCATAGGATCCTTGAATGCACGTGTCCGGCCTGGGTAGGCCGATTGAATCAAAGGGCCTATCATAGCCGAAGCAGTCAAGCTGCTGACAGCCGGGCCCGGACAAACTGGCGTGATTTATCACGGCTTTTTGCCGCAGCCTGGCAAAATGGCCAGTGCGCGCCATGTGTCGCGATCGCCTGATCCTGCGTCAGGTGATAACCCGCGCCCTGCGCACCCTAATTCCGATTGCCTTGAAAGAGCGAGTTTCAGCATGTCCAAAGTCAAACTGAGCACCAACCACGGCGACATCGTCCTGCAACTGGACGCCGAGAAAGCGCCGCTGACTACCGAAAACTTCGTTCAGTACGTCAAGGACGGCCACTACAATGGCACCGTGTTCCACCGTGTGATCAAGGGCTTCATGATCCAGGGCGGCGGCTTCGAGCCTGGCATGAGCCAGAAGAAGACCCGCGCCAGCATCCAGAACGAAGCCGACAACGGCCTGAAGAACAAGAAGTACAGCATTGCCATGGCCCGTACCATGGAGCCGCACTCCGCCTCGGCGCAGTTCTTCATCAACTCGTCCGACAACGACTTCCTCAACCACAGCAGCAAGAACGTGCAGGGTTGGGGCTACGCGGTATTCGGCGAAGTGATCGAAGGCCGTGAAATCGTCGACGCCATCGAAAAGGTCGCCACCGGCTCCAAGGCTGGCCACCAGGACGTGCCGAAGGACGACGTGGTCATCGAGAAAGCCGAGATCGTTGAGTGATCCTGCTGATCTCCGATCTGCACCTGCAAGAAGAACGCCCGGACATTACCCGGGCGTTTCTTGATCTGCTCGATGGCCGTGCCCGCCACGCCAAGGCGTTGTACATCCTTGGCGACTTCTTCGAAGCCTGGATCGGCGACGACGCCATGACGCCCTTCCAGCAGTCGGTCTGCCAGGCCATGCGGCGGCTGAGCGACAGCGGCACGGCCATCTACCTGATGCATGGCAACCGTGATTTCCTGATTGGCCAGGCCTTCTGCGACGCTGCGGGCTGCACGTTGCTGCACGACCCCAGCGTGATCGAGCTGGGTGGTGAGCAGGTGCTGCTGATGCATGGCGATACCCTGTGCACCCGCGACCTGGCCTACATGAAAATGCGCCGCTTGCTGCGCAACCCGCTGAGCCTGTGGGTGTTGCGGCACCTGCCGCTGTCGGCCCGCTACAAGCTGGCACGCAAGCTACGCAGCGAAAGCCGCTCGCAAACGCGGATGAAGTCCACCGAGATCGTCGATGTCACCCCGGAGGAAGTGCCGAAGGTGATGGCGGCGCATGGTGTACGCACCTTGGTGCATGGGCATACCCATCGACCGGCGATACACAAGCTGGTGGTCGACGGGCAACCGGCACGGCGTATCGTGCTGGGCGACTGGGACCGCCGTGGCTGGGCCTTGCAGGTTGACGAGCAAGGGTTTCAGCTGGCGCCGTTCGAGTTTTCCTGACCGACTGAGTCGCCTTCTTCGCGGGTAAACCCGCTCCCACAGGTATCGTGCCGCTTGCAGCCCTGGTGCAGTACCTGTGGGAGCGGGTTTACCCGCGAAGAGGCAGGCACAGGCTTATACCTCAAGGCCGGTTGACCACCGCCCCCTTGTCCCGCTCACTGATCACCACTTCCCGATACTCCGGGTCAGCCTTGATCTGCGCCTCGGTAAACGGAATCACCGCCAGTTGCCCGGCCGCAAACGCCTTGGTCTGGTCACCGGCATGCACCGAAGCCGCTTCACTCGACTGGGAAAACGCCAACAGCCCACGGGCCTGCGGCCCCTTGTCGGTAAAGCTGACCAGTTGCAGGTAGCTGGTACCACTGACCACCAGCCGCTTGCCCTGCCCGTGCGGCACGCTGTAGATCGCGTTGTACACGCCCAACGCCTGCGGGCCACCCGGCACCGGCGTGCCATCGCTCGCCTGTTGCACCTGCCCCCAGCGCGCCTCCCCTGCCATGCCGCTGTCACGCACCTGCTTGAGCGACGCCAGCGCGGCCTGGTGCAGCAGCTTGCGCACGGCCGCCTGCTCTACCGCCAGCCCGCGCGGGGTGTGCTGCGGGTCGGCCGGGTCGAAGGCCACCCGCCAGCTTTCCGGGTGCTCGGCCAGGGCATCGAACAGGTTCTGGAAATGCACCAGGCCAATGCCGCTGTCCAGGTCAGCCTTGCCATTCCAGGCCACCAGGCTGCTGCATACCGCCCGTACATCCGCATCGGCGCCCTTGCACCACTGCAGCAGGTCAGGCAGTAGCAGGCTGGCCAGGTAGACCTCGTCATCGGTCACCATGCGCTGCAGGTCGTCAACGCCCAGGCGGGTCGTACCCTGCAGGCGTTGCAGGGCAAAGCGGCCACGCATGCCCAGCGGCTGGTCACTGCGGCTGACCAGCGGCGAGTAACCGGTCAGCGGTTGCGCCGGGTTGGCCATCCAGGCCGGGTCGTTGGAGTTCTGCACGAAATCCTCGCGCTCCAGGCTCGGCAGCAGCCGCGCAGGGAAGATCCCCGGCTGCGCGGCCTGCGCATCGACCTTCCACTGGCACGCGCTGCGTGAGCCATCCAGTACCACCAGGCGCCCTTGTGCCTGCGGGTTGCTGCACGCACTGAGCAGTTGCTGATCCACATAAGGCACCACTGACTGGTTCAGGTACAAGGCCTTGCCTGCCGGGTCCACCGCCAGCGTGTTGACCCAGGGTATACCCTGCAGCTGTTCCACCGAGCCTTTCAACGTAGCCAGGCTGTCGGCATGGTTGATCTGGTACCACTGCTGCAACACCCGAGTGTTCTCGAGGTTGGCGTCGCGCAGGCTGTAGGCGGCATGCGCATCCCAGTCCAGGCGACCCGGCCATTGCACCACCGGGCCGAACTGCGAGCTGTAGACCTGGCGCTGTACCTGGCTCAGGCTGCCATCCTCGGCCTTGACCGCAACACTGACGGTTTGCCGGGCCAGCGGCAGCGACTTGCCATCAAGCAGGTAGCGGGTCGGGTCCTTGGGGTCGAGTTGCAGGCGGTACAGGGTGAAGTGCTTCGATGTGTCGACGGTGTGCGTCCAGGCCAGATGCTGGTTGAAACCGATGTTGACCACCGGCAGGCCCGGCAATGCCGCCCCCATCACATCGAGCTGGCCGGGAATGGTCACCTGCATCTGGTAGAAGCGCATGCCCCCCATCCACGGGAAGTGCGGGTTGGCCAGCAACAGGCCGCGGCCATTGGCCGAACGTTTCGCCCCGACGGCCACCGCATTGCTACCGCGTTCCGTGGCAAAACGCTGCTGCCTGGCCAGCGCCGCGGCAAACCCTGCCGGCGCCTGCTGGCTGGCCAGCGTTGGCGGTTGCGCCCCCGCCAGCGCTTCGACGAACTGCCCGACACCGCCTTCGGCGAGTAGCCGGCGGGTCAGCTTGATCAGGTCCTCGCTGCTGATCGGCCGCAGCCACTCGCCGTTGCCACATTCGGCAGGCAACCCCTGGCTGCGGCGCTCGGCCAGCGCCCGGTTGTAGCCGCTGGCATAACCTGCCAGCAGCGCCTGTACTGGCGCTGGCTGCGCCTGCAAGAACGCCTCGACTGCCGCCGGCGTGTTGAGCCAGGCGAAGAACACATCGCTGGCCAGGTTGTCACGCTGCTCCAGGGTCTTGCCCTTGGCACCGAAGTAGCGTGAGCGCTCGCCACTCACGGTCAGCACTTCATTGGCCAGCAGACACAGGTTGTCCTGGGCGTAGGCGTAGCCGATGCCATAGCCCAGGCCGCGCTCGTCCTTGGCCACGATGTGCGGCACCCCGTAACTGGTTCGGCGAATCTGCGCACTGGCATCGGCGGCGGCGGACTGCACCGGCGCTGCGCCGACGCTGAAGGCTACCAGGGCGGCAGCCAGGCCAGCGCAAGTCATGGGACGGGAAAGTGGAAACACGGGCACTCCTCGGGTTCGGGGGTCATCCCGATCAGACGAATGGCCAGATGAAAATTTTACGTATTACCAGGCAATGGAACGTCTTGAACAGAACCAGGCTTTTTTTTGCGCGTGGGCTGCAGTTTTTCCGTTCTCATTCGTCCTAGTAAGTGAGGCACCCAAATTTCGGGTTCGTCCACGAAAAGGAGCATTCACATGTACAACCCGCAACCCTCGATCCAGGCTGGGCGCGTCCCAGGCAAAGCGCCCAGGGAACAGGACGTTTTTGCTGACGAACGCATCGGCAACGAACAGATCCGCGAGCTGTTGCGCAGTTTCGGCCTGCGTACCAGCCTGATCCGCCTCAAGGTCATCGATGCCTTGCACGCCGCCGACCGCAATGGCCGCAGCATTGGCGTGCGCGGCGTGCACGCGCAACTGGAACAGCTGGATATCCCGCTGTCGTTCCTCAGCGTGCGCGAAGTGCTCAAGCGGCTGTGCAGCGAGGGCGTCATCCAGCTGGGCAGCGACAAATGCTACAGCCTCGACCCGCAGGCGCGCGCCGTGCTGGAGCGAACGCCTGTGCGCTGAGCGCATGGCCGGCCATGACTGGCCGGCCCGCCAGGATCAGGGCTTGACCTTGCGCCGCAGGATGCCGTTGATCACCACGACCACCACGGCGATGGCGATGGCCAGCATCTGGAAGGTCTGCTCACTGATCGTGCCCTGCTTCTGCAGGTGGGACAGGCCCAGCATCAGGCCCAGTACCACCAGGATGATCAGAAGGGAATATTTGAGGCGCTGCACGTGTGTCATCGAAGGTTCCTTGCAACATCAGGGGCAAATGGCTCGCAACGAGCCGCGGCAATGATACAACGGCCACCGGCCCCGGCGCTGCATTTCCTGCTGGGTGGGGCGGCGCCTGCCTGAAAGCATGGGGCTCCCAAGCACCCATGCCGGAGGCACCATGTACAAACCCCTTCTGTTCGCGTCGCTATTGCTGACGCCCTTTTCCCTTCATGCGCTGGACACCCGCCAGACCTCGGCCGAGCAACTGCTCGAACTGGGCCGCGAACTGGCTGGCCAAGCTGGCGCCAGCCAATGGCAACAACTGTGGCAGCGCGTGCGCCAGGCCGGTTACCTGCAGGCAAAAGGTGCGTCGGTGCATTTCAGTGTCCCCCTGGCGCAACTGCCCGAACTGGCCCGGCAAACCCTGGCCCAGGCCGACCAGGTACAAGCACAGCAGCAGACCCAGGCACTGTACCGCCGCAGCTTTGCCGACCAGGTCATCGGCCACCGTGACGGGCAGCCGCTGCATGCGCTGTGCCTGCTGGTCGATTGGCGCACGCTGCCACAAGGCATGCGCGACTCCCCCCAGGCCTACCTGCGCAGCGCCAGCCTGCTGAGCAGCTATCCGTGCGATTGAGGGTTACCACACCCAACGCGCTGCACAGGGAGTGACGTGATGGGAAATCACCCGCCACAGCCAAATGTTGAAGCCATGTCCTACAACGCCGGATATCGCTGCCTGCAAAACCTGTTCGCGGAAGCTACAAGCCCCAACCCATATGGCGCCTAGCTACATGCCTCGGCTGTCACAGAAAATCCAGCCACACCTTCGACATAACGCCGCTGGTGATCGGTTAGCACAGCCCATCCGTCCCGAAGGAGCGCCATATGCAACTGCCAGACTTGAGCCACATCGATATCAGCCAACTGCCCCACTCGCTGCAGGCCCTGATCGACTGCATCGGCATCGACAACGCCTACCAGCTGACCTGCGCCTACGGCGGCAGGCCCAAGTACATCCCCAAGCACCGCGAGCGCACCAAGCTTGCCGACGTGTTGCCGGCCGAAGCGCTCGACGCACTGATCAAGCGCTTTGCCGGTGTCGCCCTGGAAATTCCCAAGGCTGACCATTTCATGCGCCAGTTGCGCAACCTGCAGATCCAGAAGGAAAGCGCCAGCGGCTTGTCTCGCAGCCTGCTCGCTGACAAGTACGGCCTGAGCCTGCGCCAGATCGGCAACATCCGCCGCCAGGAACATTGCGCGCGCTGAAGCCCAGGCATCGTGACCACGATTGATAGCCACGTTTTTAACCCAACCAGAAGAGAACCCAGCAATGTCGATAGATAACAGCCTCATCGGTTCCGTAATCAATGCCTTGCCGATGGACCGCATGATCGCAGGCCCCCTGCAGGCCATGGTCCAGGCCCAGGTCACCGCCAGCAAATCCTACGCCGACTTCCTGATGCAGGTGTGCGTCCAGGACGGCAAGGCCGTGGCCATCCAGTTCGACTACGACGAAACCATCGTCGACGAACAAGGCGAGTACAAGGGCGTGGTCAGCAAGACCATGAAAGTGCCGCTGGTGGCAGCCATCACCCACCCGAACATTTCCATCGAAGAAGGTAATGTCGAGTTCGAACTGGTCATCAACCAGATGTCGGAAGACGTTTCCAGCAAGGACATGAATGCCGAGGCAAGCGGTTCGCTGGGCTGGGGGCCGTTCAGGCTCAACGTGAAAGGCAGCGTCAGCCACAAGTCCACGCAAACCCGCAAGACTGACACCCGCGCCCGCTACGCCTTCAACACGACCTTGAAACGCCAGGACCCGCCTGAAGCGATGATGCGGGTGATCGACTTCCTGACCGACGCCGCGACAAAGCCGACCGTGGTCAAAACCGCCACACTGGAAAGCCAGGACTTGATTTCCCAGGCCGATACCTTGAAGAACCCTGCGGCCGACGGCGCTCCGGCCCTCGGCGCCGCCACCTCTTGAGGCGCACCTCCCCGCCCCGAACAGCCCCCCTGACCAGCAACAGGGGGGCACCACCTGGCCTGAGGAGTCGAAGCATTGGATAAATCCCCCGCCCCCATGACTTCCATCGACCTGCGCGAAATCACCCGTGGCCTGCAGGAAGCCGCCAGTGCTACCAACAGCCTGATCGCGCAGCAGTACATCAACCTGTTCGACCAGTTCTTCGAATGCGACACCGAAGCGTTGGGCGCGCCCATGAAAGCCAAGATGGTCGAAGTGGCCATGGACGGCCAGCACATCATGCGCGTACCGCTGTTCGCGCTGGTGTCGCCCAAGGGCCTGGCCCTCGAGCGCATGCAGGTCGACCTTTCGGTACGGGTCAAAGGCACCGAAGCACAGCAGGCACTGTTGACCGCAGGCGAAAACAAGGCGGCCAGCTTCAAGGTCACCATCGGTGGCCAAAGCCGTCAGGGCGACAACCGTGACCCCGATGAAGTGCAGATCCGCATGCAGTTCCAGGCCAGCGAACCACCAGAAGCCCTCAACCGGCTGATCGAGGAGTACACCAGCCTGATCATCCCGGTACGCGCCCCCAGCCCGCCGCCCTCGCCCGACACCAATGAGTTCATCGAGGCGGCCATCGTCCGTTGACGGCCGCCCCCGCGACGGCTCAGAAGTCGCGCTTGTAGAAGATGTCCAGTGAGCTGGCCAGCCCGCTGGCAGCCTCGAGGTACACCTTCTTGCTCAGCTTGTAGCGCAATGCAATGGTGTTCGCAGGCTCGAACACCCCCACCCCATAGCGCAGGCTCAGTTTCTCGGTGAGGTTGCCGCTGGCGACCACGCTGGTGGTATTGCCCGAACCTTCGGTGTCCAGCTGGAAGTCGTCGATACCCAGGCTCGAGGCCAGGCTGCCGGTGATCCCGGCGCTACCCGCCAGGCCCAGGCCCAAGGCCGCTTCGGCAAGCATGTTGTTGTCTTCGCCTGACGCGCCCAGAGGCCGCCCCAGTACCAGGTAGGACAGCGCCTGCTCCTGGCTCATGGCCGGCTCCGAGAACACTTTGCTGGTGGGCTGCTCGGCACTGCCGCTCAGGCGGATACCGGCAATCACGTCGTCGACCTTGCGGATCGCTTCAATGTCCAGGTACGGCTGGTCGATCGGGCCTGCGAACAGCAGCCGCGCACGGCGAATGGTCAGGCGCTGGCCGTAGGCACGGTAGCGGCCGTCGGCCAGGCTCAGCTCGCCACGGGTGTCGAGGTTGTCGCCGATGTGCACATGGCCGAGCAGGTTGGCCTTGAGGCCAAAGCCACTGAACGAAAGCTTGTCGCGGCCCACTTCGACATCGATGTCCATGGCCATCGCCATGGGTGGCTTGCCCTCTTCGGTCCGGTGGCCAACGATCACCGTGTCATCCGAGACCTTGACGGTGGACGGTGGCAGCTCGCGTACAGTGATCGTGCCCTTGGGCACCTGTACCTTGCCGGTCACCGCCAGCTTGTCGTCGATCAGGCGCAAGGTCAGGTCCGGGGCCACCTCCAACGTCGCATAGGGCTCGACAGTGACGGGCAGTTGCTGGCCCTGCAGACGCAGGTCCATGCCCAGGGCCTGGCCCCAGGTGAGGTTGCCATTCAACTGGCCACGCCCCGCCTCGCCACTGCGCCAGCCGCCATTGAGCTGTACCTGCTCGCCGGCAATCAATGCCTGCAATGACAGGTCCTCGAGGCTGACCGGCAGTTCGGCGCCACTGACTTCGCCGCCGCTGAGCATCAGGTTGCCGTTGACCTGCGGCGCCAGCAAGGTGCCCGACAGCCGGCCACTGCCATTGAGCTGCCCGGCCAGGCGCTCGACCATAGGCACGAACGGGCGCGCCACCGACAGGTCGAGGCCGGCCAGGCGGAAATCACCCGACAGCGGTTTGTTCTTGCCAAGTGGATCGAGGCGGGTGTTGACGTTCAGCTCGCCCAGGCGCTCGCCGCGGAACGCCAGGCGGGTATCGATGCGCCGTGGCGCCAGCGTGCTGTCCAGGCGCAGGGCCTGGTACGGGAAGTCGACCCAGCGGTCCTTGTCGCGCACGCGCAGGGTACCGCCACTGGCGTCGACGACGATGTTGCCCTTGGGGCCGCTGGCCGGGATATCCAGATTGATGTCGGCATTGAGCAGGCCCTGCCAGGCGAAGTCCTTCGGCAGCCACTGGGCCAGGCTGTCCAGCGGGAACTGCTTTAGGTGGTAGCGCAAGCGTGGCTCGGGGGCCAGGCGCTGGTCGTCGCCACACAAGCTGGCCTGGCCGGAGCGCCAGCAGTGCGCAGCAAAGTCCAGCTGGCCGCTGGCCAGCCGCTGCAGGCGCGCCGGTGCCTGCAACTGCCAGTCCTGGCCGCCGGCCTGGATCCGCCCACTGGCCAGGCGCCCACGCCAGTCACCCTTGTTCAACTGGCCATCCAGGCCGAGGTCGAGCTTGAGCTGCGGGCCGTCCAGCGCCAGGGTCAACGCTTGCTGGCGAATGTCGCCTTTGCCATGGGCCTGCAAGGTGCCCAATGCCGTGTCACCCAGGTGAATGCCGCTGGCCTTGAGTTCGATCACGCCGCGCTGGGCGTTGTCCAGGCGGGCATCCAGGTCCAGCTGCTGCAAACGGTTTTCCGCCTGGGCCAGCCGCTGGCCCTGCAGGGTCAGCGTACCTTGCGGGGCTTGCAAGGTGCCGGCGACGTCCAGCCGGCCCTTGACCTGGCCCTGCAACCTTGGCCACAACTGGCCCAGGCGCGGCAGGTCGAGGTCGACCCGCCCGGCCAGGCGCTGTTGCAGGCTGCCACTGCCATTGATGCGGTTATCCCCCAGCTGGATTGCCAGGGCGCCCAAGGTCCAGCTCTGCCCTGCCCCCTGGGCCTCGACCTTGAGCATTGCCGGCTGGCCGCGCAGGCGGCCTTTCAGGTCAAGCTGGGCATCGAGGCTCAGGGCGTCGCCTTTCATCTCGCCTTTGCTGCGCAGCGGCCCCGCCAGGGTACCCGGCAGCTCGGCCAGCCAATAGGCCGGGTCGAGCGCCGACAACTGCAGGTCGACATCCCATGCCAGGGTGTCGGCAAAGCGCACGGCGACACTGCCGGCAGCCTTGCCTTGCCCGGCGCTCAGCGCCAACTGCGGCAGCTTCACCTGGCTCAGGTCACCTTCGAACGGGCTGGTCAGGCTGAACGCGCCGGCCGGGCCATCCAGGTCGCCATTGAAGGTGCCCTGGTAGTTGCCATCGCGATAATGCACCTGGGCCATGAAACGCTTGAGGGTGACCTCGGGCGGCGTCTCCAGTGGATACAGGCGCAGCCACGGAAAGTCCTGCCAGTCCAGTCGGGCGTCGGCGACCAGGCCTTGCTGCCAGTCAGCCGTGGCTTGCAACTTGACCCGCTGGGTATCGCTGGCGTTCAGGTCCAGGGCATCGAGCCTGGCGCCTTTGCTGTCGACCAGCCCGGACAACAGCAAGGCGATCGGCGACTGCTCGGCCGGCAGGCTGGCCGACCCCGACAGTTGATAGCCCTTGAGCAGGTCGCCCCGGGCGTCAAGCTTGAGCTGGTTGAACTGCACGGTGTCGGGCAACGAGGCGGCCGGCTTGAATGCCTCGGAGCGGATCTGCAAGGTCGCCGGCAGGTGCTCGGCCAACGCCTGCAATTGCCCGTTCAGCGTGGCGTCAAGGTAACCACTGCTGGTGCCGGCGAGTTTCAGGGTTTTCTGCAACTCGCCGGTGGCGGTCAGCGCCAGCTGCCACGGTTTGCCGTCTACCGCTGGCAGTTGCAGCTGCGCCTGGAGTTGCACCGGCCAGTCAGCTTCGGGCTGCAGGTCGCCCTGCAGGTTCAATTGCAGGTCATCGCGCTGCAGGTGCAGGCTGTCGATGCGCAGCCCGGTATTGGTCCAGTGCGCCGCCAGTTGCAAGTCGCCAAGCAGGTCGCTGCCATCCAGGCGCAACTGGCCAACCTTGACCTCACCCAGTTCGATGGCCAGCGGCAAGCGCAGGGCTGGCAACTGCAGCGGGCCGCTGTCGGCCGATTCGGCGCTGGGCGCAAAGGCCATGTCGATGCGCTGCGCCTGCAACTGGTCAATGCACAAGGTAGAGCGCAGCAGGCATGCCGGCGACCAAGCCAGCAGCGGTGCCTGCACCTCTACCGTGCTGCCGGCATCGGCCCAGCTCAGCCGGCTGGCTTGCCAGCTACCGGCCAGGCGGCCCTGGAAGTCAGCCACCTCAAGCCCGGGCACCTTGCCCAGCACCCAGCGGCTGCCGGCCTCGGTCCCCAGCAGCAGGCCGAGTGCCAGGCCCAGGCTTGCGGCTACCCCGAGCAGGCCCGCCAGAATGTACTTGATCACGCGTTTCACAGCTCAGGCCCCATGGAAAAGTGCAGGCGAATTCCCCCTTCATCATCCAGCGCCTTGGCCAGGTCCAGGCGCAGCGGCCCGACCGGCGACACCCAGCGCACGCCAAAACCGACACCGGTCTTGAGGCTTGGCAGCTCCAGGTCGTTGAACGAGTTGCCCTGGTCGACGAAGGTTGCCAGCCGCCACTTTTCGGTCAGCGAATACTGGTACTCGACACTGCCGGCGACCAGGTAGCGCCCGCCAATGCGGTCGCCGTCGCTGTTCTTCGGCGACAGGGTCTGGTAGTCATAGCCACGCACGCTCTGGTCGCCACCGGCGAAGAAGCGCAGCGACGGCGGAATGTTGTTCTTGAAGCCATTGGTCGCGCTGCCACCGAACTGCACCCGGCCGAGCAAGCGGTGGTCATGGCCAAGCGTGGTCAGGCCCTTGAGCAGCACGTTGCCATGCAGCAGGTTGGTGTCCGAGACCAGCCCTTCCTTGGCCACCTGTACATCGAACTGCAGGCGGTAGCCGTTATGCGGGTCGATTCGGTTGTCACTGCGCAGGAAGGAGTAGCTCACCCCCGGCATCAGCAGGTTGCTCAGCCCGGAGTCATCACCCAGGCGGTACTCCTCGCGCTGGTACTTGAGGGAAATCACCCGCTGCCAGCCGCTTGGCAGTTTGCTGTGCCACTCGGGGCCCACCGTCAGCAGTTTGCTGAGGGTGTCGGTGCCGGCAATTTCTTCGTTCTGGTAGCCGCCGGCAAAGCGCAACTTGTCGGTCAGCGGCGGGTCGAGCGGGATGTCGTACCAAAGGCCGACGTTCTGCCGGGGCGCCGACAGTTCGGTTTCCCAACCGTAGCTATGGCCCTGCGGGTTGACCCAGTGGCGGGTCCAGTTGGCCTTGCCGCGCGGCCCGACGTCGGTCGAGAAGCCCAGGCCCAGGCCCATGGTGCGGGGTTTGCGGGTTTCCAGGCGGACATCCACGGGGATTTCTTCGCCCACGGCGGCGGTGGGCGCCGCATCCACGCGCACGCCTTCGAAGTAGCCGCTCGATTGCAGGTCATTGTTCAGCTCGGCAATCAGTTCCGAGTCGTAAGGTGTACCCGGCTTGAACGAGACCATGCGCTGCAGCAGGTCGTCGTCCAGCGGTGTGTCGCCACCAAAGGTGACGGCGCCCAGGTGATAGCGCGGGCCGCTCTGGTAGACCAGTTCGATATCGGCCACACCCGCCTGGGGGTCGACCGCCAGGCGCTGGCGGCTGAAGCGCCCACTGAAGAAGCCATAGCGCGACGCCTGGTTCTGAATCAGCCGCTTGGCATCTTCGTAATGGCCATGGTTGAGTTGTTCGCCGGCGCGCAGGGCCTTGCTGTCGGGCACGCGAAAGGCCTTCATCTCGCTGGCGGGGCCTTCGATGCGTACGGTCACGTTGCGCAGGCGAATCGGCTCGCCGGGGTCGATGGTGATGATCAGTTGCGGGGAACGGTCAGCCTCGCTGGCGGGCTTGACCTCTGTGTCGATCTGCGCCTGGTAGTAGCCAAGTGCCTGCGCGGCTTTGCGCGCCTGCTCCTGGGCGCCGCGACTGAAGCGCAGCAGCGCTTCTTCATCGCGGTCGCCAAGGGAACCGATATAGCCTTCGACATTGGCCTTGAGCGCCTTGTTGGCCGGTTTGACCTTCACCAGCAACTCGCTCTGGCCCCATGCTGCGAAACTGGCGACCCAGATAACCAGGCCCCAGGTCAATCTTCCTGAATACGTCATGCGGCGCATGCTACCAGAGCCGGGCGCTCAAGGGAGCCGCCGCGCCGTCTGCTCAGGCAAAAGCAGAATTGGAAGAGACCGGATTGGGATGGAAGAACACCCTCTCACGGATTGGTCCTACAGCCACCTCGCCAATTTCCTCATAACCCTGGCGCTGGTAAAAGGCCAGGTAGTGCTCGTTGCCGGTGTCCAGCACCACACCCTGGGTACCAGGGTCGTCTGCGCACCAGTCATGCACAGCTTGTAACAATTGCTCGCCGTAGTGCTTGCCCTGAAATTGCGGGTGCACGCCCAACAGCGGCAGCACATGCACCTCGTCGGTGGGCAGGCAGGTGGCCAGGGCGGCCTGGTAGTCCATGTAACGGCGCGTACAGCGCAGGCCGGTGCCCATCATCATGCGCAGGCGCCAGGCCCAGCTGTCGGCCACGCCCAGCCGGCGCAGCGGCGGCACGATCAGGGCCAGGGCGATCAGGCGGTCCTCCACCAGCAGGCCGATGGCGGGCAGTTGCAAGTAGAAGTGCTGGCGTACCCACTCGCGCACCATCACCCGCAGGCGCCGCTCATAGCCTGGGCGCTGGGCCTCGAAGATATAGGCGAAGGTAGGTTCGTGACGGTAGGCGTTGTACAGCAGCGAACGCGCCTCGCGGCTGTAGCCGTCATCGAGCAGGCAGACACGGGCCGGAGCGGCAGTGGTTTCGGGCATTGCGGGCAGTCCTCCTGGAATGGGCTTACAGTGCCCTGGGAAGGACGTTAGCAGCAGGCTCCCGAAGCCGCCATGCTGGTGATGGGAGGCGATGTCGGCTAGCATCGCGCCTTTTACCGGGATTATCTTTCCATGAAGATCGTCTGTTTCAACATCAACGGCCTGCGGGCCCGCCCGCACCAGCTGGCGGCGCTGATCGAAAAGCACCAGCCGGACGTGATCGGCCTGCAGGAAACCAAGGTCAGCGACGATCAGTTCCCGCTGGCCGACGTGCAGGCGCTGGGCTACCACGTGCATTACCACGGCCAGAAAGGCCACTATGGCGTGGCCCTGCTGTCGCGTCAGGCACCGCTGAGCCTGCACAAAGGCTTTGCCAGCGATGAAGAAGACGCCCAGCGCCGCTTCATCTGGGGCACCTTCGCCGATGCCGATGGCAACCCGATCACCATCATGAACGGCTACTTCCCCCAGGGTGAAAGCCGCGACCACCCCACCAAGTTCCCGGCCAAGCAGCGCTTCTACAGCGACCTGCAGGCGCTGCTGGAAGGCCAGTTCCGCAACGACCAGCCACTGCTGGTGATGGGCGACATGAATATCTCGCCGCAGGACTGCGACATCGGCATCGGCCCGGACAACGCCAAGCGCTGGCTCAAGACCGGCAAGTGCAGCTTCCTGCCGGAAGAGCGCGAGTGGATGGAACGTTTGAAAGGCTGGGGCCTGGTGGACAGTTTCCGCCACCTGTACCCGGAAGTTTCCGACCGCTTCAGCTGGTTCGACTACCGCAGCCGCGGCTTCGAGGACGAACCCAAGCGCGGCCTGCGCATCGACCTGATCATGGCCTCGCAGCACCTGGTACCGCGGATCAAGGCGGCGGGTGTGGACTATGAACTGCGCGGGATGGAAAAGCCGTCGGACCATGCGCCGATCTGGCTGGAATTGAGCTGATCGCCGGGGGCTGCTGCTCAGCCCATCGCCGCAAGCCTCATAGAACAATACGTGACTCATTGGTTCAGTGAGGTTCCGTAGGAGCAGCCTTGTGCTGCTCCTACGGAGGACGCGTCAAAGGCGCGAATTTTTTTGTGCTCTGCGCGACAGTGCAGCCCAAAAAAGGCTGGGCAATCTCCCACAAAGATCGCACAGCTCTCTGTGCTGTACCTGTGGGAGCGGGGGCACCTATCAAATCTGCCAGTTTTCACCTCAGCGCCTTTCAGCCAATCTGCTCGCATCTATGGCTAACAATGAAGACGCCATGTCCATACCAAATCGAGCTCTAAAGCTTTTCTACCAGAACGGGTATCTTTACCTTGAGTCAGGTGCCGACACGATACACAGTGTGTTCCGTAACAACGGCGCCCCCTTGGCGCAGAGGCTTCGCGATGAGGGAGGTGACAAAACGGCACTGATACTTGGCGACCAACAAAACTCCGTGCTCGGCCTGCTCGGCAGTTTGCGCGCCGATGTGACTTATACACCTTATGGATATGCGCCATTCCCTGAAGAACAACGATTACTACTGGGATTCAATGGGCATTATCGAAACCTTGGCCCAGTCTTTTACTTTCTTGGCAACGGATATAGGGTCTATTCCTCCATCCTGATGCGCTTTTTTTCGAGTGACAGTTGGAGCCCCTTCGGCGATGGAGGGCTGAACGCCTACAATTACTGCGCCGGTGACCCTGTGAACATGGCTGACGCGTCCGGGCATATGCCAAAACCGGTTCTTCGCCGCGGGCGCCCGGCCGCAAGAGGCCGTCACCATCCCACCAGCGCGAGAGTTGAGCCTAATGCAACTTCTCCATCCAGAAGTCGTTCGCCCCTAAAAGTCAAAGATGAGGTTCAAGAAGGTTTTAACCGTCAACAAAGACGGAAAATCGATGGGTCAATGTCTGAAAATAACTACAGAGCGCCAGATACACTATCCGAATCAAGTGGCAGTTCCTCGTTCAGTCGCAGTTCTTGGTACAGCGACAGTTCCGGGCCTAGTAGCCGTTCCGAATCTCGGGGACATTCCAGTTCGAGAAGCCGTTCACCGGTACCACGATTATCTGTGACTCGGCGTCAGCACAAAGTGGCCGATACATTAGCGTGGGTTAAGCGCAACTTGGCCAATGATATGGCCCGACTTCACATCAACTCTAATACCATTCCGACTACAACAGCACAGGGCAGTCCCGCTGTGAACGGGGATGGTGCGCCACCCGGGATGGAAAACACGTTGACTGAATGGGGCTTGGGTGAATTGAATCGAAATCTCCGAGACTTCTGATGGTCTGGGGCAGCACTCTTGAGCACTACGGGTTAGCAGTAGGCACTTACTGTCGTGCGATGGGCCGCAATGCGGCCCCAGCGTGTTCCTCGACGAAGCTGCATAGAGTCTGCAATTTATTCACAGACCCAACCGCAACGCCTCCCCCACCCCCGCCCCGCGCACATCGTCCGCCGCGCTGACCAGAGCAAAGTTGTAGGCCCCATGCGACCAATAACGCGCCTCCAGCTGGCCATCCACCCGCTGCCCGTCCGGCATGCGCCGATACTGATCACCTGGTGAGCGCAGGAACAGGCTGATGCGCTGGCCCTTGCCATCCTCGAACACCAGCAACGCCGCCGGCCCCTGCTCATTGCTCAGCAGGCGCGCGCCCACCGGCTTGAAGCCGTAGCCCGCCAGGTCCGGCAACTGGCCCACGCGGCTGAAGTGGCGCCCCAGCCAGTCACGCAACTGGCCCGGGTCGCTGGCCTGGATATCCAGCGCCTGGCTACCGGCAAACAAACGGTGTGCCTGGACGGCATCGGCCATCGGCAGGTCGGCACGCGCCAAGGTCGCGTCGCGCACCTGCCAACCGCCCAGGCCACCCACGCCCAATGCCAGCAGCAACACCGCCGCCGTGGCCCAGCGGCGCTGGCGGCGTTGGCGCAATTGCCGGCGCAACTGCCCCAGGTCCAGCTGCGCCGCCCCGGGCACTTCGCCAAACCCGGCCAGTGCCGTACGCAGGCGGCGGGCGTCGGCACGCCAACCCTCGACCTTGGCCGCGGCCTGCGGGTTGGCCGCCAGCCAGGCCTGCACTTCGGCCCGGCGCTCAGGCTCCAGGCGCTCGTCGACGTAAGCGTGCAGTTCGTCTTCGCTGGGGATCAGGCGCGTCATTTCAGTCTCCGCAAGGCCGGGGGCTGGGGGCTGCCCTCGGTCAGTTCGCGCAAGGCATTGCGGGCGCGCGACAGGCGCGACATAACAGTGCCGATAGGGATACCCAGGGCCTGGGCGGCCTCCTTGTAGCTCAAACCCTCGATGCTGACCAGCAGCAACAGCGCACGCTGTTCTGCCGTGAGCCGAGCGAAAGCCTGCAGGTCGGCCTGGGCCAGGACAATGGCCTCGAGGTTGCCGCCAACCGGCTCGTCGTCGCGCTCAGCGCGGCCGAACCAGGAAAGCCAGCGCGCATGCAGGCGCTCGCGGCGCTTACCGTCGAGGAACAGCCGATAAAGGATGGTGAACAGCCAGGCCCGCAGGGCATCGGCGTCGCGTTGCTGGTCGCGCCGGCTCAAGGCCCGCTCGACCGTGGCCTGCACCAGGTCGTCGGCGCTGCCCGGCTCGCGGGTCAGCCACACGGCAAAGCGGCGCAGGCGGGCCAGCAGCTCGCGCCACTGATGGTCGTCCAGATCATGCATGGCAAAGTCCCGGCCTCTGGGGCTGTCAGTGTAAGAGGCAGACGCCTGTGAGGAAATTCTATTCCCGGCGATGGAATAAGTTTTTCCCTGCGCCGTCGTACCGGCACCTTCACCGAACCGGACAATGACCATGAACTCACCTCTGCACGGCCCGGCCAAGGCCCCGCGCCTGGCCGCCATCGGCGCCGTGATGCTGGGCGCGGGCGCCGCCTTTGCCTATGCTGCCGGCTGGCTTGGCGAAACCCGCCTGACCCCGCAGCGCATCATCGACACCTTCGAAGCCCAGGCCGGGCATTACCCGGGTTACCGCAAGAACCACGCCAAGGGCCTGTGCGTCAGCGGCTACTTCCAGCCCAGCGGGCAGGCCGCCAGCCTGTCCACGGCACGGGCGTTCAGCCAGCCGCGGGTGCCAGTGATCGGCCGCTTCGCCATCGGCGGCGCCAACCCGTTCGCGCCGGATACCGGCATACCGGTGCGCAGCCTGGCCATCGAGCTGAGCACCGACGACGGACAGGTCTGGCGTACCGGCATGAACAACCCGCCGGTGCTGGCGGTAAGCACGCCACAAGCCTTCTATGAACAGGTGCTGGCGGGGGCGCCAGACCCGGCCACCGGCAAGCCGGACCCGGGCAGACTGCAGGCGTTCTTCGCCGCCCACCCGGAAAGCGCGGCGTTTCGCCAATGGGCGGCAGGCTACAAGCCCAGCAACAGCTTCGCCAGCACGCAGTACCACAGCATCAACGCCTTCCGCCTGATCGACGCAAGCGGCGCAGCCCACCCCGTGCGTTGGCAACTGGAGCCGCAAACAGCGTTTGCCGCCCTGCCTGCCCAGGTCGATGACAAACAGTTCCTGCAGCACGACCTGCAGCAAAGGCTGGCCCAAGGCCCGCTGCGCTGGACCCTGCGCCTGGTGCTGGCGGAGCCTGGCGATGCGGTGGACGACCCTGCCAGCCCCTGGCCTGCCGAACGGCGCAGCGTGGACGCCGGCACGCTGGTACTGGAGCAGGTCGACGACCCCGAGCAAGGTGCCTGCCGTGACCTCAACTTCGACCCGCTGATCTTGCCCCGGGGCATCCAGGCCTCTGCCGACCCGATCCTCGCTGCCCGTTCGGCCGCCTACTCGGAATCCTTCAATCGCCGCAGCCGCGAATCGCTCGGCACCGGAGCCCACCCATGAAAACCGACGCCTTCCACCCCCTCGCCCGCCTGTTGCACTGGCTGATGGCCGTGCTGATCCTGGCCATGTTGTTCATCGGTGTGAGCATGGTCGCCGACCTGTCGCCGCGCCACCCCGTGCTGATCGGGTTGCACAAGGCAACCGGCCTGGCCCTGCTGGTGCTGGTGCTGCTGCGCATCGCCGTTCGCCTGACCCTGCCCCACCCAGCCCTGCCGCACGACCTGCCCACACTGCAACGCTGGGCAGCCGGGGCCTCGCACCTGCTGCTCTATGGCCTGATGCTGGCCATGCCGCTGCTGGGCTGGGCCATGCTGTCGGCCGGTGGCTACCCCCGCCCGCTGGGCTTGCCGGCGATCGCCCCGCATGACCTGCAGTTGTACGCCGTGCTGCGCCAGGCCCATGGCTGGGCCGGCTACCTGCTGTTCGCCACGGTGCTGGTGCACGTGGGGGCGGCCTTGATGCACGCGTGGGTGCGCCGCGATGGCGTGTTGCGTAGCATGTGGCCTGGCCCACTGCGCCGCAGCGAATGACGCTCGGCAGCCCAGGGGGTCGACAATCGATAATAATTCCCAACAAGATCGGCTTTCTATTTGCCGTACCGCCCTGGACTGCCCTATGAATGTCGCAAAGGATCCTGCCACACTCGCACCCGCCAGTACCCTGGACTTGCGCCCCCTGCTGCTGGCCAACATGGCCTGTACCATGTCGATGATGGCCTTCGTCGCCCTGATCGGCCCGATCGCCCGCCAGCTCGGCATGGCCACCTGGCAAGCCGGTGCCGCCGTGACCGTGGCGGGCGTGGTCTGGGTGCTGCTGGCCCGGCCCTGGGGGCGCGCCGCAGACCGCCTGGGCCGTCGGCGCATCCTGCTGCTGGGCAGCGCCGGTTTCACCCTGGCCTACTGGCTGCTGTGCCTGTTCGTCGAAGGTGCGCTGCGCTGGCTGCCCGGGGCGACCCTGGCCTTCATCGGCCTGATGGTTGCGCGCGGCTGTATCGGCGCCTTCTATGCTGCCATCCCGGTGGGCTGCAATGCGCTGATCGCCGACCATGTCGAACCGCAACGCCGGGCCCGGGCCATGGCCTCGCTGGGGGCGGCCAACGCCGTCGGCCTGGTGGTGGGGCCGGCGCTGGCGGCGCTGCTGGCGCGGCATAGCCTGAGCCTGCCGTTCCATATCATGTCGCTGCTGCCGGCCAGTGCCTTTCTGGTCCTGCTGTTCACCCTCAAGCCGCAGGCGCTGCCGCACAGCCATGCCCCCAGCCCGGTGCGGCTGAACGATCCGCGCCTGCGCCGGCCTTTGCTGGTGGCGTTCAGCGCCATGCTCAGTGTCACGGTATCGCAGATCATCGTCGGTTTCTTTGCCCTCGACCGCCTGCACCTGAACCCTGCCGAGGCGGCCCAGACCGCCGGCATCGCCCTGACCACGGTGGGTGTGGCGCTGATCCTGGCGCAGGTGCTGCTGCGCCAGCTGGAATGGCCGCCGTTGAAGATGATCCGGGTCGGCGCCACGGTTTCGGCCCTGGGCTTTGCCTGCGGCTCGCTGGCCACCACGGCGCCCTGGCTGTGGGCTTGCTACTTTGTCGCGGCGGCGGGCATGGGTTTTGTTTTCCCGGCGTTTTCGGCGCTGGCGGCCAATGCCATGCACGCCTCCGAGCAAGGCGCCACGGCCGGCTCCATCGGTGCTGCCCAAGGCATGGGCGCAGTGATCGGGCCGCTGGCCGGCACCTTGGTTTATGCCGTCGATCCACGCTTGCCATTCCTGGCGGTGGCGGCGCTGTTGCTGCTGGTCGGGTCATGGCCGATGCCCCGCGATCAGCGGGCCTGACAAGCACAGCGCGCAAGCGCGCAGAGTGTGTTTTAATGCGCATCGCTCATTATTATTGACACCTCTGATTACAAGGCGGCTATGGACACGGGGACGCGACTCAAACTGGTGCGTGAACGCAACAACCTCTCCCAACGGGAACTGGCCCGCCGCAGCGGGCTGACCAATTCGACGATCTCGCAGATCGAGCAGAATCGTGTCAGCCCTTCGGTCAGCTCCCTGAAAAAACTACTCGAAGGCATTCCGATGAGCCTGGCGGAGTTCTTCAGTTTCGACGAGCCGGTGCGCGAAGAGCGCTACGTGTTCCGTGGCGGCGAGCAGCCAGACCTGGGCCGCAACGGCCTGCGCATGCTGCTGGTCGGCGCCAGCGTCGAAGGCCGGCAGATGCGCATGCTGCGTGAACTGTATGCACCGGGCGCCGATTCGGGCGAACCGATCGTGCATGCCGAGGGTGAAGAGTGTGGCCTGGTCACCCGCGGCACCGTCGAGTTGTGGGTCGATGGCCAGGTGAGCGTGCTCAACTCGGGCGACGGGTACTACATCCCCACTACCCTGCCGCACAGCTTCAAGAACATCGGCCCGGACGAGGCCGAGATCATCAGCGCCAATACCCCGGCGAACTTCTGATTGCTTTATGCGTGCGGGATGGCACCGGCTTCGCCGGTGTTCGCGGCTGAAGCCGCTCCCACAGGGAAGACGCCAACCCTGTGGGAGGGGCGCCTTCAGGTAAGGCTGTCGACACCCTGACGCAGGGCCTCTTCGACAAAGTCCAGGCGGTCCTGCCCGAAGAACATCTCGTCACCGACAAAACAGGTCGGCGCGCCGAACGCCCCGCGCTCCACTGCCTCTTCGGTCGCGTGCCTGAGCGCGGCCTTCACCTCGTCATCACCCGCCAGCGCGCGAAATGCCCGCGGGTCGAAGCCGCCCTGGCTCAGCGTGTCGTCGAGGACAGCGTTATCGCCCAGGTTGCGGCGCTGCGCAAACAGCCCATTGAACAGCACCGCCAGCAACGCCTCGAACCGCTCCGGCGAACGCAGTTGGGTGCCCACTGCCCCGCGCATCAGGGTCAAGGTATTGACCGGGAACCCCGGCGGCAACTCGAACGGTACCCCATAGCGCGCGGCGAAGCGCGCCAGGTCGGTGAACATGTAACGGCCCTTGGCCGGGATCATCACCGGCGAGGCGTTGCCGGTGGCCTGGAAAACCCCGCCCAGCAGCATCGGCCGGTAGCGCAGCGTGGCACCCTGGCGGGCGCACAGGCCAGGCAGTTGGGTCCAGGCCAGATAGCTGGCCGGGCTGCCCAGGTCAAAAAAGAAATCGACAGTCTTGTGCATGGTTACGGTCCTTGCTCGGAGAAAGGGGCTTACCAACGTTCCATCCAGGGGCGCAGGTCCAGCTCGAAGGTCCAGGCGTCGCGGGGCTGGGCGTGCAGGAACCAGTAGCTGTCGGCGATGTGGGCCGGTTCGAGGATGCCATCCTGGTCCTTGAGGGCGTAGCGCTCGGGGAACGTGTCACGGATGAAGGCGGTGTCGATGGCCCCGTCAACCACCACGTGGGCGACATGGATGTTCCGCGGCCCGAGCTCGCGCGCCATGCTCTGGGCCAGGGCGCGCAAGGCATGCTTGGCCCCGGCGAATGCCGCAAAGCCCGCCGCGCCACGGGTGCCGGCAGTGGCACCGGTGAACAGAATGGTGCCGCGCTCGCGCTGGACCATGCGCCGGGCCACCGCCTGGGCGGTGAGGAAACCGGCAAAACAGGCCATCTCCCAGATCTTGAAGTATTTGCGCGGGGTTTCCTCGAGAACGCTACAGGGCACATTGGCACCGATATTGAACACAAACGCTTCGATCGGGCCGATATCACGCTCGATGGTTTCGACCAGCGCCGCCACCTCCTCCTCCTTGCGCGCATCGGAGCCAAACCCGTGGGCCTGGCCGCCGGCAGCGCGGATTTCGTCCAGCAGCGGCTGCAACTTGTCAGCCTGGCGCCGGGTAACACAGGCAATGTAGCCCTCGCGGGCAAAGCGCTTGGCGATCTCGCCGCCGGTAGCATCCCCCGCGCCAATCACGAGCACCACTTTTTGTTGTTCTGTCATGCCTGCCTCCATTGGTGAATGATCGTTTAGTAAACGAACGCTATGTTATGATCGCCGCCACCGTCAAGCCCGCCTGCAGAGGCAACTGAATGCGCTACACCAACGAACACAAGCAGCAAACCCGCGAGCGGCTGCTGGCCAGCAGCGGCGCGCTGGCCAAACGCGGGGGCTTTTCCAGCACCGGCGTGGCCGGGCTGATGAAGGCGATCGGCCTGACCGGCGGCGCCTTCTACAACCACTTCCCGTCCAAGGACGACCTGTTCACCGAGGTAGTGCGCCAGGAACTGTGCAACAGCCCTCTGGCGCGCCTGGCCAACCAGGGCGCCAGCCGCGAACGCCTGGGCCGATGCCTGCAGCAGTACCTGAGCCTGGCCCACCTGCACAACGCCGAAGGTGGCTGCCCGCTGCCGCCATTGGGGGTGGAGATTGCCCGGGCCGAAACACCCGTGCGCGCCGTGGCCGAGCATTGGCTGGTGGAGCTGCACCAGGCCTGGAGCGCGACCCTGGAGGACGACGAGTTGGCCTGGGTGCTGATCAGCCAGTGCGTCGGTGCCTTGCTGGTCGGGCGCATGCTGGCCACTGAAAGCGTGCAGTCGCAGGTACTGGACGCCAGCCGCAACTTTGTCGAGAAGGCCCTGCATGAAGCGGATTAGTCTACTGCTGGGGCTACTGCTGAGCCTGCCTGCACTGGCCGAACAGGCCTGCCCGCCAGGGCAGTACCAGGTGTGCCTGATGGGGTGTTTCTGTGCGCCCATCGACCCCGGCCAGGCCGGGCAGATTTTCAAGGACGTGGAAGTGCTGGCTTCGTCCAGCCTGACCTACGCCCTGCAGCAGGCCCGCGACGAAGCCACCGCCAGCGGCGTCGAGCCGATCCCGTTGCATATCCGTGCGCAACTCGAACCCTGGTACGACTTTGCCGTGCTGGACGCGGCGCGCTTCCGGGTGGGTGACGAACAGCAGATGAGCGCAGCCAATGCGCTGCTGCAGAACCCCGACGTTAACGCCGTGACGCTGATCGACACGATCATCTTCCGCCGCCCCGCCGATGCCGAGGACAACGTGGCGTTGTGGGCACACGAGCTCAAGCATGTGCAGCAGTATCAGCAGCTGGGTGTGGAAGAGTTCGCCCGGCGCTACACGCGCAACTACGACGACCTGGAAGCGCCGGCCTACAAGATCGAGGGCGAGGTAAGCAAGGCGCTGCGCGAGCGTGGTTCAGGGCAGGCCAGATAATTCCTGGTGATTGCGCGGTCGCCGTGTAGGAGCGGCCTTGTGTCGCGAAAGGGCTGCAAAGCGGCCCCGGCAATATCTGCTTCAAGCTGAAATCGAGGGGCTGCTGCGCAGCCCTTTCGCGACACAAGGCCGCTCCTGCATGGCGACCGCATCAGTGGCCAAACCAGGTGTCAGGACGCCGCAGAAGCTTCTTCAGCCACCTGCTCACGGCTGGCATAACGCTGCGCCAGCACCGCACAGACCATCAGCTGGATCTGGTGGAACAGCATCAGCGGCAGGATCATCGCGCCAATGCCACTGCCGACGAACAACACCTGCGCCATTGGCACCCCGGTAGCCAGGCTCTTCTTCGAACCGGCGAACAGGATGGTAATGCGGTCCTCCAGGTCAAAGCCCAGCAGCTTGCCGAGCAGCCGGGTACCGTACAGCACCACTGCCAGCAAAATCCCGCACACGGCAAACAACCCGGCCAGGTGCTGCGGCGATACCGTGTGCCACAGCCCGGTGACCACCGCCTCGCTGAACGCGGTGTAGACCACCAGCAGGATCGAGCCCTGGTCCACCACCTTGAGCCAGCGCGCATTGCGCTTGACCCACGCACCGATCCAGCGCCGGGCGACCTGCCCGGCCACGAACGGCACCAGCAGCTGCAGGGTGATCTTCAGCACCGCATCCAGGCCGGAACCGGTATCGCCGCTGGCCCCCAGCAACATCATCACCAGCAACGGCGTGAGGAAGATACCCAGCAGGCTGGATGCCGCCGCGCTGCAAATGGCCGCCGGCACGTTGCCACGCGCCAGCGAGGTGAAGGCGATGGCCGACTGCACGGTGGCCGGCAAGGCACACAGGTAGAGCACGCCCAGGTACAGCTCGTTGCCCACCAGCGGCACGAACAGTGGCTTGAACGCCAGGCCCAGCAACGGGAACAGCACGAAGGTGCAGGAGAACACCAGCAAGTGCAGGCGCCAGTGCCCGGCACCGGCGATGATCGCCTCGCGCGACAGCTTGGCGCCATGCAGGAAGAACAGCAGGCCGATGGCCAGGTTGGTCAGCCAACCAAAATACACCGCGCCGTCGCCCGAGCAAGGCAGCACGGTGGCAATCAGTACCACCCCGAGCAAGGCCAGGGTGAAATTGTCGAATAACATGCGCAAATACTTCATCACAGTTTCCGTCTTGTCATTGTGCAAGGGCAGACGATAAGGTCTTCGGTTTTTCGCCGCTAACGCCGGAACCCCCACCGGTGTCGCTCAACGGACACGCTCCAGCACAGGACCCGCTCATGCCCCTCTCCCGCCTGGCTGCACTTGCAGCCGCCATCACTCTCACCCTGGGCTACAGTGCCGCCCAGGCCGACGACCAGTTGCAGGCCAAGGTCGACCAGATCATCCGCCCGCTGATGCAGGAGCAAGGCATCACCGGCATGGCCGTGGCCATCTATGCTCGCAACCACGCGCACTACTTCAGCTATGGCGTGGCCAGCAAGGCAGACAATGTGCCGGTCAGCCGCGACACGCTGTTCGAGATCGGCTCGCTGAGCAAGACCTACACCGCCACTTTGGCCGCACTGGCCAGTGCCGAAGGCAAGCTGGACCTCGATGCCCCGGCCAAGCGCTACCACCCGGCCCTCGCCGGCGCACCCATCGGCGACGCAAGCGTGCTGGAGCTGGGCGCCTACAGTGCCGACTGCCTGCCGTTGCAGTTCCCGGATGAGGTGCAGACGCCGCAGCAGGTGGTCGATTTCTTCCGTCACTGGCAACCCCGCGCCAAACCTGGCACCCAGCGCTGCTACTCGAACCCCAGCCTGGGCCTGTTCGGTGACCTGGCCGCCCGCGCGCAGCATCAGCCGTTTTCCACGCTGATGAGCGAGGGCCTGCTGAAACAGATGGGCCTGGAAAACACCTATCTGCAGGTCCCGGCCAGCGCCCAGGGGTTGTATGCCCAGGGCTACGACAGTGCCGACAAACCGGTGCGTGTCGGCCCCGGCCCCTACGCCGACGAAGCCTACGGCATCAAGACCAGCGCCAGCGACCTGCTGCGCTATGTGCGCCTGCACATGCAGCCGGAGGGGCTGCCGCCGGCGCTTGCGCAAGCCACGGCCATCACCCAGCGGGGCTACTTCCAGGTCGGCGCCATGACCCAGGGCCTGGGCTGGGAGCGTTACCCCTACCCGGTCACGCTGGGCACACTGGTCGATGGCAACGGCCCGCAGCTTATCCGTGAACCCCAGGCAACCACGCGCTTGCATCCAGCCCTGCCGCCGCTGCCGGCAGCCTGGTACAACAAGACCGGCTCGACCAATGGTTTCGGCGCCTACGCCGCGTTCGTGCCCGCCGAACAGCTGGCCGTGGTGTTGCTGGCCAACCGAAATTACCCGAACGAAGCCCGGGTGCGCGCGGCCTTCGACATTCTGTCCGGGCTGTAGTGCGGGCAGCGATTGTCGAACAAAACGACACAATGTAGTGACCAAAAATATTCACTACAAAATGGTTGACGCCGTTCATCGCCCTTGGGCATGATGAAGCCGTCTCCCTGATCGGGAGCGGTGGCAAGGGTGTTCCAGACGGCCTGCGCGGTAACGCAGGCCGTCCGTGGAGAGGGAAACTGTCCAAAAGGCAGCGTGAGAAAGCCCCTGTTGCGATGCTGCTGTAGCAGCCTTGGTAGTGCGCTACACCGTGGTAGCGCCAACTGTGAAAAATCACCTACGAATGGGTAATGGGGGCTTTATGATGAACTTGAACAACAATCCGACTATCGACCAATTGGCTCAGCTGTTCGCCGTACGCAAGGACAGCCTTGACGACCATCTGCTGTGGGTCAGCCAGACCGGTGAAGTGCGCCTCGACCGCCTGCCACCGAACACCGTCGAAGATGAATTCGAAGAGCACCTGCCCAGCATGCGTGCCCGCTTCAAGGTCTACCGCCGTGGCCAAGGCTACGTCGGCAAGAAGGCCGCCGCCGACACCGAGTTCGTTGGCCGCGTCCTGCAGACCCTGCAACAAGAATGGCCCGCTGCCCGTGAGCAGCAGGCAGTCAAGGTGATCGAACCGCTCAACTGAGGGTTCCCACCCTTACCTGAGCCCGGCCCGCATAGGCCGGGCTTTTTCATGCCTGGCGCCGCTGGCTGCGGGGCGCTGGCAGCGGCAAGGCGCCGGTTGCCATCGCCCGGGCACGGTCGACACCCCATACCAGGGCGCGGGTCATGGTCTCGCCTGGCCGTGCGGGGTAATACTCCTCCAGCAATGCTCGCCCATCCCCGGCATACAGCCCCAGGAACAGCTGGGTCGCCCCCAGGCGCGACAAGCGCACCTGCACGTCCAGCGTGGTGCCGTCACTGAGTGCTTCGTCGTGGCAGCGGCTGTGCAGCTGGGCGTCGGCCCATTGCCAATAGGTCTCTTCCCTGACTCGCATGAGCATTCAATCCTCCGTTGCTGGAATGCCGCGCAAGAAAACCACAGCCTCGGCCATCCTGCGAGCGCTACCCGGCAATGCCATGAGGCGGATCAAGAAATGGCAATAAAAACCCCGCCATTCGGCGGGGTTGTGCTGGAGCGGGATCACTTCTTCAGCGGAACCCGCGGCATGAAGCGGCCTTTTTTGCTGCGCTGCAGGTGTGCAGGCTGGAGCTGTTCGGAATCATCCAGCGTCATGTGGGCGAAGCCCAGGCGGAATGCCGCCTGGCCGCAACGCACCTGGCTGTTGATGGGGAACGCGTCGTTCAGGTCTTCGAAAAAGGATTCGCTCATGCCCTGTCTCCCTCCAGTGGCGGACGCGCCGGCAACCAGAACAGTTGCTCCACCAAACGCGACCTGTGAAGGTGAGACTAGCTGGTCATTTGCGGACCGCCCGGACCTAAGCCCTGGACCCGACCAGCGGCAGACGCTCTACTTCAGGCGCACCGCTGTGCCGGTAGCAAATACCACGACCATGCCGCCCTGTACCGACGGCATGCTGATCTCGAAATCCACCCCCACTACCGCATCGGCTTGCAACTGGCGTGCCCGCGCCTTCAGTTCTTCGGTGGCCTGTTCCCGGGCTTCGCGCAGTGCGCTTTCCAGGGTTTGCGAACGGCCGCCGAAGAAGTCGCGAAAACGTGCAAAGAAATCGCGCACGAAGTTGATGCCCTGCACCGATTCGGAGCTGACCACGCCCAGGTATTCGGCAATCGGGCGGCCTTCGAGCTGGCTGGTGGTGGAAATGATCATGGGGTGCACTCCATTGGCCTGGCAAAAGAGGCCGATTCTAACAGAGCGCAAATCCACTCGCAGATATGCAGTCATTGCAGTCATTGTGGGAGCGGGCGTGCCCGCGAAGCAGGCACCGCGGTGGTTGGCACGGGCTTCGCCCGTGTTCGCGGGCACGCCCGCTCCCATAGGGATTGCGCTGGCTTGCGATTTTCAGTCGGACAGTGGTTGAAGGATCAACTACGCGCTGACCGCGCGCAGCCGTTGGCCAATGCGGGCGCCGAACACGTTCACCAGCAACCCTGCCATCACCAGCAATGCGCCCCAGCCCTGGGTCGCGGTCAAACGCTCGCCCAGCAACAACGCCGACGAACTCAGGCCAATCACTGGCACCAGCAGCGAGAACGGCGCTACCTTGCCGGCCGGGTGGCGCGACAGCAGCTTGCTCCACAGGCTGTAGCCGAGCATGGTGGCGACAAACGCGAGGTAAGCCAGGGCCAACACCGAACTCCAGCTGATATTGGCAAGGGCATGGCCAATACGCTCCGGCCCCTCCAGCCACCAGGACAATGCCAGGAACGGCAGTGGCGGAATCAACCCGCCCCAGATCACCAGCGCCACCAGGTCAACCGAGCCAAAGCGCCGGGTAATGATGTTGCCCATGCCCCACATGGCGCCGGCACACAGGGTCAGCACCAGCGCCAGCATCGGTACATGGCCGTCGTCTTCGCTGCCTATAAGCGCCAGGCCGCTGGCGGCCACCAGCAGCCCCAGCACGCTGGCCAGGCGCAACCGCTCGCCAAGGAACAGCGCGGCAAAGCCGAGGGTGAAGAACGCCTGCGACTGCAGGATCAGCGAGGCCAGCCCTGGCGGCATGCCGCTGTACATGGCCTGGAACAGAAAAGCGAACTGGCCCAGCGAAATGGTCGCACCATAGGCGATCAGCCAGCGCCAAGGCAGCTTGGGCCGCTTGACCAGCAGGATTGCCGGGAACGCCACCAGCAAGAAGCGCAATGCCCCCAGCAGCATCGGCGGCAACCCGTCGAGGCCAACCTTGATGACCACGAAGTTGACTCCCCAGGCAACAATCACCACCAGGGCGATGAGCAGGTCCTTGAGCGGCATTGCGACATCCTTCTTCAAGCTTTCTAGACATATTTCGTTACAGCATAAGGCGATTCCTTTGACAGGGACCAGCACAGTTGCAACCCATCATTGCGCAACAGCACGACTGTTTCACTCGCAAGAGATGGCTTGACCGCACTTGTATATACATGCTCATATCATGCGAGGTCATCCGCCTTGCGTCCCGCCGATGACTGACTCGCTTACACAAAAACAATGAAGCGGAGCCACTGAATGTCCAGCAAACCCGTACTCGAGCGGCGCTCGATCGACTACATACCCGAGACTGAACGCCATGGACGCGTGTACAGTCAGTTCACCCTGTGGCTCGGAGCCAACCTGCAGATCACGGCAATCGTGACCGGCGCCCTGGCCGTGGTGCTCGGTGGCGACGTGTTCTGGTCGCTGATCGGCCTGCTGCTCGGTCAATTGATCGGCGGCGCGGTCATGGCCCTTCATGCCGCTCAAGGTCCTCGTCTGGGGCTGCCGCAGATGATTTCCAGCCGCGTGCAGTTCGGGGTCTACGGCGCGGCCATACCGATGGTGCTGGTATGCCTGATGTACCTGGGCTTCACCGCCACCGGCACGGTGCTCTCCGGACAGGCGATCGGCCAATTGCTCGACGTCAGCGACAGCACTGGCATCCTGATATTCGCCAGCATAATCGTGCTCGCCACCCTGGCCGGATACCGGGTGATCCACTGGATCGGCCGAATCGCCAGCGTGCTGGGCATCATTGCCTTCGTCTACCTGTTCAGTCGCATCATGATGCTGGCCGACATCGGGCAGTTACTCGACAATCGCCACTTCAGTTGGGCATCGTTCCTGCTCGCCGTATCACTGGCTGCGTCCTGGCAGATCGCCTTCGGCCCCTATGTGGCCGACTACTCACGCTATCTGCCAAGCAGTACATCGCCAGTGAGGACCTTCCTCGCCGCAGGCCTGGGCTCGGTGATCGGTGCCCAGGCATCAATGATCCTCGGGGTGTTCGCCGCCGCCATCGCCGGTGCCCAGTTCTCCGGTCACGAAGTGGCCTA